>JAKQJQ010000328.1 GCA_029561105.1 Bacteroidota bacterium
CGGCGCGGGCGGCGGGGGAGGTGAAGGGAGTCCGAAGTCATAAGTGCGAAGTGCGAAGTGGGGGTCGGTTGTGAGTGGTGAGTTGTGAGTGGTGAAAGTGGTGAGTGGTGAAAGTAGAGAACAGTTGGCTTCGGAGAGGACCAACATCTACAGCCCAGGCAATTCGTAAAGGCTTCGGAGAAGCCCAACATTTGTAGTATAAGTGGGTAGTTCGTTGGAAAGGCTTCGGAGAAGCCCAACATTTGTAGATCTTCGGAGAAGCCCAACATTTGTAGCCCTGAAAGGGCGCCGGCATCAACCTCCGCCGGCGGCGCAGGGTTTTATGCGCCGAAGGTGCATAAAAAAGAACAGGGCACTACAGATTACTCTGAGCACCCTGTATAACCCCAAAAAACCAAATGAAAACTTCTTAAAAAAACACCACGATGGTGAGAATTTGCTGTTGTAACACCCAATTTTGAAATTGGTAGTGCAAATATACGCCGCTCCCGAAATTTGCCAACACATACACTTAATTTTTTTTAATAAATATTTAAGGAGTGCCCCATGCAGGTATTAAAATGTTTTCGGCAAGAACCGGTACGGCGGCTTAAATTTGCACCAGTATTTTTCTTATCTGCCGACATACATGGAAACAATTCGCTCACAACCAGCCTTTTGCGTTTTAGTAAATATTTTGTTATCAATATTTATCTGTGTCATTGTTTCCGGATGCGGGAAGGACAAGGATGAAATTATCCGGCTAAAAGCGACGGAAATGGTACAGGATTTCCGGCAAAAAAAATCTTTGGAATGCCGCGAAATTTTGCTGCGCGAAGCCGAGGAAATTGTGGATTCGCTGTTACTGACCGAAGCCACCGACGCCATGAGCGACTCGTTGTCGCGCCTGCGCCCCAGCCGGCCGGTACAGCCGCCCGCTATTCTGCCCATCGATTCCCTGAAGGTACATCCGCTGTTCGGTTCACCGGATTCCGGCAAAAAAGGAGGGTGACCGGGCCGGAAAAGAAAAGAAACCTCGAGGCGTTGTTTCAGGCAAAACTACAAGCAACTGAAACCCGTTAAACTTCGCCAATGTGGTTCAAGCAACGGATTGCATTGCAATTGTGGTGACGTCGGGAGAAGACGATACGGTCTACAGAGTTCAGAAGCGTTTCGCTACCGGAAACCTGTAAGGTTTTCAAAACCTTACAGGTTTAGCACACTGCATTGAACCATGCATTCGTTGAACCCCATTCTCGCATAATTCATGAGTTTCAGGCAAGCGGCGTTTTGAGCGATACGACAAGTTTTTCAGGTCCTATTTTCAGGCGAATATACTTCGTCCTGCTCGCGTTTTGCC
>JAKQJQ010000329.1 GCA_029561105.1 Bacteroidota bacterium
TGTGCTATAAGTCCCCGTAGATGCGTCATAATAAATGGCGTGTGTGATGTTCTGTTGTGTATGTTTGTTGCAAATAAACACCGATAAATCATCGCACGTTGGTTCCATGCCATAGATGCTCCATCCGCCCTCCAGTGTATAAACCCAAAGTTGGGGTGGGTCATAGGTGGCGTGTTCAAATGACGCAATCCTGCGGAATGCGTTCATCGTGGACGCGTTATTGTCAAAGAATATAACTAGGCTTTGTGGATGAGGCACCCCAAATACAATGTTATCAATGTAAGATTGAACAACCGTTGAAATATCTGGCGTCCATCCAACTGTTCCGGCTCCGGTAAAGGCTGGAACCGTCCACGATACTTTTGTTGATGATCGTGTTCTTGCCACAAAATCAGCGTATGTGCTAAACGTATTAACTGGAGTGGACATTTGATGGCTGATGGATATATTACAATTCACGTTGGCATCGGCGGCATATTGAATATAACGAATATAGGCTTTTAGAATTGTCCAGCGAACCGTTTGTGATCCCACTAATTGAAATCGCATCCCTGCCCGTTGTGCATTCCCGCTGTCATTTCCAAACGTGAGATATGCCAATGCGGTTTGAATCGCCACACCGGACACATGAGCATCGTCCGTGCTTTGTTTGACCTCGTTGAACTCAATGTATGGAGCGCCATATTGGTTTGAAATTCTGACGCAATCCGCAACGGTTTTCGGCTTGTAGCTTGTCCAAATTCCATGTTCTACTTGAATATCCAGGTCATCCATGGCAACCATGGAGCCGGCACTAAAAGGAGGCTCGTGCGGGTTGGCATCGTAGGGAACAGAAATATCATAAACAAGCGCGTACCTTGTATTTGTTTCGCGGTCTCCCCTTGCCTCAATCCATACCGGGTCGGATGGATAGGCCGCAACCCAAAACGAGCGCGCCTTCTCTCCGAGCCGCTTTAACTCCTGCATTTGTTGTATCAAATCGTCCTGACATCCGCCATGTAGTTTGGACGAAAAAACATCCCGGACATTGGCAAACTTCGCCATAACCAGTCTA
>JAKQJQ010000335.1 GCA_029561105.1 Bacteroidota bacterium
AATTTGGGAACGTTCTAAAACAGACACGATTGGCCTCAAGAATTTCTTCGAAGCCAACAAAGCCAATTACAACTGGAAAAAAAGACTGGATGTAACCATCGCTTCATCGACAGACATGAACGTGATCAAAAATGCCCAGAAAATGCTAAAGGCCAACAGCACTCCAGAGCAGCTCAAGGAAAAGCTCAACACCAAAGACAAGGTGAACCTGATGACCAACAGCGGCGTTTTTGAAGAAGGCAACGAAGCTTTGCCCAAGAACATCAAGTTTGAAACCGGCGTTTCAGAAATCATCAAGGAAGGTGAATATTACTTTGTGGCCAAAGTCAACAAAGTATTGCCCGAAGGCCAGAAGACTCTTGACGAAAGCAAAGGCAAGGCGATTAATGATTACCAGCAATATCTGGAGCAGAACTGGGTATCCGACCTCAAGAAAGAGTTTACGGTAAAGACGTTCCCTGAGGTATTTGAACGGGTAAAACGTGAGCTGAAAAAATAATGAAAAGCGGCGCAGTCGTCATTGGATTGTTTTTGTTGTTGTGCTCTTGTGGCCAACCAGAAGCCAAACCACACGCGATTGCCAGGGTCAATGACAGTTACCTGTATGCCGAAGAAATCAAAGAGCTGGTTCCGGCGGGGACTTCTAAAGAAGACAGTATTGCCATCGTGCGCAGTTATATTGATCGATGGGCTTCGCGCAAACTGCTGATCAATGCGGCCGAGGTCAACCTCAATTCGTCAAAGAAAGCCGAATTTGATGAACTCATCGGGCAATACAAAGTAGATTTATACACCAAGGCTTATCTGGATGAGATTGTCAAACGCTCGGTAGACACCGTCGTGACCCAGAAAGAGTTGAAGGCCTATTACGACGAGAATAAGGAGAATTTCAAGACCAATGGCACGCTCGTTAGGTTGCGTTACATCAACCTCTCTAAGGACAATCCTAAATATGAAACCATCAAAAGCAAGTTTTTTGATTTTAGGAAATCCGACAAAAAATTTTGGGAAACCTATGCGCTGCAGTTGAAAAGCTTCGCGATGAACGACTCGGTTTGGGTAGAAGTGAACCAGATATACAGCAAGTTGCCGTTCATCAACCCTGACAACCGCGATGCGTATATCGTGTCGGGCAAGTCGATACAAAAGCAGGATTCATTAGACATGTACCTGGTAAAAATTCGATCGGTCATAGAAAAAAACCAAGTTGCGCCCTTTGAATTCTTAAAGCCAACGCTCAAGGAGGTTATTGTCAATAAAAGAAAGTTAGAATTAATTAGAAAATTTGAAAAGGAAATCACCGATGATGCCATTAAAGACCAAAAGTATGAGATTTATAAATAATAAAATGGCACTTGCTATTTGCCTATTGCTGCTTGCCGTTGGTGCAGGTGCGCAAGAGGTAATCAAAGACACTGTAAAACCCAAAGTGGTTTCAGGGCTCAGGCAAAAAGTAGACGGTGTCATTGCCACGGTGGGCGATTACATCATCCTTGATTCAGATATCGACAAGTCTTTCCTGGAACTTACCAGCCAAGGCAATTCGATTAAGGACATCACACGCTGCCAAATGTTAGGCAAACTGCTAGAAGACAAACTTTACGCACACCAGGCCGTACAGGACAGTATCATCGTAACCGATGACGAGGTCAAAAGCAAAATGGAGGAACAGGTCAATTATATGGTAGAGCAATTGGGCTCGATGGACAAAGTGGTGGCGTATTTCAAGAAAGCCAATGAAGAAGACTTTCGCACCGATTTGTTCGAGATCATCAAACAAAACCGACTTGCCTCAGAAATGCAAAAAAAAATTGTAGATGGTGTAGAGATCACACCGGAGGAGGTACGTACGTTTTTTAAAAAAATACCAGCAGCAGATTTGCCGGTTTTTGGTGCTGAATTAGAAGTTTCTCAAATTGTAATAGCACCTAAAATCTCGGCAGAAGACCGTCAAAAGGTCATAGACAAGCTCAAAGGTTTCAAGAAAGACGTCATGGAAGGTTCGAGTTTTGCG
>JAKQJQ010000336.1 GCA_029561105.1 Bacteroidota bacterium
TTTTATTGACGTGATCGCTAAATTTTTGGGTGTCGAAATTATAGGTGACGGGTTTTAGTTTTGCGATGAAATCCAAACCAGGCACATTGTCCTGTACGTTGAATTTAAATCGCGCATCCGACGGATTGGTGTACGGAACCTGTCCTTCAACTACCGTCACCGTCGCGCTTCCCAATCGCACTTTATCCGAAGTCGAAACGGTAGCGTTGAACCCTACTGCCGTAGCGTTGCTTAAAGCAAAGGTACCCACGTCGGCCAATCGGCCCAGACCGGTATTGTTGCTTCCGGAAGTATTGGTGAGCAGCGAACTTTTGCCCAATCCGCTGTTGCCTTGTCCCGATGTATTGATATTGAGCGAGGCGTGGCCAATGGCGGTGTTGAGGTTTCCGGTGTCGGTTAGTTGTCCGGAGGTGGCGCCAACAAAAGTGTTCTGGTTGCTGGTCAAATCGTCGCTGTCACCGGCATTGATGCCCACAAAAACAGATCCGCCCGAATTCACAAAAGACATTTGGCCTTTTTGGGTAAGCCTGATTTTAACCACATTGTTCACCCGAAAATCCAAATCCTGCGCATCGGTGGTGCCGATGAAATTGGTGCCCGAAACGGTTCCTGCGTTGCCGGTAAGTCCCCAACGATTGTCGTTTGCCCAGGAAACATTCCCCAAGCCGTCGGTTTGCATGATTTGGTTGGCGGTTCCTCTGGAAGCAGGTAGTGTATAGTTGTCTGCGACTGTGGTTCCGACAGCTACTTTGCCTAGGAAATAACCCGCGTAACTGTTGGATTTGGTGACGTCGGCGTAAATGCCGTAGTGCGTTCCGGGCGCGGTGTTGGCTATGGTAATCCATTCGCCGTATTTGTTTCCGATTCCCACCGAAGTGATGTCGGTGTAGATGCCATGAATGTCGCCCGTTGGGTTTCCGCTGAGGTCATTCCTGATGCCATACCTCACGCCGGTTCCGCCGCCGGAGAACGCGTTGAGCACACCATATTGCTGGTTGTTGGTTGCATTGGAAATATAGTTCGCCAAACCCACAAATTGGTTGGTGCTGTTGTTGCTCGACAAGCTGTTTTTGAATCCGGTAAAGACGCTGTTGTTGATTGAAATCGGGGCGAAATTGTTGTTGACACCTATCGCACTCACATTGCCTTCGGACAAGAAATTGTTGTTGACTCCGGTTTCAGCAATGTTGGCTCCAAAATTATTTGTGACAAAGCCGTTATTGACTCCATATTTGTTCACTGCCAATCCAGACATCGCATTTAAGATACCACTTGAGGCGTTGTTGCTAGCCGCAGCGAGTACCGAGTTCGAGATTCCGTTTTTAGTACCAACAGCTACACCTACGTTTTCTAATGATAAAGTATTTAATTTGGTGTTCGCATCGATGTCTACTTTGGCGGTTGCTGCGGTGATTTTGCCTATTGAAACATCGCCTGAGGTGTAAATGTTGTCGGTAATGGCGTTGGCTGGAGTGGTTCCGCCTACTTCGAACCAATCGGCATCTGATGTGGGCGCATTGGTCCAGGAAACATTCCCAACACCGTCGGTTTGCATGATTTGGCCGTTGGTTCCTCTCGAGGACGGCATTATATAGCTATTCCCTGCCGTGGTCCCTAAGGAAACCCTTCCGAGGAAATAACCCGCGTAACTGTTGGCTTTGGTCACATCGGCATAAATCCCGCAGTGGATCCCGCCGCTGGTGTTATCGATTACAATTTTTTCACCGTATTTCAAGCCGGTTCCGGCGCTATTAATGGTCGTGTTGATCCCGATAAATTCCCCGTTGGCATTTCCGGTGAAGCTATTAGTGAGGCCGTTGTAATCACCGGTTCCGCCACCGGTAAAACTGTTGAGTATCCCCCTTTTTAGGGAGTTGCTGGTTACAGAATGGTCGTTCGCCAGCCCGGTAAACGCACCAATGGCGGCATTCCCAACGGTGTTTAGATATCCGGTAATGGTTCCGGTATTGTTGGATGAAGGGATAACGAAGTTGTGATTTCCTATAAAATTGACATTGCCAGTCGACGCAAAGTCTGTGTTGTAGCCTAGTTCTGTGATGGTGGGTCCTGTGTTGTTCACGTTGAAATGATTGGTAACGCCAAATTTGAAACCCGAATCCCCACTTACATTATTGGTTATGCCCGCAGAAAAAGGGTTGTTGGTGTTTAGGGTAATGTTGTTTTCGATCCCCGTTTTCAATCCCGTAGTGGCGTTATTGTTGTCTAAAACCAACGTCACGATCTTGTTGTCGGCTTCGATATCGACTTTGCCAGTAGCGGCGGTAGCTTTCCCTATCGATACATCGCCACCGGTAAAAATATTGTCTAAAATAGAATTGGCCGGAGTTAATCCACCAACCTCAAACCAATCGGCATCCGATGTAGTGTTATTCACCCAGGAAACATTTCCGACACCATCGGTTTGCATGATTTGGCCGTTGGTTCCGCGAGAAGC
>JAKQJQ010000319.1 GCA_029561105.1 Bacteroidota bacterium
TATAAAAAAATTGTCCCGAATAAATCGGGACAGTTATTAATTGATTGCTGGACATTTACAGTGGTATCTCTCCTGTTTGCACCAAAGATTCATACCCAAGGTAATCTGGTGGTATCCGCCATTGTCAAACTTGATGGCGCCGGTAACGTGAGAGTAAGTGTATGAGAACATGAAGTTCTTATAGTTAACGCCTACAATTGGCGTAATGAATTGTAATTTTTGAGTTTGCAGCGAACCGTTTTCTATATACTCTGCACCATCCAGACTTCTTCTGTAAGACAAGCCGCCCCAAATCCTTCCAAAATCCATCGGCTTGTAAACCTTTAGGTTGGCGTCGAATGATTTCTCTTTGGTTTGGTTGACCAATTGAAACATAAAGGAGGGTTCCCATTGCAAGCCTTCATCTTCATTACCAAACGTATACCCCATATTGACAATGATTTTACGGATGTTGTCATTTTCATACTCCGAGTAAATCTCCCTACGGGTCTCAATCGCGTTCTTTAAAGTAAGATGTGCGTAAAAATCCAGATAGTTGTAAGACATTCCCACGTCAACGTTGAAGTAAGAATCTTTCTGGACAATCGTTCCGTTAATAAAAGGATCAAAATCTCCCGATCTCAAAAACTCGGTTTCGTCCAATGTACTCTGTACCAAACCAACGCTCAAACCAAAAGAAAGTTGATTCAAATCTACATTGTCCCTTGAAAACATAATGTGGTGCGCGTAAGTTAATTTGACTCCCTTTTGTGCATGGTAACCATTTTTATCGTTGTAAACGATGGCACCCACTCCCGACTGCTCGGTAAGGCTCCCATTAAAACTCACCGTTTGCATTGCCGGAGCATCCTTTTGCCCAAACCATTGCTGGCGGGCTGTTACGCGTAACTTGGCACAGTTCGCGGCACCGGCCATGGAAGGATGCAATAGGTAATAATTGTCTGACAAGTAGTCTGAATAAACCGCAACGCCTTCCTGTGAAAATGAGATTTGCGAAATCAGGCAAACGGCTAAGAACAATAACTTTTTTAAATTCATTTTATCTATCGTTTTAATGCAAAATGGGACTTAAATATCTTGCTGACATTATACTGATCTTCATAATGAACGATGAACCAATAGTCAGATGACGGCATAGCTTGCTGATTGAATGTTCCGTCCCAGCCAAGGCCAGAAGGGCTGATTTCTTTGAGCAGTTTTCCAAGTCGGTCAAAGATATAAATTTTTGCCTTAGCTTGACCATTCAGGCTAAAAATATTCCAGTGGTCGTTGTATCCGTCTCCGTTAGGTGTGAAGAATCTCGGGAAATCAAGCAGGGTCACCTCACGGGTATAATCACCGCATTCGCTTTTGATATGTACCGTATATGTTCCGGGTGCAACATCTATAAAAACATTCTGGCTTTGCAGAGCACCATCATCCAATTGGTAGAGATAGTTCCCCGCAGGCGCCACTTCTATGGTGATTCTCTGGTCGTCTTCAAAATAGTCCGAAGAAACTACACTGATTGCCGTAGGAAAAGGAGCCAAGCCAACAGTAGCAGTAACTACCGCAGATTGGCAACCCGTAACCAAATCGGTTGCTCTAACGCCATACACGTCGGCAGCACTGGCCACGTAGGTGCTTTGATTGGCTCCGGCAATTGGTGTATTACTCGTACCATTAACCGTAAACCATTCGTAACTGTAGTTTCCTGTCAGCCCCGCATCTAGCGTATAAGTGTTGGTCACTGTACTGTTTTGATCGATACAAACGGTTCCGTCTTGCGGTGTGGGTAATGGATTTGGATTGACGGTCACCGCAATGAAAGCGCGCGCGCTTTCGCAGCCATTCACGGTTTGGCTTACATAATAATTGGTAGTGCCAGCTGTCGCCGTACTCGGAACAGACGCAGTAGCGGTTCCCAGTCCACCGGTAGCCGCGGCATACCACAATAAATTAGCACCCGTCGCAGCTAAAGGTGTCGCTGCGTCGTTCTGGCAATAGTTCACGGGCGTGGTTACAATCGGAGCAACTGGCGTTGGATTAACCACCACTACAATAGCCGCCCGCGGGCCTTCGCATCCGTTGATGGTTTGGCTTACATAATAACTGGTGGTTCCTGGAGATGCAGTACTTGGTATGGGCGATGAGGCATTCCCGGTTCCAGACGTAGCCGAAGTATACCATAACAAACCAGAACCTGTCGCCGACAAAGCCGCAGCCAGTTCGTTCTGGCAATAAGTAACGGGGCTCGTGACTACAGGCAGCGCCGGCGTAGCATAAACGGTAACGCTCAGTAACGCGCGCGGTCCTTCACATCCGTTAACGGTTTGACTCACATAATTATTGGTTACGCCTGCCACTGTGGTATTGGGTGTTGGCGCAGTGGTGCTTGCGGTTCCTCCCGTCGGACTGCTGTACCATAACAAATTACTTCCTGTGGCAGTCAATGGCAATGCCGAGGCGTTTTGGCAATAGATAACAGGAGTAACTCCAGGCAAAGCTGGTGTTGGCAACGTTGTCACTACAATGGCCGACCTTGCACTTTCACAGCCATTGCTTTGGGTTACATAGTAGGTGGTACTTCCTGCAATTCCAGTGCTGGGCGTGGGTGCTACTGCACTACCTGTTCCGCCAACAGCATTGGTATACCAAAGCAGGTTGCTTCCGGTTGCTGTAAGTGCGGTCGCAGCCGAGTTTTGGCAATAGGTAATCGGAGTCACAACTGTAGGAGCGGTCGGTGTCCCTGTGATGTTTACAATAATCTCCGCGCGAGGACCTTCACAACCGTCGATGGTTTGGCTCACATAGTAACTTGTTGTTCCAAAAGCCAACGTAGACGGGGTTGGTGCTGTAGGGCTTCCGGTTCCGAGTGTTGCCGTAGTGTACCAAAGTAAGTTCGAGCCCGTCGCAGAAAGTTGGGGCGCGGCGTAATTCTGGCAATACGTAATTGGGCTCGTGACCGTAGGTAATGCGGGAGTAGGATATACGGTTACTGTCAAAACCGTGCGTGGCCCTTCACAACCGTTGATGGTTTGGCTTACGTAATAATTAGTCGTCCCTGAAGAGGTTGTTGTGGGCACTGGTGCAATTGAACTTCCTGATCCACCGGTAGGGCTGGTGTACCAAAGTAAATTCGTACCCGTAGCGGTTAAGGCGACCGCCGCTGCATTCTGACAATAGCTTATAGGCGAAACCGAAGGCAGGTTTGGTGTAGCAAAAATTTCTACGGTAATCAACGCTCGGGGGCTTTCACAACCACTCACCGTTTGGCTCACATAATAAGAAGTGATTCCGGCGGTTGCCGTACTTGGTGTAGGTGCGATGGCCGTTCCTGTACCACTCAATGGGTTATTATACCACAAAAGATTACTACCTACTGCGGTCAGTGCAGAAGCAGTAGCGTTTTGGCAGTAGGTGACCGACGAAGTAATTGGCGCCGATGGCGTAGGGTTTACATTTACTACAATCGCAGCGCGTGGCCCTTCGCAGCCATTAATCGTTTGGCTTACATAATGAGTAGTTGTTCCGGTCGCAAGCGTAGATGGTGTTGGCGCGGTGGCACTTGCACTACCTCCGGTCAATGAGTTATACCATTGCAAACTAGTACCGGTCGCCGAGAGCTGCACGGCCGCTGCGTTCTGACAATATACAATCGGTGTGTTGACCACTGGCAAAGCAGGCGTTGCGTAAACTGTTACATCCAACGCAGCACGAGGACCTTCACAACCGCTAACGGTTTGACTCACATAATAACTAGTCGTGCCCGCTGTTCCTGTTGCGGGTGTTGGCGCGGTAGCGCTTCCCGTCCCTCCGGTCGCAGCAGCATACCAGAGCAAACTTGAACCAACAGCCGACAGAGCAACCGGCGTTTCGTTTTGACAATAAGTTAAGGCTGAAACGGTTGGAGCCGCAGGAGTCGCAGTGACATCCACAACCAAAAGCGCGCGGGGACTTTCGCATCCACTCACCGTTTGGGTTACATAATAGTTGGTGACTCCCGACGCTAAAGTGACAGGTGTCGGCGCAAGGGCGCTACCGATTCCTGTTACCGGATCGTTGTACCACAAGAGATTGCTTCCAACCGCCGTCAATGCCAAAGCGGTAGCATTTTGGCAATATGTTACCGGGCTTGATACAACCGGAGCTGTCGGCGTTGGATTTACATCCACCACAACGGCTACGCGCGGCCCTTCACAGCCATTGATGGTTTGGCTAACATAATAGGTTACCGATCCCGCCGTAGCAGTATTGGGCGTTGGTGCAACAGCACTGCCCAGGCCTCCGGTCGGACTGGTGTACCAAAGAATCCCTGTTCCAGTTGCCGTCAAGGCGGTGGGCGTCTCATTCTGGCAAAAGGTCACGGGGCTCGTCACGGTTGGTAATGCCGGAGTAGCGTAAACGGTAACGACTAAATTAATGCGGGCACTTTCGCATCCGGTGACGGTTTGGCTCACGTAATAATTGGTTACCCCCGACGTAGTGGTATTTGGAATGGGCGCTGTCGTGCTACCTGTACCACCGGTGGCACTGGTGTACCACAAAAGGTTGGTTCCTGTTGCCGTCAGGGCGGTTGCCGTATCATTTTGACAATAAGTCAAGGCGGTAACCGTTGGTGCGGCAGGTGTCGGATTCACGTCTACCACAACGGCTACCCTTGGGCCTTCGCAGCTTCCGGCAGATTCGCTCACATAATAAATAGTTGTCCCGGCAGTTGCGGTGTTTGGAGTTGGCGCGGTGGTGCTCCCGGTTCCGCCGGTAGCACTGATATACCAAAGCAAATTGCTCCCCGGAGCTGTCAATGCCACAGCGGGGTCATTTTGGCAATAAGTAACTGGAGTGGTTACAATGGGTGCTGTTGGGACAGCTACAATGGATACGGTTGCCGGCGTGGGTGAAAAAGCCGGACAACTCCCCACCGCTGCAAGGTTGTAATTTACGGTATAATTCCCAGGCGTACTCAGGCTTGGATTGATTGCACCTGTCGTTGGGTCTATGTTCAATCCTGCAGGTGTTGCAGAATAGATACCACCAGGTGTGACGTTCTGGGTAATCGCTTGCGGTGTATTGACTTGGTCACAGTATGGACTGTTCGGGAATGAAATATTCCCTGAGGGCTCATCGGTAAAAGTAATCGGAATGTGGTAAACCAAAGAGCAAGTAGTAAACAAATCCTCGATACGTACCCATACTTCATCGGTTCCGCTGTTGTCTATGGTATACTGATCCCAGGTGTCCAGAACATTTTTAGGAATAAGATTGCTGGGGCTTCCATAGTCGGCCTGGCCCAGGTCATTGGCATCGTAAAAAGAAAACACATATTGCACCGGATCTAAAGCCCCTAGCATATTGCTCGCCAAATTATTGAGGTTGACACTATATGGTGCCGGCAAAGGCGTACATTCCACAATGGGGCCTGGGTCTGCAACCGGAATCTTTGGAAGCCAACTTACAATCATTTCATCATATGCAATTTGGCAGCCGTAATCGGTAAGAACCGTTAGTGAGTAGGTAACCGGCAGCGGCGGCGCCACTCCGGGATCTGTTACCGTAATATAAGTACCTGTTTCACCGCTCATAATCACTCCGTTCTCTCTCCAGACAAATACGTTGGTTCCCTGAACCAGGCCAGAGTTAATCAGAACGGTTTGACCGGCGCACAATGTGGGACTGGTCTGCAATTCGGCGGTAATCAACTCCATCGGTTTGATTCTGAAATTCTTCAAGAACACGCCCGAATCAAGCAAATTGTCGCTTACGTTCCCGATAGCCAATTTGATGTGGTACATTTCACCGCATCGCAAAACCGATGACGCACGCAATACGGTCGTAAAACCATCGTACTCTACGGTTTCAACTGCCGGATTGGCTGGATTTAGACCCGTCGGCCCGTTGTTGATATAATAGGCACAATTCGTGCAAGTCCCGTTGTTGTTAGGTCCGTTATTGATGGTGTTAATAGAAATCTGTGTGTTGGTACTGGGAACCAATGCGATATTCTTCGCATTATTTGAATAGGGCCCGGTGATTCCGTAGCCGCTCAAAAAGAAACCGAATGAATCGTTGATGCTGTTTACATATCCCGCATATTCTTCAGATCCAAACACAAAGTCGAAATTCAATTCAAGCCCTGTCGCAACAAAGTCAAATTCCAAGACCGCCGAGCTTGAAATCGTATTGCCCGACAGCAAAGCCAAATCGGGGTCTGACCCGCCCGGCGTGCCCGACGGATTCTGGCCGGTACCTAAATTATTGTGGGAAGTGTTGGGCCCAAGCGCGTAAAACCCTTTGCCGGTGCTCAACAACAACCCTTCGCTGATACCGAGATTGGTAGGATTGAAATTGGTGGTGAAATGGGTAGCCTGATCGCGAATCATTGCCGCATTGGCCGCGCTCCCATTAAATTTGATATTGATTGGCGTAACACCCTCTCCGATTAACACATCTTCTACCAATTGGATTGGAGTTTGGGAGTTGTCTACTATTAATTGCGCACGAACAAAACTGCTCAAAAATAGCAGTAAAATAAGGGTAGTTTTAGTCATTTCTCACAGCAAAACGTTAAATAAACTTTAATTCTCAAATATAGCCAATTGCCCCATATAAGTTTGTTAAATTTGCAAAAAATCAAACAGTTATGACCCAGGTTACTATCAAAGAAACACAAAATCCAACCATATTGAAGTTCGAATTCCCAGACTTCATTACGCAAAACCAAAGTTTTGAGTTTAAAAATATAGATGAAGCCAAATCCGCTCCTTTGGCGCAACAATTATTTTACCTTCCGTTCGTTAAAACGGTCTACATTTCGGGAAATTTCATCGCCATCGAGCGCTACAATATCGTAGAATGGGAAGACGTTAAAGACGCTGTCGCCGAACAAATTCAAAATTTCGTCGACAACGGCGGGGTCATCGTAACAGTAGACGAAACTTCAAAGAAACAACCCATCACCGTCTACGGCGAAACCACACCCAACCCAGCTACGCTTAAATTTGTGGTCAACAAAATGGTCACAAAGACTGCCGTCGAATTCAAAAGCATCGATGACACCAAACCTTCGCCACTGGCGCGCGAACTGTTCAATTTCCCGTACGTCAAAGAAGTTTTCATCGACGAAAACTACATCTCGGTGAGCAAATACGATAGCTACGACTGGGCCGAGATTACGCTCGAACTGCGCTCGTTCCTCAAGGGCTACATAGAAAACGGCGGAACCGTCCTCGACGAAACCCTCATTGAAACGCCCAAAGTCGAAAAGCAAAAAATAGAGCACTTCGACAAACTCGACACTACCTCGCAGCAAATCATCAATATCCTCGAGGAATACGTCAAACCGGCGGTCGCAGCCGATGGTGGCAATATCCTTTTCGACTCTTACGATGCTCAGGAGAAGCGTGTCAAGGTCATCCTGCAAGGCGCCTGCAACGGTTGTCCATCATCCACTTTCACGCTCAAAAGCGGTATCGAGAATATGCTCAAAGACATGCTCAATGATGAAAACATCAAAGTTGAGGCGCTCAACGCGTAATAAAAAATCGTAATTTTAAACGGCTTCATTCGGAGCCGTTTTTTTATTTTTAGGAGCTAATCCGGCTATGCGTTGCAATCTTTTTTATAAACCGTCCCAGCCTTTCGTCTCTTTAAACCTTCGAGCTTTTTTAAAGCTGGAAGGTTTGGAAGATTAAAACCGCAAGGTTTATAAAAAAGGATTTCCACTCCTATCCGGGCTAAGCGCAGCTCCTTTCAACATTCAAAATTCGTTAATCGTTGTTCAACCTTTTGAATTTTGAATGTTAAACAACGAATGTTGACTATTGAAATTGAATAGCATGAACCAATTACACTGTGAAACCAGCCCTTATCTTTTACAACACGCCCAAAATCCCGTGCACTGGAAAGCCTGGAACGCAGCGTCTCTAGAACTTGCAAAATCCCAAAATAAGCTAATCCTCATCAGCATCGGCTATTCGGCCTGCCATTGGTGCCACGTCATGGAGCACGAAACTTTCGAAGACCACGACGCTGCCCAAGTCATGAACGACCACTTCATCTCCATCAAAATCGATCGCGAGGAACGCCCTGACCTCGACGCCGTTTATATGAAAGCGGTACAAATCATGACCGGACACGGCGGTTGGCCCATGAATGTGGTCGCCTTGCCAGACGGTCGTCCGGTTTGGGGCGGTACTTATTTCCGCAAGAGCGACTGGATCAACACACTCCAAAACCTGCAGGATTTGTACCAGTCTGATGCGCAAAAAATGATCGATTACGCGCAAAAACTACAAAGCGGTTTGCACAGCCTGAGCCTGATCCCGAACCCAACCAATACCCAAATCGACCAAAAAATACTCGAACCACTCGTGGCCAAATGGAAAAAAAGCTTCGACTGGGATTTTGGCGGTATGGCACGCGCACCCAAATTCATGCTCCCCAACAACTATGATTTTCTGCAACGATACGGCCACCAAAACAACGACACCGAACTCCTCGAATTCGT
>JAKQJQ010000350.1 GCA_029561105.1 Bacteroidota bacterium
TGAATGCCACGCAATTTTACAGCGTCCTCACACGCAATTTCCCGTTCCAACCCACCTACAAACAGGATATTTTTTTCCAGATGGTGGCGCAGTTTGCTACGAGTCCAAACAACGATGAAATCTTTGTACTCAAAGGCTACGCGGGAACCGGGAAAACTACTGTCATCTCAACGCTCGTCAACAACCTCTCAGAAATCAACCGCAAATACGTACTGCTTGCACCAACCGGGCGCGCGGCCAAAGTCATTGCCAATTACTCGCAGAAGCCCGCGTTTACCATCCATAAGAAGATTTATTTTCCTAAGAAAAATTCGGGCGGTGGTTTGAGTTTTACGTTGCAGCCCAACAAGCATAAGAATACTATTTTCATCGTCGATGAAGCCTCGATGATCTCAGACGTGAATCAGGAAAGCAAATTGTATGAAAACGGTTCGTTGCTAGACGACCTGGTGTCTTACATCTATTCGGGTGCCAATTGCAAAATGATCCTGCTGGGTGATACCGCGCAGTTGCCACCGGTAAACCTAGATATTTCGCCTGCGCTCGATACCCGCACTTTGGCCTTGCATTACCAAAAGGAAATCAGGCACATTGAACTAGATGAAGTCATGCGGCAGGGCGAGAAATCGGGCATACTATTCAATGCAACCGAACTGCGGGAACTGCTCAGCAATGAATTGTTTGATACCTTTCAATTCGATCTGCGATATTTCAATGATGTAGTGCGGCTCGTAGACGGCTACGACATCCAGGATGCAATCCAATCGGCTTACGGAAAATACAGTATAGAAGACACCGCATTCATCGTGAGATCTAACAAGCGCGCCAACGCCTACAACCAGCAAATCCGTATGAAAATCCTCGACAAAGAAAGCGAGCTCTCGGCCGGTGATTATCTGATGGTGGTCAAGAACAATTATTTTTGGCTCAAAGAAACCGATGAAGCCGGGTTTATTGCCAACGGCGATATTATCGAGGTCTTGCAGATTTTTAACTTCAAGGAGCTTTATGGGTTTAAATTCGCCAATGTCAAAATCCGTATGGTCGATTACCCCAACCAGCGACCGTTTGAAACTGTACTGCTGCTCGATACCATTACCAGCGAATCGCCATCACTTTCTTACGATGACGCGAATCGGTTGTATGAAGAAGTCATGAAGGATTACGAATCAGAGCCAACCAAGTTTAAAAAGTTCCAGAAGGTCAAGGAAAACGAATATTTCAATGCGTTACAGGTGAAGTTTTCGTACGCGATTACCTGCCACAAATCGCAAGGCGGACAATGGAATACGGTCTTCATTGAACAGCCATACCTACCAGACGGCATAGACCGCGATTACATCCGTTGGCTGTACACTGCCGTGACGCGCGCCAAGGAAAAGCTCTACCTGATTGGTTTTAAGGATGATAATTTTGTAGACGAAACATAAATTGTCGGTTGATCGGTTTAATAGCAAAACGAACACAGATTTTAATCTGGCTGTATTAAAGTCGTGAAAAAACATCGTCTCTCGGTGCAATCAGTATTAAACGTTCTTGAGATGTATTGCGCAACAACCAAGCTGGAGTAGATTTAACAATTGGTGCAGTTTTTCAGCAACGCGGTGTGCGAAGAAATTTGTATTTTACCTTCAGGGAAGGGGCGAATACGTCCCTTAAGAAACTACGTTAACACTGACAGGCAGATTTTCTGTAGGGTTTGTTAAATTTCAGAGCATCTATTTGTGTTGCACTAAAATTTAGGCGATCTCATTTTTTAAAAACTTCCTACCTTAGCGCCTCAGTATCTTAGCATCTTAATCATGAAAATCATCGCCGTAATACCTGCCCGTTATGCTTCAACCCGTTTCCCGGCCAAGCTCATGCAAAACCTGGGCGGCAAAACCGTCATTCTGAGAACTTATGAAGCTGCAATCGGCACCCATTTGTTCGACGACGTCTTTGTGGTAACTGACTCGGTTTTGATTTTTGATGAAATCGTGTCCAAAGGCGGTAAAGCCATCATGAGTGTCAAGGAACACGAATCGGGCAGTGATCGTATTGCCGAAGCCGTGACCAACCTCGATGTAGATTTGGTCGTAAACGTACAAGGCGACGAGCCATTTATAGCTGCCGAACCTTTGGCGCAACTCATTGCTGTATTTCGCAAAGACGATGAAAGAAAGACCGACCTGGCGTCATTGATGCGTGAAATCAAGAGTGAAGACGAGATCAAAAACCCTAACAACGTTAAAGTCGTGGTGGATCAAAATGGATTCGCACTGTATTTTTCGCGTTCGGTAATCCCTTATCCGCGTGAAGTAAATGTGGGGGTACGCTATTTTCAGCATATCGGGATATACGCTTTCAGGAAACAAGCGCTGCTTGATTTTTACCGTTTGCCGATGAAAAGTCTCGAAGCCTCAGAGAAACTCGAGCAGTTGCGTTACCTGGAGTTTGGCAAGCGCATCCGGATGGTGGAAACCCAGCACGTCAGCATCGGGATTGACACGCCCGAGGATTTGGAGCAAGCGCGAAAGTTGCTGTAATCTGCATTAAATACCATCGCGGCGCATACTATTGTAGGTAATAGAGGAAATCAATTAAAACAAAAAGGCCTCCCAAAGCAACTTAAATTCCTAGTGGTATAGAGCGTAATATGCCTCGATATTGTCCAGGAACGCGCCGTCAAAGCCTGAATCGAGGATTTTTTTGATATAAGAATCTTTGTTTCCGGTGATGATTTTTTGCCAATCGGGATGCCAATATGCTACATAGAGTTCATCTTCGTAGCCATGGTATTTCTTTTTGATCCATACGGGATTGTTGATTTTCCAACCATTTTTCCAGTAAGGCCGCCAATTCTCAGCAGCGCCGATGTTCATGTAAGAAAGCACGAGTCGTTTGCCGCCATTGGCTTTAGTCTTGAGCGGCTGGATATCTTGTTCCGTCAGCAATACATTATTATAGTACAAATCAATGATTAACAAGTCATAGTTGGTAGCGGCAAGTGCATCCAGGTACGTTTTCTTAGCGCTGAATGCCGAGGCATTGATCAGATACAAGTAGTTTTTGGCATCGCCCAGATTTGAAATATCACGGTTGTTTTCATCTATAATCTTATCGGGAATCGTGTGGTAGTGCTCGTTGGATTTGGTGCGCGTGAAAAACAAGAAATTTTCCTTTAGTCCCAATGCGGCAACTTTTTCTATTGCGGCGTCTTTGGTTACATGGTCAGAAAACAACACCTGCTTGTGGCGTCGGAACTCGCGCAGCATCCCGAGGCGATAGGTATCGGTTTTCAGCTTGCCATCAAAAAACAAATCTTCTACTGCCTGCCCATCTATGGCCGATAAGTACTCGGCATGCAACTTCTCTTTCGGGTCGAGATTGTTGAATGCCAACTCAATCCCGTTTTGAGGAATGATGATAAAATCGGGCTTGATGCGACGGGCATATTGTGAGATGTCACAAACCAGCTCGCGCATCTTTTCGCTGGCCTTTGGCTTGCTTTGGCTTTGTTGGTGGGTTTGCGCTTGGCTTATCACAACAGCGAAAATTGGTATGATTGTCAAAAGGCGGGAAATTTGAAACAAAGAAAACATAGCGTGGGCGTTTTCACAAAAGTACGTCTACGCCTTTGGGAATAAAACTTAAATGAATGTTAAAAAAGCAAAGGTTGCAAAACCGGTATCGATAGCATCGCGTAAATGGGCTTATAAACCTTAAATAATCAATATTATGAAAACCCAGAAATTTTTATCGACAGCATTTTTAGCTTTTGCAATTTTAGTAACAGGCGCGTCTTTTGCACAGAAAACCGTAATGGTTGGTGGAGCGGCAATGTATCCTTCTAAAAACATCATCGAAAATGCGGTGAACTCTAAAGACCACACCACTTTGGTCGCTGCAGTGAAAGCGGCAGGTTTGGTAGAAACCTTGCAAGGCGCAGGTCCGTTTACCGTATTTGCCCCAACCAACGCGGCATTCGACAAATTGCCCAAAGGAACCGTTGAGACCTTGCTCAAACCAGAAAACAAAAAAATGCTCACCAATATATTGACTTACCACGTAGTATCCGGGAAAATGAACGCCAAAGATATCGACAAGGCTATCAAAGCCGGAAACGGAAAAGCGACTTTAAAAACTGTTAGCGGCGGGACTTTAACCGCCTGGATGAAAGGCAAAGACCTTTACCTTACCGATGAAAAAGGAGGTTCTTCTAAAGTAACGATTGCCGACGTCAACCAATCCAACGGCGTAATCCACGTGGTAGATACCGTACTGATGCCAAAATCTTAAGTTTGAATTTGAATTATATTAGTTTGTTTGGTTAAGCGAAGGGGAACTGTGGTGGTTCCCCTTTTTTTATGCCGATTTCTCGATGATTATAAGTTCGTTGTGCCGTTCAACACGCGGAATCGCCTTCACTTTATAAGGTTTGTTGTTGAATTCTACGAGGTATCTTTCATTGCGTTGGTCGTGTTTGCTATCGAGTGTCATGGTGTTGAACAGGATGTTGCCTTTTGGGCGCAACAGCTGACCGATGCGGTCCATGAAAAATTTCTCAAACAGAAAGTTGGGCATGGCAGTGTCCTGAAAAATATCAATAATAATAAGGTCGTATTTTTCATGGGTTTTGAGCACAAATTCAAAAGCGTCGCCAATGACAATCTTGAGGTTCGGGATCTGATCTAGCGAAAAATACTTGTTGGCGAGCTGGATTACTTCGGGATCAATCTCAACTCCGGTAATCTTGCCACCGTATTTGATCTCATCTACGAGCGTTTTAATGACGCTGCCACCTGCCACGCCAAGTACGAGTACCGATTGCATCGCTTTTATCTTGTCGAATCCGATGTTTTTGAGCCCTTTGCGCAGGATGCGCTGCAGGCTGCCATAAGAGTAATTGGTGTTGGTAGAATCCAGCACGAGTTGGCCGTTGTTCCAGCTAATTTCAAGGTCTTTGCTCACCGCAGATTTCTTCCGATGGATGACCACGGGTACAAAATAGCTTAGCAGTTTCTTGAGCATAATCGAATATTTTTTAATTTAACAGGGTTAGGGCATCGCCCTCGCGTCAAAAATAAGGGATTAATGTTAATTTTACGGCAAACCGAGACCATGAAAAAAAAGCTCTACCAATTTATTTTCTTGCAGCTTATGGGCTGGAAAATCGCAGGCACTATTGCGCCACAGGTCAAGAAGTGCGTGATGATTGTAATCCCGCATACCAGTTGGCACGATTTCTACCTCGGACTCTTTACGCGTGGAATTATTGGGCTGGACATGCACTGGGTAGGGAAGAAGGAACTCTTTGGATTTCCGTTCGGTGCCTATTTCAGGTGGATGGGCGGCGCGCCACTGGATCGTTCGGGCGGGTTGAACAAAGTCGACTCGATCGCGGCTATTTTTGAAAAACGCGAGGTATTCCGGATGGCCATTTCGCCCGAAGGCACGCGCAGTAAAGTCTTCCAACTCAAAACAGGCTTTTATTATATCGCGCTCAAGGCGAAGGTCCCAATCATTCCCGTCGCTTTCGATTACGGAAAGAAAGAAGTGCGGCTGGGAAGTCCGTTTTATCCAACCGGCGATTATGACACCGATATGGAGTCGCTGTTGCCGTTCTTTAAAGACGTCACCGGGAAAATTCCACAACAAAGTTTCAAAGTTTAACATTTGATCCTAAAACCATATCCAATCTATCACCGTATATATAACCAGTAGCAAATGCTTCATTTGTGAAATTAATTTTGTGTTTGTTTTATTGGTTTGGGAGCCTTCGGTCATTTTTGGTCGGAGGCTTCCTTTTTATA
>JAKQJQ010000365.1 GCA_029561105.1 Bacteroidota bacterium
ATCCGTACCCAACGTGCCAAAAACCGGGAACTATTACTCAAACAGCAACAGCAAAAGGCCAATGAGGATATTTACAATTTGATGATTTCACAACAGGCTACTATAGAAGAGAGCCGTACCAAAGAAAAAAAACGTATTGCCCAGGAACTTCACGACGGGGTGTTGGGTAGGCTTTTTGGAGCGAGACTCAACTTGGATAGCCTCAATAAATTCACCGACGAAGAATCCATCAAAAATCGCTTCAATTATTTAGACGAGCTTAAAAATATAGAACAAGACATCCGCGAGATATCACATGATCTTAACCGCGAAAAATATGTGCTTATCAATAACTTTGTTGCGATTGTTCACAATCTATTAGAAGAACAAAAGAATTCATTCGCGCCCGAGATCAAATTCAGCATAGATGAGTCTATCAAATGGGACACTGTTCCCAACGCAGTAAAAATCAATCTATATAGAATTTTGCAGGAATCTTTGCAAAATATTAATAAATACGCAAACGCATCAAATATTTTTGTTGGGCTTGAATCCCACAATGAGCAAGTCACTCTCAAGGTGTCTGATGACGGTGCCGGATTTGACGTGAGCGGAAGAAAGAAAGGCATTGGGTTACAAAACATGTTGTCACGGGCCAACGAATGTAATGGCTCATTAGATATCACATCAAAAAAAGGGAAAGGTACTACCATTAAGATTACCGTTCCGCTCAATGATAAATCTCTAATATCTTAAATATGGAAAGTGATTTGAAAATTCTCATTGTAGACGATCATCCGATGATGGTTGAAGGTTATCGAAATATTCTTTTAGGTGTTCCGGTTGCCGAAAACGCAATTGTTTCTGCTGGAAATTGCACCGAGGCACATCAGGCAATAACCATGGCAACAAAGCCCTTTGATATGATTCTTTTGGATATGAATTTGCCCGGTGATCAAAGTGCCAAACTAGAATCGGGTGAAGACTTGGCCGTATTAATCCGTAAATCATGGCCTGAAAGCAAAATTGTAATATCGACTTCACATACAGAAACTATCTTATTGTTTAACCTTATCAAGAGAATAAACCCTGAAGGGGTGTTAATTAAAAGCGACTTCTCGCCCGTCGAGTTCTTGACTGCCTTTGAACGGATAATGGCAGGCGAGACCTACCATACGGCCACAGCCCGACAGAGCCTTAAAAATGTATATGTTGACAGCAGTTATCTTGATGCCTATAACAGAAGAATCATTGCCCTACTGGCTAAGGGAATCGCCACTAAAAATTTACCAGATTACTTAAATATTACCATTAGCGCCATCGATAAAAGAAAGGCACAAATAAAGGAAATCTTCAATATTTATAAGGGTAGTGATGAGGATATAATTCGGGAGGCGAAAGAAAGGGGATTGGTTTGATTTAGTATTAGGTATGGAGAACTACACCTAGAAAGATAGATAGAGACGTAACTTAGATTAATATCGCAGCGATTTTGAAGATTAATATTTCAATATTATTTTTTTCAATTCTATTTGCATGTCATAGTTGTTCTCACGACAAGACTTATGAAGAGGATTATAAACTAATTTCAACCTGTTTACGTATTGCAGAAGATAGAACATTGGGATATGATGAACAACTTAAAAACAATAGAAAGTTACTCTCGATTTTATCTAGGACAAAAGTTGACTCGTTAACGTTAATGAACTACATATGGTTAAACAATAATCTTTGCAGATTGAACGCGGTCGACGACATAGAAAAGTCCGCTAATCTCTATCTAAAAAGGAGTTTGACTATTAATTCTAAATTTCATATCGCGAATTCATATAAGTGGATTGGAATTGGTTACGAATTGTCAAGTAAAAATGATAGCGCTTTTTACTACTATATAAAAGCGGAGAAAATTTTCAAGGAACAAAAAAATCAAAACGCGCTTAGCGGAATTTATCAAGATCAAGCTCAAGTGCAGTTTTATACTAATGATTACTTAGAAGCCGAAAAATCATTAATAAAAGCCCTGAGAATCGCTAAAGCTATCAAATTGGTTAGAAAACAATTCGATATCTACACAACTTTAGGTATAATTTCTCATGAGCTAAATGATTACGAAAAATCCTTGGAGTATCATTTAAAGGCATTAAAAGTAATAGATGATTTTCCTCGAGGTTATAAAAACCACTGCTATTCTATTTGTTTTTGTGATATAGGTCGACATTATTTAGAACTTAATAACCCCAAAGAAGCAAAAACATATTTTGAAAAAGGATTAAAGGCAGAGAATTTAATAGTCGATGCTCCACACGTGTACGCGATTTTACTTGATCGTTTAGGCAAATCTAGTTTCGAATTAAAAGACTATAGATTCTTACCGGCTTTATATATAAAAGCGGCTCGTATAAGAAAGGACTTTAATGTAAGCAATGGCGCCAACTTCAACCAACTCTACCTCTCCGAATACTACGCCGCTACAAAAGATTCTGCCAAAGCAAAAAAATTTGCACACAAAGCCTATGAGCTGTCTAAAAGCTTTCGCGCTCCAAAAGACATGCTCCTCTGTCTCAAACAACTCGCCAAAGTAGAGCCAAAAAACGCCCTAAAGTATTCCCAAGACTACATTCGGATTTCAGACAGCATGCAGCAACTCGAAAGGGAGAGCAGGAATAAATTTGCAAAAATTGCCTACGAGACCGAAGAGATTACCAACGAAAAAGAAGCGGCAGTGCATCAAAAATGGATTTTTTTAGGCGTGTCGGTATTGATTCTCATCATTGCAGTCCTGCTGTATGTGACTTTTTCCCAGCGCGCCAAGCAAAAAGAACTGCAATTTCTTCAGGGACAGCAAAAAAGTGACGAGGAAATCTACCAATTGATCCAAGTTCAACAGGCCAAAATTGACGAAGGCCGAAGCATGGAAAAAAAACGCATCGCAAGGGATTTACACGACGGAATCATGAACAGGCTCGCTTCAACCAGGCTTAACCTTCATAAGCTCAGCGAGGTCGATGACGCAAACACCGTTAAAAAGAGCCTCCCGTTTATCGCCGGAATTCAAGACATCGAAAAGGAAATTAGAAATATTGCACACGACTTGAATAAAGACATCTTTATCAATACCGATAGTTTCCGTGTCATCGTCGAATCACTTTTTTCCGAGCAAAAAAAACTATTCAAAACCAAATGCCATTTTGAAGTTGATAAATCAATCAATTGGGATTTGATCGAAAGCAATAAAAAAATCCATATTTACAGGATTATGCAAGAAGCGCTTAACAATATCAATAAGCACGCGTATGCCCGAAACATTATTGCCAGCATTCACGATCGGGAAAATGATGTTTTGTTAGAAATTTACGATGATGGAGTTGGTTTTTCGTTCAACGAAAAGAAAAAAGGCATAGGTTTGCAAAACATATTTTCAAGGACCAAAGCCTTCAACGGGGCTGTTGACATTATATCCGACCAAGGAGCCGGGACAACCTTGATTATTACCATACCCAAAAAACCGCAAATAAAGGAACCTGACAATGGCAACACTTGTTAACATTTTAATAGTTGATGATCACCCATTTATCATCGAAGCGTACAAAAACGCAATCAAAGGCTACAATTCTAAAGGAGCCTATGAATTTGCCATCACTCAAGCCAAAGATTGCAAGACCGGATATGAAGCCATAACCGCTCCCGGAATTCAACCGTTTGGCATTGCGTTCTTTGATTTGAGCATGCCTATCTACGAGGAGAAAGGCATCTTCTCAGGCGAAGACCTCGCCTTTCTTATCAAGAAAGAAATGCCCGATTGCAAAATCATTTTGCTCACCATGCATACCGAGTTGCTCAAAATCAACACCATCATCAAAAACATCAACCCAAACGGTCTGGTCATCAAAAACGATCTCACCTTTGATGAATTACTGATTGCCTTCGACAAAATCCTAAAAGAAGAGAACTATTACAGCCAAACCGTCGTAAAATTGGTAAGCCAAATTCAGTACGACAACATAGAAATCGATGCGTTCGATAAACAAATCCTTTATCATTTATCGAAAGGCACCAAAACCAAAGACATACCACAATACGTCCCATTGTCATTAAGTGCCGTCGAAAAAAGAAAACTCAACCTTAAAGACACGCTAGACATTAGAGGAGGAAGTGATATCGACTTGATACGAGAAGCCAAAAACAAAGGGTTGCTTTAACCTGTCTGGAGCTTTCTGAGAATCACATGTCCTTTTGTAATAATGAAATGCCCGCTGTCAGGAAAGCACAGAGAGAGTATGCAGACGCATTACCTACAGTAGGGATACGTAAGGCGTCCCCGCAAACGGGCAATCATTATCGGTAAAGGTGTGGTATTTTTGGCGCCCTGGTTTTGGGCTTGCCAAATATAATACTAAAAAAACAATACGCAAGCCGTTACCGCGCAACAGTTATCAACACAGCCACTTACACCGGCAATTACGGTTTCCCGCATCAAATTTTACGGTTTCCCGCACTTCATTTTGAGGCAAACCGTATCCTAATTATCTTACAATCGGTGTAATTTAGCACTATGTTATTGAGTTAGTAGTCGTAACATGACCCATCTGGATAGCCAAACGATTTATTTCATAAGACTCGTTATAGACCCAAATCTACCATAAGCTATCACGATAACAAAAAGCGGCATATTAGGGAATGCCGCTTTTTTATTTGCCTTTATTTTCAGTATGGCGCTCCTCTTTCTTCTTTCCTCTTTCCTCTTTCAACATTCACCATTCACCACACATCATTCAACAATTAAATTTAAAATCGCGGTGCCTCCGGCCCGGGCTGTACGCTCTATCTTTTGCCTCATGCTTCAGCAAAAGGATGCCGCTGCCATCCCTACCGCGCCTCCGTTTCCACTTTCAACTTTCCTCTTTCCACTAAAGCGTCATCCCATAAACCCCGGGCTCCATTTCATGAAACCCCAGTTTCTTAAGGTACCTAAAGTACCGCTCATTGTTCCCGCGGGCCACCACGCGCGTAAATCCGGCATCTTTAAACTTTTGGCGCAATGTAAAGTAAACGTATTTCCCGTTCTTGAAATCCTTGTATTCGGGCAGCACATAATCCAGTTCTACGTTCAGGACCGTTCCGTGGCTACGGTGCGCCAAAAAAAGCCCGGCTATAGACATATTGCGCAAAATAAAGAAGCTCACCGTATCGGCATCGGGTTTAAAAGCATAACCCGGGCAAAGCTGTGCGATCTTCTGCGCATGGAAATCCAGGAAAAGCGGCAAATACTTGCTCGAGGCATCCACTTCCAGGATATCAAAAACCTCCCGTTTCGCGTAGATGCGGTACAAATAATAAACATCCACCAAAACAATGATCCCGTTGAGTACGCCCACCGGTAACGCCCCGATCAAAAAACCATAAACGGCAAACAAAAATGCGCCCGCCAGGTTGATCCACCTGAATTTCACTATAGACGGCATCATCATAGACACCACGATAATCCCCGAGGCCAGATAACCCACCCACTCCAAATACTCCAATATATAAAATGATTTAATTGATCGTCAAAATACCCAGCCTCCAACAGCTATAGCCCGCAGGGCGTTTCCATAGCGCAGCGTCTCTATAGCGACAGCGTCTCTATAGCCAGCAGGGCGTCTCCAAAGCGACAGCGTTAATCTCCCAAACCATCCCAGCCCCGCGCCTTCAAACCAATCTTGGTATCGGCTCGCGTAATCAAATGCACGCCCTCACTTTCGGCTACCATATGGCCAATCACCGTAAAGTTCGGGTTGCCCTTGAGCTTGCTGTAATCGTCCATGGCAATGGTAAACAGCAGCTCGTAATCCTCGCCGCCATTGATGGCCACGGTCGTGCTGTCAATGTTGAATTCCTCGCATACATTGATAAACTGCGGGTCAAGGGGCAGTTTGTCCTCGTAAAGGTTACAGCCCACTTTGCCCTGTTTGCACAAATGCAAAATCTCCGAACTCAAACCGTCCGAGATATCAATCATCGCAGTAGGTTTGATCTCGAGCGCGTGCAATAAAGTTCGCACATCGGTTCTGGCCTCGGGCTTGAGCTGCCGCTCGATGAGGTAGGTATAAGCATCCAGGTCGGGCTGTGAGTTCGGGTTTACCTGGAACACCTGCTTCTCTCGCTCCAATACCTGCAAGCCCATATACGCGGCACCAATATCGCCGGTCACCACGAGCAGGTCGGTGGGTTTGGCACCATCGCGGTAGACAATCTCGTCGGCATCGGCTTCCCCAAGGGCGGTAATGCTAAGGATGAGTCCTTTTTGCGAAGAAGTCGTATCCCCGCCAATCACATCCACCTTGTATTTTTCGGCCGCGAGTGCAATCCCTGCAAACAATTCGTCCATCGCCTCCAATGGGAAACGGTTAGACACCGCTACCGAGACGGTAATCTGCGTAGGCCTGGCATTCATCGCGCAAATGTCCGACAGGTTTACCACCACGGCCTTATAACCCAAGTGCTTGAGCGGCATGTAGGCCAGGTCAAAGTGCACGCCCTCAATGAGCAGGTCGGTAGAGACCACCGCTTTCTTGTCCTTAAAATTCAGTACGGCCGCATCATCGCCGATTCCCTTGAGGGTCGAGGGTTGGCCAACGGTAAACTGCCGGGTCAAGTGATTAATGAGCCCAAACTCGCCCAGCTGGGCAATCGAGGTGCGTTGAGGGGTTTTATCTTCTATCATTGGTGCTGATTTTGAGCGGCAAAGGTACTAAGTTTTAGGAGCACATGCAATCTTCGGGTGTTTCGACACCGTGCTGCGGTGCCAAATCGACCAAATTGACTAACTTTAAATAAAAAAGCCATGAATAAAGCCACCATTGTCACGCTTACCATCAACCCTTCGCTAGACAAAAGCACCCATTTCGACAAACTCGTCCCCGAGCAAAAGTTGCGTTGCGCCGCGCCACATTACGATGCGGGCGGCGGCGGCATCAATGTATCCAAGGCCATCGCGAGGCTCGGCGGGGAATCAATGGCCATTTTCACCTCGGGTGGGCCCATCGGCAAGGCGCTCGAGCATTTGGTAGCACAAGAAAAAATACAAACCGTTACCATCCCCACAAAAAGCTGGACCCGCGAGAATTTCATCGCCCTCGATGCGCATGACAACGCGCAATACCGTTTTGATTTTCCCGGCCCAAGACTCAGCGCCGCAGAGATCAGGAAAGCCACGCGTGTCGTTGCCCAGGCCAAACCGCAATTCCTCGTGCTTAGCGGCAGCCTCAACGAAGGCTTAGATTCCAATTTCTACGCCCTTCTTGCCCAAAAGGCCAAGGCCAAAGGCGTAAAGGTAATCGTGGATACTTCTGGCGACGCGTTAGATAAAACACTCAAAGAAGGTGTCTATCTCGCCAAGCCCAACCTCGGCGAACTCGCCAAACTCTTGGGGATAGAAAGGATTAAGAATGACGAGATAGAAGC
>JAKQJQ010000371.1 GCA_029561105.1 Bacteroidota bacterium
GGCCGATGGCGCTTTGCTGAAATCATCGTATCCCAGATGCAGGTCTGCAAGTAACTTACCGGCCTTGCTGAATGCCCAGAAATCCTTCGGTGCCTCCACCAAAGGCAACCGGGGCAGCATCTTTTTAAGGTCGCTCGAAAAGCGGCTGCGGTAGTCGGGACTGTGTAGGAAGCCATATACATAGTAAAAAATATCCTCTTTAGTCACGCGCTCGCCATAACGGGACCGGGCCTGAATAAGGATAAAATCGGAAACGCCGTCGTGGCGGATGTATTCATTCTCATTGGCAGTGTCAAACAGCGAAGGCGAGGCTTTGGCGCGTTCTTCGTAGTAATAGAGTGGGAAACATTGGCTTTTGCCGATCAATTCAAGGTCTGGGATGATGTCCGTTATGATACACGTGAATTCTTTCGTCACGCCCACGCCTGACACGCAAATAACACGGTTTTCGGTGGTGAGGGTGGGGAAAAGTCTGGGGATTTGGTAAACTGTATTGTTCCAATCAGCACTAAAATAAAGATACTGCTTCGTAAATGGCCGGTAAACACTTTTGACAATACACCGAAGATTGAAACTGTGAATTTTCCCTTTTTCAGCGTCCCATTTTATTTCCCTTGTCCATGTGATTTTCCTCGTGTCGAAATTCACAACGTCCTCTAATTGCAGGTTAGGGTTTGCCATTTTTTTGTCTGAAAAACCTTTTACTTCTCCATTGTAAAAATTTATGGTGGACATCATATTTTCAACTACAACCTGTTTTCCAAAATTGTAAACCCATGCATCGCGATTGGTTTTTACACCATTGGAATAAAAAGGTACAAAAAATGTGTTCGTAGCCAACTTATTTCCTTTGTCTCCAAGAGATAAAAACTCTCCAAATAAATCATTTCGCTGATTTAGCCAGTCCCCATGTTCATTGGGTTTTAATTCCAACCAATCCATTTTTGCATGTTCTACTGAGCCAAATTTTTGGATTACCCCAAGTTTTTCTTCCCGATTGAGATAGTCGCCGATGTCGTGGTAATAAATAGTCGCCGTCCCGGTTGAAACTTCGGGATTGTTCACCAAAAAAGTAATGGCAATCGGTGTTCGTGAGCCGGAGCCGAAAATTTTGCCACCTTCTTTTCTGGATAATTCGCCACTGGTGCGCTGGTTTCCACGCAAATTGAAAATGTAAATAGCAGAAAATTCCTTTTCCAGGCACTTTCGGAAACCGTCGGTAGCATTGCCGTCAATCCATGCACCGTTAGACACAAACGCAATAATACCTCCATTTTTTTGATCCAGTCGGTCAGTTGACCAACGGAAGGCTTTAATGTATGAATCGTAAAGTGAATTTTGCAAAGTTGCGGTGGACGCGGCGGCGTAGGTTTTGGCAATACGTCTATCCAATTTTTTGTATTCCTGATTTTGCGCGTTGTCGTTGGCGGAACGCTGCCCGACGGAATATGGCGGGTTGCCAATAATCACCCGCAACGGCGCATTTTTCTGCGCCTGTACCCGCTCGCTATTTTGCGGGAACATACTGGAAAACAGTTTTTCGCTTTCGTCGCTTTCACCCAACTGGAACGTATCGGTCAGTACAATGCCCTCGAACGGAATGTACGTGGCCTTGCCGATGCCGTCATCCGGGTCCGGCGTAGCGTCGTGGAACGCGTTTTCAATATTGATAGCAGCAATGTAATACGCCAGCAAAACGATTTCGTTGGCGTGCATTTCCTGCGTGTACTTGCGGTGCAGGTCCTCGGGGCGTATCAGGTCGCTTTGCAGCAGGCGGGTCATAAAAGTGCCCGTGCCGGTGAAGGGGTCGAGGATGTGGATATTTTCGTCGCTGAGCGAGCGGCCGAACTCTTTACGCAGCAGGGCATCGGTCGAGCGGATAATAAAATCCACCACTTCGACAGGCGTATAAACGATGCCAAGTTTTTCCACCATTTTGGGAAAAGCGGTTTTGAAAAACTTGTCGTATAGTTCTACAATAATGCGCTGTTTCCCGGCGGCATTGTCAATCCCGGCAGCGCGGGTGCGGACAGATTCGTAAAATTTTTGCAGCGTCTCCGCATCCTTTTCAATCGCCTGCCCTTCCAGGAGGTCGAGCATGGTTTGCATCGACATCGAAATCGGGTTGTTTTTCACAAACGAATATCCCTCAAACAGTGCCTCGAAAACGGGTTTCGTGATCAGGTGCTGCGCGAGCATTTCCACCGCTTCGGCTTCGGTAATGGCAGGATTAATGTTTTTCTGCAAACCCGCCAGGAAGTCGGCAAATGCTTGCTGATGTTCGCTGCCGTCTTTGATGAGGCGGTTGATGCGTTCCATGTGCCGTTCGGCAATTTGGGCCACATCCTTTGCCCATTGTTCCCAATAGCGGCGGTCACCCACTTTTTGCACCATACGGGCAAACAGGACGCTTTGTAACTGCTCGAATTGGATGGAAAGTTGGCGGCTGATACTTTCACCCGCACGAAGGTAGGCAGCTGATGCACTGTCTTGCACGTCACCTTTTTGGGCAAATTCCGTGTCGTCGCTCACCCGGTTGTCGGGTGTGCCGACCAGAATTTGGTGGGGACGGCTTTTGTTGAGTTCTATTTTATTGACGGTGGCATTGAAACGGTCGTCGTGTGCGCGTAAGGCGTTGAGTACCGTCCAAACCACTTTGAAACGTTCGTTGTCGTTGAGGGCTTTATCGGGCTCAACGTCCACCGGAACAACAACGGGAATAATGATATAGCCGTATTTTTTGCCCGGTGCGCGGCGCATAACCCGACCAACGGATTGCACCACATCCACCTGCGAATTTCGGGCGGAAAGGAACAACACGGCATCCAGGGAAGGCACGTCCACACCTTCCGACAAGCAACGGACGTTTGTGAGAATTCGGCATTCGCGGGCATCGTCGGAAGCGGCCTTAAGCCAGGCGAGTTTTTCGTCGCGGGTAGGCGTGTTCATTCCGCCGTCGATGTGTTGCGCGTGCACATTAACCAGTTCTTCACGCGCTTCGGCGGGCAAGCTCTCAAAATAGACGTTTTTGGTTTCGTTGAATGTGCGGGTAGTTTTTTCCGAAACTTTGATGTTTTGACAAAAAGCCACAGCGCGGCGCATGGGTTCGGGGTCACTTTCTTTCAAAACCCCTTCGTCGCCAAGTATCTTTTTACTGAGGGCATTAATGCAGCCAATGAGTTTGGAAGCATCATCGGCATTGATTTCGTTAGCACTGTCCGCAACCATTTTTTGCACGGGTGCGGCCATATTGTCTTCGCTGACTGTGAGAATCAGCACTTTGTAATCGGAAAGCAAACCCTGATTGACGGCTTCGCCAAAACCGATGCGGTAGATTTCTTGCCCGTAAATAAGTTCGTCGTCCATGCTGCAAAGCACAGCGTCGGCAATTTTGGCTTTCGTTTGGCTGTCTTCGCTAAATAAGCGCGGTGTAGCGGTCATATAAAGCCGCTTTTTTGCCCTCAAAAAGTTGTTGTTGTGGACTTTAACAAAAGCAGATTCGTCGTCGTCTGCCAGCGTAACGCCGGTAGTCCGGTGGGCTTCGTCGCAAATAATGAGGTCGAAAACACCGTATGGATTTGCATTGCCGGTCTGTTGTTTCAGTAGTTCCGTCTGCGCCGCAGCAATGACTTCAATGGATTGATACGTGGAAAATACGACGGTCAACGGTTGGCTTTGATCCTGCCGGGCAAGCGCGAACTGTTTCAAAATACCCTGTACATCGGTAGAAGC
>JAKQJQ010000325.1 GCA_029561105.1 Bacteroidota bacterium
TGCATCGGCTCTAATTGGGTAATGGGCGCTTCAGCAGTATCTGCCTGCACTTGCTCTGCTACATTCACAATTGCGGTTTCCTCCGCAGCCAATAACCCACTGTTACACGCCAACATTACTGCCAGTGCTATTTTTTTCATATTTTTCATCCCTCTAAAATATTGTCATTATTTTTATATCGGGCAATTGTAGAGCTTAATTTAAGTAAGCGGAATGTGGCATATTGTCGCGCGACAATTTGTCGCAGGGCATAATTGTGATGTTGGCTTTATAATGTGATTGTTATCAGATGATTTAAGCGAATTTATTTTGCACCACTCTCAACTCAATTTATCTAGTGCCACGCGGCAAAATATGCAGCGTTTAATGATGCTGCGTGGCGTGGTCATACTTTGCCTTGTGGTTGTGATGGTTGGTTTAAAGCAAGCTTCAATTCCACTGCATGTGTTGCCGCTGACTATTGGACTTGGCATATTATGTGCATTAAGCGTGCTGGCTTGGTGGCGCCTGCAGTCTTCTGCACACACAACACAACGCGAATTATTGTTTCAACTCATGGGTGACATTGCCGTTTTTACGCTTATTTTTTATTTTAGCGGCGGCTACAGCAACCCTTTTATCTGGATGTTTTTAATCCCAATTACCGTAGCTGCTGTTGCACTCCGCGCTGTTTATGCTTGGCTGGTAGCCGCCTTAAGTATCACCAGCTACACTTTATTGATGTTTTTTCACATTCCGCTCTCACATTTGCACATGCACATGCGCGGCGACACACAATTAGATATTCATCTTGTCGGCATGTGGTTAGGGTTTGTGATTAGTGCGATTATTGTGGCGATTTTTATTTCGCGTATTGGCCAAAACTTACGCGATTACGATAAAAAAATGGCTGAAGTCCGTGAAAAAGCACTAGAAAGCGAGCGCATGTTGGCTTTAGGTACGCTTGCCGCCAGCGCCGCACATGAGCTTGGCACGCCACTTGCAACCATGGCGGTGGTTAGCAAAGAACTCGCGCAAGAATTTAGCCATCAACCTGAAGCTTTGTCGCAACTCGACATCATGCGAACACAAATTATGCGATGTAAAGAAATCCTCTCTTCCATCACTCAAAATGCCGGCAAAACACGTGCAGATGGCGGACAAGGCATACTGCTGCGTGATTTTTTAGAAGAGGCTATCCAGCGTTGGCGTGATACGCGCCCCGCCACTGAGCTAGTTGTCGCGCTTGCAAGTCATACGGTTAATCCATTGATTTTTTCAGACAGAACGCTCACGCAATCTATTCAGAATATGCTTGATAACGCTGCGGATGAATTCGCAGATCGGGTATTGCTGAATGCGCACTGGAATGAAAAAATGATTACTATTGAGATTCGCGACTTTGGCAAAGGACTCAGCCAAGAAGTAAAACAGCAACTAGGAAAACCTTTTTTCAGTTCTAAAAATGATGAAGGCATGGGCTTAGGCGTTTTTCTCACCCAAACCACGCTGGCGCGTTATGACGGAGAGTTAACACTTACTAACCACCCGGAAGGTGGCGTTGTATCTACCATACGCCTCCCTCTTGCCAAACTAATCATTTCAAAATGAAAGCCAACATGCGATGAACTCATTACCAAGCCATGCGCCACAAAGCGAACAGCCAAGTTTACTTTTGGTTGATGACGATGAAGCATTTTTAGGCGTGCTGGCAAAAGCGATGCGCAAACGCGGGTTTGCCGTTAGCACGGCCAACAGTGCTGAAAGCGCCTTTGAACTTGCCCAATTGGATGCGCCAGAATTTGCCGTGGTTGACCTTAAAATGTCAGGCAATTCCGGCTTGGTGCTGGTGCGGCAATTGGCAAGCTTAAATGCTGGCACCCGCATTGTGGTGCTCACAGGGTTTGCAAGCGTTGCCACCGCAGTTGAAGCCATTAAACTCGGCGCTACACACTACCTTGCCAAACCCGTGGATGCCGATGAAATTATTGCCGCGTTTGGCAAACAAAGTGGTGACGCCAATATGGAGCTCACCTCAAACCCGCTCACTATCGACCGCTTAGAGTGGGAGCATTTACAACGCGTGCTGGCCGAATGCGGTGGTAATGTTTCTGAAACAGCGCGCCGCTTAAACATGCACAGACGCACTTTGCAGCGCAAATTAAGCAAAAATCCTACAAAGCCTTAATCGTTTTTAAGTAGGTGCGTTTTAAGTTAAAATACCACCTTAATTTCACAAATACCTAACAGGAAAAAACATGGCCGCTGGAAGTTTACTCGCACTATTAGATGACATTGCAACCATGCTTGATGACGTTGCTGTGATGACCAAAGTAGCCGCAAAAAAAACGGCCGGCGTGCTGGGCGATGACTTAGCTTTAAACGCGCAACAAGTGACAGGCGTGGATGCCTCGCGCGAAATCCCCGTGGTTTGGGCGGTAGCAAAAGGCTCGTTCATTAATAAACTCATTCTAGTACCTGCCGCATTGGCCATTAGCTATTTTATTCCATGGTTGATTACGCCTTTGCTGATGATAGGCGGCGCGTATTTATGTTTTGAAGGTTTTGAAAAAATCGCACATAAATTACTGCACAGCAAACATGAAGATAAAGCCCACGAAAATGAATTAGCACAAGCCGTTGCCGACCCCAAAGTCGATTTAGTCGCGCTTGAAAAAGACAAAATCAAAGGCGCGATTCGCACCGACTTTATTTTATCGGCTGAAATTATTGTCATTGCCCTAGGTACAGTGGCAACGGCAACCTTTAGCAAACAAGTGGCCGTTGTTTCACTCATCGCCTTGGTAATGACGGTGGGCGTGTATGGCTTAGTGGCAGGCATTGTTAAACTGGATGACTTGGGCCTTTATATGATGATGCGTAAAGGCAAAAGCATATTTAAGCAGCTTGTGCGCAAAGTTGGCACTTGGCTACTGAACCTTACGCCTTATTTAATGTATTTTTTAAGTATTGTAGGCACAATTGCTATGTTTTGGGTTGGTGGTGGAATTATTGGACACGATATTTCAACTATTCATGAATTGAACAATTATATTGAAGAAAGCTTAAACCATTTGAATTTTTGGGGTTCTATTCTAAGCTTTCTATTAACCACGATGGTTAGTGTTACGCTGGGCTTAATTGTAGGCGCAATTTGTGTGGCGCTATTTACAATTTATACAAAAATCATGCCCAAAAAACAGCCGGCTTAAACATAAAAAACACGCAAGAAATTGCTTATTTTTTAATCAAATTTAATCACAACCTTTTTCGATGCCCTGCGATCCTTTATTTACAAGGCCTCCAGAGCATATTTTTTTGCTCGTAGAAATTTTAATCACAAAACTGTATTTTTCTGCTGGCTAAATATGCATGAATTACACATAAGTTACACATTGATTTTAAGCGCCAATTGCACGGTATCGCCCACAGCAATTTTTTCACTTTTGCGCACCTCTGACTTAATAGGCAAAAGATACGCATTCAGTTGAGATGAAGGAAAAATTGACGTTTGCCAGTGCGTGTTGCCAATGGTCACCGCAACGCGCACCGAGCCCCAGCCACGCCTTTTGCCATGCAGATTTTGGTTAAAAAATTTGATTTCTTCGGATTGATCTTGCGGCAAGGTCACAAAGTGCCAACTGACTTGATTTTCAGCAGTCCACAGCCAACATTCACCTGAAAATGTGAAGCTTAAATCAACCACTCAAACCTCCAGTAAAGATTGAATTTAAACGTCAAGCTAGGCGCATATGCGCAGACAGTACGCATTGGTACGGCAAGCATTTGCAACAACGCTTGGCGCAAATTAAATTCAATCTTCGCTAAAACGTTGCTCTAACCACGGATCAGCCTCATTATGATAACCGCGCACCTCCCAAAAACCGCGTTTATCATGCTCATGCAATTCTATGGCTTTAATCCATTTCGCGCCTTTCCAAGCATAGCGCTTGGGCACAATCATGCGCACTGGGCCACCGTGCTCGCGCGATAGGGCTTTGCCAAACACAGCATGCGCGAGAATGACATCGTCATCGAGCAAAGCTTCAATCGGCAAGTTGGTGGTGTAGCCATCATAGCTGTGCATGGTGGCAAAATGCGCGGTGTTCAGTGGTTTGGCGAGTGCCAGCACATCGCGCACGCGCACGCCTTGCCAATCCATATCCAGCTGGCTCCAGCGCGTCACACAATGAAAATCAGAAATATCGGTGAGTTGCGGCATGGCTTGAAACTGTGCCCAATCGAGCTTAATTTCATTTTCTACCAAGCCAAAAACCCTGAGTCGCCAGTCGTCTATTTTAATCTCAGGCTTGATGCCTAAATCTAAAATGGGAAAGTTATTAACCTGTTTTTGCCCAGCAGGAATGCGCGCATTTTCACTGGTTTTACCATTTTCACTGGCTTTACTGGGCTTTGCACCACGTTTTGCCAGTGAAATTTTACCTTCTATGAGTTTTTTCCAGTCTGGCATGGCATCACCCTTTAAGCGCTAATTATTCGGCTTTTTGAAACTATCCAACAACAACAGACCAACGCCACCTACAATCGCACTATCGGCCACATTAAACGCAGGCCAATAATAATCATTGATGTGAAAATTCAAAAAATCCACCACATAACCAAGGGTAACGCGGTCATACAAATTACCAATGGCGCCACCCAGCACTAGGGCAAGGCCCCAGCAAAAAAGTTTCTCGGTCTGATGCTTGCG
>JAKQJQ010000375.1 GCA_029561105.1 Bacteroidota bacterium
TCTTCGTTTTGTAACGAGTCGCGCACGCTGACATACGCTTTATAGTGCTCGAGTGATTGCGCGGGGTTGCCCATAGCGCCATAAATTTCGCTGAGCAATTGCTCGGATTGTACGGTTTGGTCGAGCACTCCGATTTCGCGGACGAGTTGCAAAGATTTCGTGGCCTTGGCCAACGCGTCGGAGTAGTTTTTCTGTTTGGCCTGCAAAGTCGCAACATTGTAATACACGAGCGCTGCGCCAAATTTGTTTTGCAATTCGTCGTACAACGCAAGTGATTCCTTGTAATAATCGAGGGCTTTGGCTGGATTGTTCTCAAAGGCGTAGTAGTCGCCAAGATAACTTTGCAGTAAGGCTTTCCCGCGTTTGTTGTCGGTATTTTTGAATTCGCTTTGGGCGCGCTGGTAATAGCCCAATGCCTTAGCATACTGTTTTTGTTCAAAATAAATCGCACCGATATTGGTAAGGGTCACGCCCACAATCTGCTCGCCGGTTTGTTGCTGTAACTTTAAGGCTTTCCCGAAATAGTCGCGTGCCTTGTCCCATTTTTGCTGCGATTTGTAAACGATTCCGATGTTGTTGTAGGCTTTAGAAATCCCTACTTTATTGCCGATTTCCTGATACAACTTGAGCGCGCTGAAATAATTTTCTAAAGCCGCCGGATAATTGTTCTCCTCAGAATACACCACCGCGCAACTGGCATAAGCGCGGGCGAGCCCATTTTTAATGGTTTTGCTGTCGATGCCCGAATCCTTGTCGAGTTGTGATTGGTAGTACGATTGTGCTTTTTTAAAATTGGCGAGTGCTTTGGGATAATTGCTCAGGATGATGTTGGCGTTTCCCTGGTTCATCAGCGCGTCGGCCATCCCAAAATCGTATTGGGCTTGTTGCGAGAGCAGGTAGGCTTTTTGCGCGTAACGGTTGGTAGAATCGGGATTGATTTCCTTGAACGCATCGGCGAGCGCGTTGCAGGCGTTGGCTTTGGCGGTGTCTATCTTGGCCGCACTAACAACCCTTTTAAGGCTATCGATGGCGGCATTTTGTGCAGACGAAAACGTGGCTGTCAATAACAGTAACGCGAGCAGCAGCGATGAGGGCTTGTTTTGAAGCATGTTGCAGTGGGTTAGCATCACAAATATAGCGCAACTTTCTGCTAGGAAACGGCAAGTTTAGAATTCGGTAGCTTTGGTTTAGAATTCGATGGTGGGCTATTGACCGGTTACAAACCGAAACCCCACGCCGTGCAGGTTTTCTATAGCAATGCCGGGTTCATCGGCGAGTATTTTGCGCAGCCTGGAGATGAAAACATCGAGGCTTCGGCCCCTGAAATAATCATCATCGCCCCAAAGTTTGAGCAGGATTTCCTCGCGTTTGAGTACTGCGTCTTTGTGGTCGAGGAACAATCGAAGCAAGTCTGATTCGCGTTGGGTAAGCGTAATTTTTTCGGTCGCAGCCGATAGGGTAAAGTTACGGCTGTCAAAGTCGAACTTACCAACACGGTAGACCGATGGTTCTGTAGCGGTCTTATTCGATCGGCGCAAAAACACTTCGATCTTGAGCAGCAATTCCTCTATGCTGAAAGGCTTTACGAGGTAATCATCGGCACCCAAACGCAGTCCCTTGATGCGGTCTTCCTTAAGCGTTTTGGCCGAAAGGAAAATAATCGGGATGTCGCGGTTGGCTTTGCGGATGGCCGCTGCAAGCTCAAAACCATCGATTTTGGGCAACATGATGTCTAGGATGCACAGGTCGAACGCGCTGCTGTTGAATTGGTCGAGGCAAATTTGACCGTTGGCACAATGCGTTACGGCATAACCGTGCTGTTCGAGGTTGTCTTTGGTTAAAAAGGCAAGCGTTTGGTCGTCTTCGGCGTATAAAATCTTGTTCTGGCTCATGGTTTAGGAATTAAAATGGTGACGGTGATGCCGGCTTGCGGGTTGCTGCGCGCACTGATTTTCCAGTGGTGCAAGGTGCATATTTTTTTGACGTAATACAATCCGAGGCCAAAACCATTGACTTCATTGCTCTTGGAAGTTGGGATGCGGTAAAATTTGTCAAAGATGTATGGCAGGTTTTTGGGTGCGATGCCGATGCCGTTGTCTGTGAATTCCAGCCAGATTTGGCCTTTCTCCTCCAAAATCCTCACGGTGATTTGGGGCTCGTTTTCAGAATATTTGACCGCATTATCGAGCAGGTTGTACAGGATGTTGGTAAAATGAAAGGTGTCGGCTTGTATGGTGTAATCGTTTTTTTGCGATTGGATGGCTATCGTGGCATTGGGGTATTTGAGTGTGATGTTGTCGACCACTTCTTTTAAAACAGTGACCAATGCTATGGGTTTCTTATCTAATTTCAAAGCCGAATTGTCAGACTTGGCGATGCTCAGGATTTTACCGATGTGTGTGTTGAGCTTATTGCCTTGTTCTATGATAATCTGAGCATACTTCTCGAGTTTTTCCTCTTGTTGTATTGCGGGTTGTTTGCTTAGGTAGTTCGAGGCGAGAAGGATTGAAGACAATGGTGTCTTGAATTCGTGGGTCATATTGTTGATGAAATCGCGTTGGAGTTCGGAGTATTTTTTTTGCTGCAGGATCGTAAAAATCGAGTAGACGTAGACCAGCAGAATCACGACCAGCGCCAGCGAAAGCACAAACCAAAACCGCAATGAGCTGAACAGAAACGAGGTTTCGTTAGGAAAACGGATCGCAAAATAATAAATCAGGTTTTTGTGCTTGGGGAAATAAACCGTGTGCCTGCCCGATGGTTTTTCTATGTGCGAAACGTAGTTGCCGTAGACCATTTCATCGCTTTGGCAATTGTACATGGCGTATTCAAAATCGGTGTGGAGGTTGACTTTCTCGAACTCATTCTTGAGGTAGAATTCAAGGATCTTGGGTTCGAAATCATTGTCTATATTGACGATGTAGTAATCATTGGAAATTTTCTGCACCGGATTCTCGGTCGGCAGTTCGTGGTTGGTGCCTTCATAGAGTTTGCGCGCCACTTCGAGCAGTGCGATGTGTGCCTTTTGGCTGAATTTCTTCTCCTCAAGATTAAAAGCCTGACGGGTCCAGAGCAATTGCGCCACAAGGATCCCGATGATGGCGATGAGGCCAAGAACAATGATACTATTGAGTTTGTTGATTTTCACGGATGTTGATTTGAGTCTAAAGCCTTAGCCCTGATGGCAGCGGCATCCTTTTGTTCCGCTGCTGCCAGCGGACAAAAGATTACCTCATTGTTTACTATTTATTTTCGTATTCGGTCTGTTCGCTTCGCTCGGGTGAGCGGACAGCAGGATTAGCTTCTAAAAAACGTACACAATATTACTCAAATTTGTCGAGCCATTTTACCGTTAACAAGTCATTAACAAACATTTGAAACCGCTTAACAAGGGCGCATGGACGGTTGGCTTACTTTTGACTCGTTGATTAACAAACCAATAGTAATCTTTAAAATTCTAAAATTATGAAAACCATTAAAATTGCCATTTTGGCTTGCACACTAGGCTTGATGTCTTTTACCATTTTGCCATCGAAAACTGCGGTGGATACTGAAGTTAAAGCGTCTCCGATTGCTTGGAAAAGCGAATCGGTTGATTTGGGGAGCATCCCGCAGAACAAACCCAAAGCCATTTCTTTCGAATTCAAAAACACCGGTACCGCCGATGTGGTGATCACCAACGTAAAAGCATCTTGCGGCTGTACCGCCACCGATTACACCAAAACGCCTATCAAACCGGGCGAAACGGCAAAGGTGACTGCCACTTACAATGCAGCGAATAAAGGCGCATTCACCAAACAAGTGACCGTAACCACCAACGCCGAGGAAGCTTCAAAAGTACTCACGTTTAAAGGCACTGTTATTTAAATTAAAAGGTTGGTTAATAATGAAGGACTCCGGATACGCTCCGGAGTTTTTTTTGCCGACGTTAAAGGATATATCAAATGTGTTATATTGCAGCATCAATTTTTGTGTGAATTTCCCCCAATTCTATGAAAAAAATAGTTAATCTAAACACCTATTTCAGGTTGTTGCTGCTCATATTTGGTTCGAGTATTCTTTTCTTTTTGCTGTATCTGTCGCTTTATTTGTATACCGACCGCCAAGAAAAACATGTTTACCAATCTACTTACGACCAATACAACAACGAGGTCAATTCTTTGGTACAGCTCAATTCCAACATCCATACGGCATCGATTATTGACGTGACGTTTTGGGACGATTTGGTCAAATTCACACAGACCAAAGACCCTGATTGGTTTAGGCGTTATGTGGTGATGGAGTTCAACTCATACGACGTGGATTATATTGGCGTGTAC
>JAKQJQ010000376.1 GCA_029561105.1 Bacteroidota bacterium
CGATATCGTACGCAACACGCACTCCTGCGTTTTCGACGCACCGCTGACACAGGTGAACGGCAATACCTGCCGCATCGTGGGCTGGTACGACAACGAAGCGGGTTACTCCGCTCGCCTGGCGCAACTGGCTGCCATGGTATAGTGGGTGTTTGGTTTTTGGTTTTTAGTGTTTGGGAAACAATGGATTCCATTCATGATAGACACTAAATCCCAGGCCTTCATATAAATGCTACAGACGAAAAGCAAAACCAACTTTTAGATTTTTTGTGTCCCGGATTTTTCAGATTTGAAAAATCCGGGATTTTTTATGTCCGCTTCTCACATCCCGCAATTCAAGCCCGGAGCGGTGTACGCTACGGCCAAACACCATGCACAAAAAACCAAATACCCTCTTATTTCCCCTGGTACAATAAAACGCCCGATTTGCCATGGAGGGTGTACATACCTTTCCATTGCGATAAGGAAAACGTATCATCACTCCAGAGACCTGCGCCGTTGTCGGACATCTTTTTGAGTAAAATAGAACCTGTACCTGTGGGCAGAAAGAGTTCGGCCTGGGCATCGTCTTCGGCCGATTTGAAAACGACAAAAGCAGAAACAGTTGTGTCCAGCCCTGCTGCCTGCGCATCGAGCCGGATACCCGATTCGAACAGACGGATGCAGTCGTTTTTCAAAACCGACCATTGATAGCCCGCTGCGGGCAGGCAGCCGTGCGTGTCTTTGTCGCCGCCGATGGCTTCGGGTGATTTAGGGGCTTTGTCGGTGCAGGCAGCCAGAAAGGCCAGAAAAAGCAGGGGGAGCAGTTGAGAAAAAAGTCTGTGCATATGTGTTGGTTGATTTGTAAGGGCAGCAAGATCGAACATTCATTTTTGATATTCTCCAACTTCCGTTTATAGATTGTTTTATTAAGAGCCAATCCAAAACCCTCATTGCCTTACCTCCAAAAAAAATGCGCGACCCGGAATCATTTTTCCGGGCCACGCATCATCCTCTTGAAACGGATGGAATTTCTTCCGCCCATTTGCTTTGGCTACTCTGACTGAATCATCTTCTTCGTCGCGCTGTCTGTCGGTG
>JAKQJQ010000385.1 GCA_029561105.1 Bacteroidota bacterium
TTATTATACGAAGATGAATTTAATCGCCGGTTTTTGCCGCTGAAGTTCTAATCTTGTGCTACTTTGCGTAAAGTGCCACAGGTTCGTTCACAGTAAAAAGAACATTAATCAAGAGTATATAGGAAAGGAGGTGCGGGATGAACAAAACAAAGATTGAATGGGCTACGGCGGTTTGGAATCCTGTCACTGGTTGCACAAAGGTCAGCGAAGGTTGCCGGAATTGCTATGCCGAAGGAATTGCAAATCGGTTTTGGGGAGAACGCAAGTTTACGGATGTGCGTTGTTTACCGTACAGGTTGAAACAACCTGCGAAGTTGAAAGGTCATCAGCGTGTTTTTGTCAATTCCATGAGTGACATCTTTCACAATCGCGTGGAGTATGAGTTTATCAAGGATATTTGGTCGGTAATGCTGGCAAACCCGCAACACACATTCATGATTTTGACAAAACGCGCTGACCGCATGGCTGAAACGGTTGATTTACTTTTGCGTGATGGGTTCGGTGTATTGCCAAACATCTGGATGGGTGTGAGTGCGGAAAACCAGCAGGCTTATGATGAACGTGCGCCTTACCTGCTGCAAACGCCAGCTGCGGTGCGCTTCCTGAGTTTGGAGCCACTACTGAGTGCGATTGATTTAGCGTTACTAGGAACTATCCCGCACAGTAAACCATACTCAATCGTTGTAAGCAAAATTGATTGGGTCATTGTTGGAGGCGAAAGCGGAACACGCGCCCGCCCAATGCACCCGAATTGGGTAAGGTCAATTCGGGATCAGTGTCAGGAAGCAAATGTGCCATTTTTCTTCAAACAATGGGGGGAATGGCAACTTACCAATGAGCGCGAAGAAATGAGACAAGATGGAAACGAAAGACTAACAAGCATAGATGTTCCTGGTGCTATTGGATACCAAAAGGCATGGTTCCGGCGAGTTGGCAAGAAAAACGCTGGTCGCGTCCTTGACGGACGCACATGGGATGAGTACCCGCAGGAGGTGCGGGATGAATGACGAAGTGCATGATTATATTCGCTATTGGCGGGAGCGCGCAATAAAAGCCGAGGATGAAAACGCCCGGCTGAAAATGATAATTTGTGGATGTGTCCCCATTTTGCGGGGACAAATTAACAATTATAAGAAAACGCTTGAATTGATAATAACTGTGTCTGAATTATCACAGGCGATAACGCTCGCAA
>JAKQJQ010000394.1 GCA_029561105.1 Bacteroidota bacterium
GATTTGATAGACGAGACCTGATTTTTCTCATTCATGGTGAGCCGCAATTCCTTATTGGCAATTTTCTTTTCATATAGCGCCTTGTACCTAAAAACAGTGGTGTTGTCTGTTTTGTTCCTGAAAACCTCCTTTAGCTCGAGATCCCTGAAATCACCGTACTTGAGGCGGAATTTAAGGCAGGTTTTGGTGAGCCTTTCCTTGGTCATATTCTTGATGACAGATGCCGTGGCTTCGTCGGTATTGAACGGCCTGAATTTAGAAATGTTGCAGGTCATCAGTACGCGCCGTCCCAAATCATACGCCTTATCTTTTAGTTCGGGTGCTATTTCGACAATCTCGACTTTCTTTATTTTGGGTTCTGGCGGCACTACGACCGTTGCTTTCTTCGATTTACAACCAAAAACTGCCAGCAGGGCAAAGATTATAGCTAACTTTTTCATTGTATATTGATTTTTAATAACAAATTTGGGTCGGGGCAATTGTCAAGAAAGAAAGGCAATTGCTGTTCGTTGCAAACGCCGGGATAATCGCCAAAATAATCGGCAATATTGCGAATCAGTTGAAAATGCAGATGCGGTGCATAGTCTCCGTTGACGATTGCATCGCCTAATGTCCCGATTTGCTCACCTGCTTTTACGGTTTGCCCGATTGCTGGCCCGGAGATACTCTCTAACGACAAATGTCCGTACAAAGTATAAAAAACCTGTTCTTCTACAGCGTGTTCAAGCAAAAGCGTCGGGCCGTAATTGCCGACTCCGGCGTTATAATTGAAACTGTGAACTTTTCCGTCAAGTGCCGCCAAAACAGGAGTACCCGCTGGCGACCATAGATCCAGGCCGATATGGATGTCGCGCTCCGGAGAATTATCATTTTTAAAAATCGCCCTGCGCTTATAAAGACTCCGTTTTTCGTTATAGCCGCCGTAGGCTACCTTAGCCCGATTCTGCGACAAGTATTTGTTTAGGTAGCGCCCAAAAGCTTGGGCATCGTCGATATTGACCAGTGCGAGGTCTCTGTTGGCTAACGAAAGGTCCAGATTTACATAATACTTGTAGTCAATCGATTCATCGATTACTTTGACGGGCGGCATTTTGTCAAATAGGGCTGTCCACATGTTTTAGTCTTTGCTTTATAAATTTAAAATAAAAATGCCAACATCGATTAATGACGCTGGCATTATAACTTTTATTTTAGAAAATTTATTTCCCGACTGCAACCAAGAGGCACGAACCGTCGATTATTACTTTGGTTCTAATACAAAGCGGGAAATTTCGCCGGATTGCTTTCTTGCATCATCGCGTATACCTTTTCGTAAATATCTTCTGCAGATGGTTTAGAAAAATAGTCGCCATCGGTTCCATACGCCGGGCGGTGCGCCTTTGCAGTTAACGTTTGCGGTTTGCTGTCCAGATAATCGTAAGCGTTCTGCTCATCGAGGATTTGCTGTAGGATGAAAGCCGAAGCGCCACCGGGAACATCTTCATCCACAATCAGCAATCGATTGGTGTTCATGACGCTTTTGACAATATCGTGGTTCAAATCGAAAGGCAACAACGATTGGATATCGATGATTTCGCAATCGATTCCCGTCTCGAGCAGTTCCTTGGCTGCCTGTTCTACCAATCGCAGCGTAGAACCGTAAGAAACCAGCGTGATATCGGTCCCTTTCTTTATGGTTTCTACCACACCAATTGGCGTTTTGAAAGCGCCCAGATTCGTAGGCATTTTTTCCTTGAGGCGATAGCCGTTAAGACATTCTACAATCAATGCGGGTTCATCGGCTTCGAGCAACGTATTGTAAAAACCGGCCGCTTTGGTCATGTTTCTCGGAACCAAGACGTGGATTCCGCGAATGGCGTTGATCACCATGCCCATAGGCGAACCCGAATGCCAAATGCCTTCGAGACGGTGTCCGCGGGTACGGATAATCAGCGGCGCCTTTTGCTTGCCGCGCGTACGGTATTGCAAAGTGGCCAAATCATCGCTCATGATCTGGATCGCGTACAGTAGATAATCGAGGTACTGGATTTCGGCAATCGGGCGCAGACCACGCATGGCCATCCCGATACCTTGACCGAGGATTGTCGCTTCGCGGATTCCGGCATCGGATACGCGCAACAACCCGTATTTTTCCTGCATGCCTTCAAGGCCTTGGTTTACATCTCCAATGTTTCCGGCATCTTCCCCAAAAACCAATGCCTGCGGATATTTGGTGAAAATCGCATCGAAATTGTCGCGGATGATGACACGGCCGTCTGCTTCCTCGGCGCCATCTTCATAAGTGGGCAAGACTTCCTTGATTGAAGTGGCTTGCTCAGCCGATTGCGAGAACAGATGCGAGCTGAAATTCGGTTGTATTTTTTGGGTGTAAGCGGTAATCCACTGTGAAAGTTCGGCTTTGCCATTTTCTTTAACCACCATGCGCAATACTTTACGGGCGGTAGACAGCAGGTCTTTGCGGATTGGTTCCTTGATCGAAGCCAAATCATTGCTGTATTTTTGGATAAAAACCTTATTGTCGCTAGACGCTGAGATGCGCTCCAATAAAGCAACAAGTTCCTGTTGTTCGGCCTTTATTGGGCTTAAGAACGCTTCCCAGGCTGCTTTTTTGCCTTCGAGGACTTCCTTTTTGGCGTTGGCATCGATGGCGTCAAGCTCTTCGTCGGTGGCGATATTGTAGGTAACCATCCACGATTTCATTTGTTTAACACAATCAAAATCGCCTTCCCATCCGAGTCTTTCGGCATTTTTGTAACGCTCGTGCGAACCCGACGTTGAGTGTCCTTGCGGCTGCGTGAGTTCGGTCACGTGCACCAAAACCGGAACGTGCTCTTCTCGGGCAATCTGTGCGGCGCGTTCGTAAGTCGATACCAGGTCGGCATAATCCCAACCTTTCACGCGCATAATTTCGTAACCCTTATTATCCTCATCCCGCTGGAAACCGGATAGGATTTCGGAGATATTCTCTTTGGTGGTCTGGTATTTGGCGTGTACAGAAATGCCGTACTCATCGTCCCAGACGCTCATCACCATCGGCACTTGTAAAACACCGGCTGCATTGATGGTTTCAAAAAACAAACCTTCGGAAGTCGAGGCGTTGCCGATGGTTCCCCAGGCGATCTCGTTTCCGTTTTCAGAAAAATTGGTGGTATCAATCCCTTTGACTTCGCGGTAAATCTTAGAAGCTTGTGCCAATCCCAGCAGGCGCGGCATTTGTCCCGCGGTTGGAGAGATGTCGGCGCTGGAGTTTTTCTGCCCGGTGAGGTTTTTCCACGAACCGTCTTCATTTAAACTATGTGTCATGAAATGCCCGCCCATTTGGCGTCCGGCCGACATGGGGTCGTGGCTGATATCGGTATGACCGTACAAACCCGCGAAAAATTGCTGGATGCTCAGCGCGCCTATGGCCATCATAAAGGTTTGGTCGCGGTAGTAGCCCGAACGGAAATCGCCGTTGCGGAATGCTTTTGCCATGGCCAGTTGCGGCACTTCCTTGCCATCGCCGAAAATTCCGAATTTGGCTTTGCCGGTAAGTACTTCTCGTCGTCCCAGAAGGCTACATTCTCGGCTTTGGATGGCTATTTTATAGTCGTTTAATACTTCTTTTTTGAAATCCTCAAAAGTCAGTGCGGTATTGGTTTCTGCTTGTGTCATAAATGGATTTACTACGTTGGAGGACAAATTTAACTAAAAAAGGTTTGATTTTTTTACGATATTTTCAAAAATCGGGGAACGGTTCGCTTTTTCGATTAAAACCATTTTCGGGTGAAAAGATTGATCAGGGTTTTTGGACTGAAGGTCACTACCATGCGGATTTTCTTGGCATATTGTGGCTGTGCAATCTCCCAACCGTTATTAGAATAAATCGGTAAGTACAGCTCAAAATAGTCGGGAACAAGGTTCAAACGAATACCGTTGTCATACAACAATTTGGCATCGAGACTTTTGCTTTTGGCCAAACCGATATCGCCGTAAACCTCTATCCAGTTCCAGATGCTCGCGCTCACGTTGGCGCTTACCAGCCACTGGTTGGCGCTTTCGGGTTGCAGTATAGACTTGAAGCCACCTTCGGCCTGGATGTATTGCTGTGAAAAAATCCCGGAGGTTTCCGACCGACCAAATAAATTGTACTCGAACAAATAGTCGTTGGGTTTTGATACGCCAAAGTTGTAACCGTCTGTTTTGAGTTTGCCATCGTAAAGGAAAGTTCCGCCGTACAATCGCAGGTTGATCTGGCGGTTGTTGTCAAAAAGCTTGCGATATTGTATCTCAAACGCCGCTTTACCAAAGGCGTCTGAAAGCTGTACATCCGAATTGAATGTAACGGTATTGGTGATTTCCTGCTTGGAATTGTAATAACGCAAACTAAACACCGAATAATTGTCATCGGTACTGTCTTTAACAATCTTCGATGCATCTTTGTGTACCATATTGTAACGCAGATTGAATCCCTGTTTGCGATTATCCCGGAAATCGGCATCGCGGATGGCAAAATTCACATAAGGATTGACCTTGAGGTAAGCTGCATCGGGCGCGTAATGGTAATAATTCCCACTGATGCCGTAACGGGTGTTGTACCAACGGCTTTCGCGATTGTAGTGGTTGAAACCGAGACTGGCGCTTCCGGTCAATGATTGCGTATTGGGCGAATAAATCGGATTTACGTCGTAGTTGAAAGGCTTGTCCAGCAGCGTTTTGTTGTGGAAACGCAAACCTGGCGATAAACCGTCGTACAAATTGTAACTCACCGTTGGTACATATAGGATCTGATTGTAGTACGGATCTTCCAGGTCTTTGAGGAATGCGAACTTAAACGGGCGGTTGTTGCCAAAAAATCCCTCGAGTTTTTTCCAGTTGTTGCGCAGGTTGTATTCGGGGACTTCATTTTTGTAGTTGATTACGATTTTTTTGGCCGATTTACGCGCAACGGTAAATGTATTGTTGGTATCGATATTGTCGTACCATTTCTTGAATACGATTTGTTTGTCATTGATCCCAAATACAGGAATCGGCACCGTCGTACCGGTTTTATTTTTGATCGTAAAGGTAACGCTGTCTTTGGTCCTGGTCACGTCATCGAACTTATAATCGACAATGTCGCGCGAATCGATGATGGTCTTAAAAAACCAATCGATGTTTTTATCGGTGCCCTGCCTGATTTGGTTTTCAAACGCTGCACGATTGCTTTGCTTCAGATTGTTATCGGCAAAAAACCGTTGGATGTTTCGCGGCACCAGACTGTCACCCAAATAATTGTCAAGGTATTTCAAGCTGAGTCCCGCACGGTATTTCGAGGCGATTTTCTCGTTGAAACGGATCAAGCGGTCCTTGGGGTCGCTAAGCGGCTGGTCGAGATTCTTGCGCGCCATGAGCATATAGTAGTAACTGTATTGCTCGTTGAAATCGAGGTTGATGATATTGAAACTCTTGAGTATCTTAAGCTTGGCGAGGCTTCCCATCATCTTGGCATTTGGGTGGTGCTCGTCGATGTAATTCATCATCGTGTACACCTGAATGCCATCGTAAATCCAGTTGTCTTTGCGCGCGTCGAGGTGCAGGCTGTTGTGTAGGAAGTTGTTGAGATAAGTCTTGAGGAACTTGAGTTCAAAGATAAATTCGTCAGAAAACGGGCTGATAAAGGCCGGCAACTGGTTGAGTCCGTAAAACGGATTGCGCTGGTAATCTACCTCAGAAACGGTTATTTTCTCATACGGATAATCGCCCACGTGCTCGTGCACGAAATGCACAATCCGGTCTACGACAATCGCTTTTTGAATATCACTTAAACGGTTGTCTTGCAAATCAGTAGCGACGGTGAGCAAATCATTTTTGTAACTAGCAAACGTGAGTTTGGGTGCGATGAACAAACTAAATTCATTGCGGTTTTTACCCGAGAAAGCCATTGTGGATTGCTGCTGGGTTTTGGTCTGTTTTGTTGCGTCAAGGTCGGTCTCCAATTCAAACCCTGCAGGCAGTTTGATTTCAAGGTCGTAATCCGATAGGCCGTTGGCGATGTCGTCGAGGTTCACGTTGCTGTACCGCAAAAACTTATGGTTCTCGTAACGCGCGGGTGTCAAAAACCAGTTCTTGGCCACCATTTCGCCTCTGCTGTTGCGGCCGTATTTGGTGAATTCGTCGCTGGGTAGCCTTACGCTGTAGGTGAGGTGTAGTTGCACTTTCTCGCCAGGCGGTATTTTCTCGCGCAGCGAAACCTCGATGAGATCGATATTGTTTTTTGGTCGCAGCCATTTCAGGAACGAATGCTCGCTGTCGATCACCGTTAAGTTGCTCGTAAAACCCCGCTGGCTGTCTTTGGCCAGGTGAAACGACCTAACAAATTCATCAGAAAACCTTTTGCCCAGCCAGGAGTTCTTATCAGAGTAGGCGTGGTTCCAGTCATTAAGCACGATGGTCCCGATAGAATCCTTCGACTGGTTGTTGAACGTCAACTCCTGGATGACATTGAGCGTGAAGTTTTTCGCATCGACCTCTACGGTAAAGTGGGAGTGGTGCTGCGCAAAAGAAACGGCGCCGGCCAACAAAAGCATCGGTATAGAAAGCGACTTAGGGAGTAATTTCAATGGAATTTGTTTTCTTAATAATACGCAATTAACATAGAGTACGGCTTAAAAATACCCATTTATTTTGATATTAATCCAATTTTAAGATTTGATGGTGAAAACAAAGCTGTCGTAAAAAGCTAATTTAAACACGAAAGGCGCAAAGGTTACAATCGAACTCCTCTGAAATCCGTGTAAGCCTTGCGCCCTTGTCTATGAAACGCCCTTGTCCTTAGAAGTTCGGACTCAGGTCGTATTTCTTGTAGAATTTGTCGAGTACCTCTACCACCTCATCTTCGGTATTCACGATTTTCACCAGATCAAGATCGTGAGGACTCACGTTATTGTATTTCTCCACGAGGATGGTCTTTACCCATTCCATAAGCCCTGACCAGAAATCAGTTCCTACCAGTATAATGGGGAATTTTGCAATCTTTTTGGTCTGGATTAGCGTAATCGCTTCAAACATTTCGTCCAACGTCCCAAATCCGCCCGGCATCACTACAAATCCTTGGGAGTATTTCACGAACATTACCTTGCGCACAAAGAAATAATCAAATTGCAAGTTCTTGTCGCGGTCAATATACGGGTTGTAATGCTGTTCAAATGGCAACTCGATGTTGAGGCCCACAGAAGTTCCGCCGCCCAAATGCGCCCCTTTGTTTCCGGCTTCCATGATGCCTGGACCGCCGCCCGTAATCACACCGTATCCGGCCTTGCTAATCTTGAAGGCAATCTTCTCGGCCAAAAGATAAAAATGGTCATCTGGTTTGGTACGCGCCGACCCAAAGATAGAAACACACGGGCCAATACGTCCCATCGTCTCGTAACCGTTCACGAACTCGGCCATGATCTTAAAAATCGCCCAGCTGTCGTTGGTTCTAATCTCATTCCAGGTTTTCTGCTTGAGCTTGTCCTGGATTACTTTGTCCTCGTCATTGTCAAAATCTTGTAATCGCATATGAATTGTTAATTGATAATTGACAGTGGATAGTTGTCAACTATTTGGTTTTGTCATAATTAGAAGCTAATCCGGCTATCCACTCACCCGAGCGCAGCGAACGGGCCGAATTCCTATTTTTAAATTTTTATCATTATGAGGCAATCTTTTACTTTTTAAAGAAAAAAGCAAAAGGATGCCGTTTCTATCCGGGCTAGGGCTTTCGTTGGTTCGATAATCATCAATTATCCAATGTTAATTATCCATTTAAAAAGCAGGCAAAAGTACCCGAAAATTTCCAGTTTGCAAATTTATGCTGTAATTTTAAATAAAACTTTGGTCTGAATTGGCGCATACAACGATTTCGATTCGGGTTAAGGAATGATGCAGTTTTTCTGCCTCTGCGTCAACGAAAAAAATCGTATTTTACCTTCAGGGAAGGGGCTGGTGTATCCCTATAAAAAATCTCTGTTTTCCAAATCCAGAAAATCTGCAGACTTTGTTAAATTCGACAGCCTAATAACGCTCGAAATTGACTTTAATATTCAATAAAAGCTACTGAATCAACTCGCGCCAAAATCGTAAAACCTTCGATGTTTTTTTGTCTAACACCGTTAATTGCAGTAATAACACCCTGGACATTTGCGCGACAATGTCAAGGCACAGCTAAAAATGGTTTTGTGAGTAAAAAGGATTTGGCGGCGGCCCATAAAGATTTGTGGCAGTCGCTTAAAGCTAGCGTTTGCTTTCCGGTGTCGACATCAAATTCAATTCTTGGGTTGCCGCCATTTTCTTACTGATGTGTTATAAAAAACTAGCGTTTGATAAATTTATGGCAGAAAAGACACCAACCATCCATTTCACTTTGATTAAGATATGCCCGAACGGCGTTTATTTACATTAATTCTGCCGCCCAAACTGATCATTTTCTTCTGTTCTTGAAGGTCAAAAGCACCATACGCAGAAAGATAAATTTCTCAAAGCTCTTTCTTCAAAAATTCCGCCGTATAACTCTTCTTATTCTTCGCCACTTCCTCAGGTGTACCAACAGCCACAACCGTCCCGCCGCCTTTGCCGCCTTCCGGTCCAATATCAATAAGGTAATCGGCGAGTTTAATCACGTCCATATTGTGCTCGATGATGAGTATCGTATTGCCTTTGTTGACGAGTTTATTGATGACTTCCATGAGCACGCGAATATCTTCGAAATGCAAGCCGGTCGTGGGCTCGTCCATGATGTAAAACGTGTTGCCTGTGTCTTTTTTAGACAGTTCGGTAGCCAGTTTGATGCGTTGCGCTTCACCGCCAGATAGCGTCGTGCTTTGCTGACCCAGCGTAATATAGCCCAAGCCTACATCCTGTATCGTCTTTATTTTGCGGTAGATTTTTGGGATGGCCTCAAAAAATGGCACCGCTTCGTCTACGGTCATGTCGAGTACATCCGAAATCGATTTGCCTTTGTAACGGATCTCGAGCGTTTCGCGGTTGAATCGTTTGCCCTGGCAGGTTTCACATTCTACGTACACATCGGGTAGGAAATTCATTTCAATGGTGCGTACACCCGATCCTTCGCAAGTCTCACAACGTCCGCCTTTTACGTTAAAACTAAAACGTCCTGCTTTGTAACCTCTGATCATACTCTCTGGCGTCATGGTAAACAACGTCCTTATTTCAGAAAACACATCGGTATACGTCGCGGGATTCGAGCGCGGCGTGCGACCAATCGGGCTTTGATCAATGTCGATGACTTTGTCTATATGTTCCAAACCCTCAATCTTTTTGTAAGGTTTGGGCTTCTTGACGCCGTTAAAATAATGCGCATTCAGAATAGGATAGAGGGTTTCATTGATCAATGTCGACTTGCCACTACCCGAAACGCCCGTCACACAAATCAATTTCCCTAACGGCAACTCAATCGAGACATTTTTGAGGTTGTTTCCTGTAGCGCCCGTGAGTTTCATAAACTTTCCGTTGCCTTCGCGTCGTTTCTTAGGAACTTCGATTTGTTTCTCCCCATTCATGTATTGCGCCGTCAAGGTATGGTGTTTCAAAGTTTCGGCCGGTGTCCCGATGCTAATGATTTCACCGCCGTATTTTCCGGCTTTCGGACCAATGTCGATGACGTAATCGGCGCGCTCGATCATGTCCTTGTCGTGTTCTACCACAATCACCGAATTGCCGATGTCACGTAGTGTTTCAAGCGACTTAATCAGCTTTTCATTGTCGCGCTGGTGCAAACCAATGCTCGGTTCATCTAAAATGTAAAGTACACCAACGAGTTGCGAACCAATCTGCGTGGCCAGCCTGATGCGTTGCGCCTCACCACCCGAAAGCGATTTAGAGCTGCGGCTAATCGCGAGGTAATCCAAACCGACATTTACCAGGAAATGCAAGCGGTCGCGAATTTCCTTGACGACTTCCGATGCGATCAATTTTTGCTTTTCAGACAAGTGTTTGTCAAGTTTGTCGAACCAATTGCTCAAATCAGAAATGTCCATAAGTGACAATTCGTGGATGTTTTTGTTATCGATCCTGAAATACAACGCTTCCTTTTTGAGACGTGAACCGCCGCAGGTTTCGCACGGCACCTCGTCCATGAAATCCTTCGCCCAGCGCTTGATGCTTACCGATTCAGATTCATTGAACTGGTTTTGGATGAAATGCGAAATGCCCTCAAATTCAATCTTGTATTCCTTGGTAATACCCAGTGTCTTGGACTCGACAGCGAATTTATCATGGCCGCCGTGCAGGATGATTTCCATGGCATCGGCGGGAATTTTCTCGATCGGGTCGGTAATTTTGAAATTGAATTTCTCGCCGATGGTTTCTAGTTGTTTGAATATCCACGAGCTTTTGTACTCGCCAAGCGGTGCAAATCCACCCGCCTTGATAGACAATTTGGGGTTTGGGATGATTTTCTTGAGATTGATTTCGTTGACAGTTCCCAAACCATTGCAATGCGGGCAAGCGCCTTTAGGGGAATTGAAAGAAAACAGATTGGGTTCGGGATTCTGGTAGGAGATTCCGGTAGTCGGGCACATCAAATTCCGGCTAAAAAACCTAATTGCGCCCGAGTCCTGGTCTAAAACCATCAGGATGTTCTCGCCGTGATACATCGCCGTTTGGATGCTTTCGGACAGGCGTTTTTGGCTTTCGGGCGTTTCCTCCACGAAAATCCGATCCACGACGATTTCAATATCGTGGGTTTTGTAGCGGTCGAGTTTCATTCCCGGCGTGATGTCCTTGATTTCCTCGTCGATCCTGACTTTTACGAAACCTTGTTTGGCAATTTGCTGGAACAACTCTCCGTAATGTCCTTTCCTCGCGCGGATTACCGGTGCCAAAATGTTGATGCGCTTGCCGATGAAATTCTCGATAATGAGTTGCTGGATTTGTTCGTCGCTGTAACTCACCATTTTCTCTCCCGTGTTGAAGCTGTAGGCATCTCCGGCGCGAGCGTAGAGCAACCGCAGGAAGTCGTAGATTTCGGTAATCGTTCCCACAGTAGAACGTGGCGATTTGCTCGTGGTTTTTTGCTCGATGGCAATAACCGGCGAAAGCCCGTCGATTTTATCTACATCAGGGCGTTCCAATCCACCAAGGAATTGTCGGGCGTAGGCCGAAAAAGTCTCTACATAACGGCGTTGCCCTTCGGCGTAAATCGTATCAAAGGCCAGAGACGATTTCCCCGAACCCGAAAGCCCGGTAATCACCACCAATTTTTCCCTTGGGATGGAGACTTCTATATTCTTGAGATTATGGACGCGCGCGCCCAGGACTTCTATCGTGTTGTCGTTGTCTAACATGGTATTTGCTCCTGAATTAGGGAGCGCAAAGTTACTATTTTGGTTTGTGGATTGTACTACAAGCTTGGCAAGATTTTGTTAAAAAAGAGCCAATCAGCATCACTTCGGATTGAGGTCATGCCTTTTCAGGATTTCATTAAATTGCGCTTCTTTTCCTTGTTTTTTCATCTCGTCATACACATACTGTATCAATTTTTCGGCATCGCTGCGGTACGGCGATTTGCTTTCTACTTACATTCGGTAGGCCTTGCATAAATTATAAAGTCCTTTTTCGTATTCGCCCGTATAAACGACGCAAGTTTGGCCGATGCCGTAATACACCTCTGCATTCTTAGAATCGATTTCGGCCAACCGCTCATACGCGGCGATGGCTTTGGCGTATTCTTTTTTGCGTTGGTAAACGATTCCGAGGTTTTGCAGCGGCATGGTGCCATACGGATCAATCTTAAGCGATTTTTCGTATGCCTCGATGGCTTTGTCATATTCCTCGAGGCGTCGGTAGCAGATGCCCATATTGTCGTAGGCGTAGGCAAAATTCGGGTCGATTTTCACGGCTTTTCGATAGCACTCGATTGATTTCCGAAAATCCTCGCTCTTCGTGGCGTCAAGCCCTTGTTGGTATAACTCCATGGCTTTGGGATTGTCAGACATTGACGAATGGCTTACATGCGCGTCTGCGGTCATACGGTCTTTAAGCGCTTTGCAATTGCCCATGAGGTAACTTTCCATTTCGTAATAGTATTTCTTGTACTCGTCCGAATCTTTGTTGACGTTTACATCGATGGTCACGTCTTTGGTTTGGCCCGAAGAAAGGTCGACGTTCATCAGCTTGTGTCCCATTTGGTAAGTTCCGGCGGCATCATCTATACACGATTTGACCCTGAAATGGATTGCGTCTTTCGAAATGCTGTACGGAATCGAATCGATGCACTGGCAAACCTTCCCGAATAGTTCGGCGAGCAAGTCGTCACTTTTCTTTGAATCGTTTTTGTTTTGTGCTTTTGCGGCGCTCGCCAGCGTAAGTACTGCCAGCGCCAGAAAGAAATTTTTCATCATTTGGTTGTTTGGTATCCAAATCTAACCAAATTTTTTACACTGACGATAAAGGAACTGTTATTCAATAATCAACGATTGCAATTTTTCCCGATAGGCCTCCAATGCCTCCGATTTTGAAATGAAACCAAAGTATTTCCCGTTTTTCAAAACCGGGAGGAATGCCTTTTTACTGCTCTCGAATTTGTTCATTACGGTTTCCATTGAATCTGTAGGCGACACGATTGCGGCGGGTTTGCTCATAATCTCATGCACTTGGGTGTATTTGACCTTAAAATTGCTAAAGATAATCTCGCGGATGTCATTGAAAAACACAAGTCCAAGCAACTCATTGTCCTTATTGACTACCGCAAAGACCACTTGGTTGGAGTGTGAAATGAGGTCTACAAGTTGTTCGAGGTTTTCGTCGGGAGCGATGGTAAGGTAGTCGGTCTGGATGATTTTCTCGGTCTCAAGCGTAGAAAGGATGTTCGCGTCTTTATTGCTTGTAAAAGCGTGGCCTTTTTTGGCGAGGTTTTTCACATCGAGCGAGTGCTTCTCGAACTTTTTGGAGATGGCAAAGCTGATTGAGGAAACCATCATCAGTGGGATCATCAAGTCGTAACCGCCTGTAATTTCAGCAATCAGGAAGATCGCGGTAAGCGGTGCGTGGAAGAGTCCGGCAAGGATGCCCGCCATGCCAACCATCGTAAAATTACTTACCGGTAGTTTGGTGAGCCCTGTCAGGTTGAGTGATTTCGAAAAAAAGAAACCGGCATAAGACCCGAGGAACAACGAAGGTGCAAAGTTTCCGCCGTTTCCGCCACTACCCAAAGTTAGTCCGGTGGCAAATGCCTTGAGCAGCATCGCCGCGCCCACAAACAATAGTAACGCCAATGGGCTGTGCCTGAAATCGCTAAACAAAGTGTTCTCGAGCAATTGCCCGGGATCGCTTTCGGACAATGTCTTGATACTTTCATAACCTTCCCCAAAAAGTGTCGGGAACACAAAGATGATGGCGGCCAATAACGTGGCACCCACGAGCGCTTTTTTGTAAGGTGTGAGCCGCAGCCGTGAAAAGAAATGTTCGGTTTTTTGAAAATTCCTCGAATAGTAAACCGCTATGATCCCTGTGAAAACACCCAGCAGAATATAGTACGGGATGTTGTGGTAATTGAAAGTTTGCTGTTGCTTGAAATTCAATAAGATCGACTCGTCCAAAACAACTGCCGAAACCAGTGCGCCGGTTGCCGCTGCAATCATAATGGGCGTAAATGCCGAAATACTGACGTCAACCAGCAACACTTCTATCGCAAACAAAACACCGGCAATGGGCGCGTTAAAAGCCGCCGCAATCCCAGCCGCAACGCCACAGCCAATAAGCAGTGTACGCTCTTTATAGCCCAAATGGTAGCGTTGGGCATAATTAGACCCAAACGCTGCGCCGGTAATTACAATAGGACTTTCTAATCCGGCCGATCCGCCAAGCCCAACGGTGAGCGAGCTGGTGACAATCTGTGCATACATTTGCTTTTTTGGGATAATCCCCGCTTTTTTGGCTACGGCATACAAAATCTGCGAAGTGCCTTTGTCGATGGTACCGCCAAGTACTTTTTTGACTACGAGTACGGTGAGCAAAATCCCGATGATAGGCAGCAAACTGTTCATGAAGCTGAGCTTTAGCGTGGTATTGATGTAGGTGGCCGCCACAAAAACCCAATGCGCAAAAGACTTCAGGACGATCACCGCAAGCGCAGCCGAAATCCCAACGAGCACCGACGACAGAAAGATGAACTGTTTGCCGGTAAGCCTGTCTTTTCCTAAGACAATAAGGTATTCGATCTGGTTGCGAAAGCTGCGGAACATTCCATTAAAAATAAGTGGCGTAAAATTACTTCTTTAAACCCCAAAGCCGAAGAAAAATAACAAACTTTTTAAACCAAGGGCATGTTTGTGACAAAATGCAAAATCATCCAACCCTTTTGCATTGTAATGACTCTATAAAAGAAATGCCTAACAAGTAAATACGTATACTATGAAAAAAATCATTCTTCTCCTCGTTTGTATTTTGGACGCAGTGGTTTATGGCTAAAGCCGTTAATGGTGCTTCAATTAGGCACGGTGAAACAAAGCCAAAACCTCGCGATGCTCACCATCGATTGATGCAGGAAGCCTTTCACAAACCGGAAGGCTTTTTCTTTAGAAACCTACAGCCTTATCATCACCGCGATAATCGGCGCCGCCTTCGAGCGCACCATCGGGCAATACCATGATAGCATCGACCTTACCGATCACCGGCAAATTCTTTTCGTTGACGTTGTAGCCTTTTTTAGAAAGGTTTTGAAGCAATTCGGGAGCGAACTTACCCGGTTCAAAGTCGACTTCATCGGGCAGCCATTGGTGGTGGAACCGTGGCGCATTGACCGCTTGTTGTACGCCCATATTAAACGCGCTTACGTTGAGTACGGTTTGCAGTACCGACGTGATAATCGTAGAGCCGCCGGGCGTTCCTAAAACCAGGAACAGTTTTTTGTCTTTCTCAACAATCGTTGGGGTCATTGAGCTCAGCATGCGTTTTCCGGGCGCAATGCTGTTGGCCTCAGCGCCCACCAAACCGTATGAGTTGGCAACGCCTGGCTTGACACTGAAGTCATCCATCTGGTTGTTGAAAAAGAAACCCAATTCATCCGAATACAGTTTGGATCCGAATGCGCCGTTGAGTGTAGTGGTTGCGGCCACCGCATTGCCAAAAGCGTCGACGATAGAATAATGGGTGGTCTCATCGCTTTCGGAAATGGAGATGTCACCATGCGAAACCTGGGCTGATGGCGTGGCTTTATCCCAACTGAAATTTTTCATGCGTTTCTTGAGGTAGTTTTTTTCAATTAATTTATTTTTAGGTATTTGCGCAAAATCGGGGTCGCCGAGAAAGAAGTTCCGATCGGCATAGGCGCGGCGCTCGGCTTCTACAATCACCTGGATGGCTTTTTCAGAATTGTGCCCGTATTTTGCCAGCGGATAGGGTTCTATCATCGTTAGGATTTGTTGCAGCGTAAGTCCTCCGCTTGACGGCGGTGCCATAGAAATGATTTTAAGGTCGTTGTATTTAAAAGTCACCGTCTCACGCCATTTTACTTCGTAGTTTTTTAAATCCTCAAATGTGAGAATGCCGCAGTTTCGTTGCACGAACGCCGCGATTTTTTGCGCGGTTTCACCTTGGTAGAATTCTGCCGCTCCATTTGCCATAATGCGCGATAGGGTTTCGGCGAGCGCCGGATATTTGATAGTATCTCCTGCTTTAAACGGTTTGGCAAATAGGGTTTCCTTGCCGCTTACTTTTATGATGTCTGCGCGCCATCGATCCATTTGTTTTTCTTGATAAGCAGTGACAACTACCCCTCTTTTGGCCAAAGCGATCACGGGCATCAGGATTTCTGTAAAAGGCAATTTTCCGAATTTTTTGTGTACCGCAAAAACCCCCGCAACCGTACCCGGAACACCAATAGCCATCGCGCCATCGACACTTAAGTTTGGGATGACGTTGCCTGCCTGGTCGAGGTACATGTCTCTGGTGGCATTCATGGGCGCTTTTTCGCGGTAGTCGAGCGAACCGGTTTCGCCATTGGCTTTTCTGTACACCATGAAACCGCCGCCGCCGAGGTTGCCCGCATAAGGATATGCAACGGCGAGCGCGAGCTCTGTAGCAACCATGGCATCAAACGCATTGCCGCCTTTTTTAAGGACGTCGGTACCGATTTTTGAGGCTTCCTCACGCGCCGAAACGACCATGGCTTTTTGGGTAATCAGCCCGCGTTGCGCCAACGCATGGAACGCGCAGCAAAACAACAGGAGCGAGGCGATGTGTTTCATAAACTGCTTAGTTTTTCTGCGGCGTGTACACGCAAATCCTGGAAAAATCGCGTGAACTCGGATTCGAACAAAGGGTAATATTGTTCGAGTTCGTTGATGGAATACTGCATCTTTGAATTGTTTTTGGTGCGTTGGTCCATCTGGAATAGGATTCTGGCAATGCCTTCCTTGTACTGGTAATTGAGCAGCCAGTTGTGCTGGATCATATACGGCATCATGCCTTGGGTCTTTTCTGTAAGCAGCTGGTAGTGGTAGCGTAGGGATTGGTAAAACCGTTCTACAAAATCCTCGAGTTTTTCGTCGCTGTATTGTGGCCAGTTCTTGGCGAGGAAATGGTCGTAGAAAACGTCCATGATCACGCCCGCATAATGGTGGTATTTCTCGTGCAGCCGTTTGGTTCCTTCGCGAAAGATGGGATGATTGTCTGTATAGGTATCGATGGATCGGTGCAGCAAGATGCCTTTTTGGACATCCGGCGGCAGGTGTTCGTATTGCTTGCCACGGATGCCGTCGGCCATGAAGTTGCCAATCTTGACCAGGTCGTTGTTGCCTGAAAGGTAAATGTGTGCGAGGAAATTCATTGGGTTGCGGTTGATTCGTAAATATAGCAAAAGTTTGCTTAATGCGAATGTTTGTAAAATGCACGGAAAAATTCAGCATATTGTCGAAAACTGTACTTTAGGATATGGCAGTGTGGTTGCAACTGCTATATTTGCAGTGTTTTTGCGTGAAGGATTGCAGCGGCATCCTTTTGTCATGCCGAGCGCAGTCGAGGCAGGCAAAAGATAAAGCGGAAAGCCTGACGGCGCCGCTTTCATCTGGAACAGACAAGGCTTCAATCGCCGGCACGCCAAAAATCTAAAATCTAAAATCTAAAATTTAAAGCATGACTTTAATCAAATCAATATCAGGAATCCGCGGAACCATTGGCGGTAAAGCGGGTGACAACTTAACGCCGGTGGATGCCGTGAAATTTGCCTCGGCTTACGGGACTTTTTTAAAAAATAACATCAAAAAAGAAAAATTAACTGTCGTGATTGGTCGCGATGCGAGGATTTCGGGGCTGATGATCCACAATCTGGTGGTAAACACGCTCATTGGGTTGGGCATAGATGTGATTGATTTGGGATTATCGACGACGCCAACCGTAGAAGTTGCGGTGCCTTTGGAGCAAGCCGATGGCGGCATTATCCTTACGGCGTCGCACAACCCCAAACAATGGAATGCCTTAAAACTGCTCAATGCCAAAGGCGAATTTCTGAGCGGTGAAGACGGTGCCAGGATTTTAGAGATCGCCGAAGCCGAAGCGTTTGACTTTTCGGATGTGGATAACCTGGGCGAAATCACTGTCAATGATGCCTATATGGATATTCATATCGATGAGGTGTTGAACTTGCCGCTTGTGGATGTTGAAGCGGTTAAGGCGGCGAAATTTAAAGTGGTGGTGGATGCTGTGAATTCATCGGGCGGCATCATCATCCCCAAATTGCTCGAGCAAATGGGTGTGGAGGTCGTGAAATTGTATTGTGAGCCCAATGGCCATTTCCCGCACAACCCAGAACCTTTAAAGGAACATTTGGGTGATATCTCTAAATTGGTCGTGACAGAAAAGGCCGATTTGGGCGTAGTCGTAGATCCCGATGTGGACCGTTTGGCCTTTGTGTCAGAAGATGGCGAAATGTTTGGTGAAGAATACACTTTGGTAGCTGTGGCCGATTACGTTTTATCTAAAACACCCGGAAATACCGTCTCTAATATGTCATCCTCACGTGCTTTGCGCGATGTGACCAATCACCACAAAGGCAGCTACGAAGCCAGCGCGGTGGGCGAGGTAAACGTGGTAGAACTGATGAAGAAAAATAACGCTGTCATTGGCGGCGAAGGCAACGGAGGCATCATTTACCCCGAATTGCATTACGGACGCGACAGCTTGGTGGGCGTGGCTTTGTTCCTGACGCATTTGGCCAACAAGAAAATGAAAGTGTCGGAGTTGCGCGCGTCGTATCCCGAATATTATATGAGCAAGAATAAGATTGAGCTTACGCCGCAGATTGATGTAGACGCCATCTTGCAGGCGATGACCGAGAAATACAAAGCCGAAGACATCAAGACGATAGACGGAGTTAAGATAGACTTTGCCGAGAATTGGGTGCATTTGCGCAAATCGAATACTGAACCGATTATTAGGATTTATACCGAAGCGGCGACGCAGCAGTTGGCAGATGATTTGGCGCTGCGGATTATTGACGAGATTAAGGCGATTGCCGGGATTTGATTCGACGCTAATAGAACGGTTTAATATCAACATTAAAAAGCTGGAAAATTTTACTTCCGGCTTTTTTTGCAAAAGTTTTTGTGTAGTGAGAGGAATAGGTATAAGTTAAACCCGTTGGCAAAAAAGCGCGACTGCAAAACGGCGAAAGCGAAGCCGCTTCTGTAAAAAAAATAATATCTTTGGGGCCATACGAACCAAGTGATAAGTTAAAGCAAACTAAAGTATCATGATGACAACCGATAAGGTAACCTTACCAACAGCTTTGGAGCAATATTTCAAACAGTTTCGCGACCCTATTGTTGGGATTGACCAGGAATTTACCTCGCCATTCGGTAAAATGAAAATAGTCTACACCGACTGGACCGCGAGTGGGCGTTTGTACCGTCCGATTGAGGAGAAACTCATGAACCAGTTTGGGCCATTTGTAGCCAACACCCACACAGAAACAACCGTTTCGGGTACGGCGATGACTATGGCTTATCACCAGGCGCGTCACATTATCAAGCAGCATGTCAATGCGAGTGCAGATGACGTGTTGATTACCGATGGTACCGGAATGACTGGCGTGGTGAACAAATTTCAACGGATTTTAGGACTTAAGATTCCCGAAAACCTCAAACCCCATGCGAATATTCCGCAGGAGAACAAACCCGTGGTGTTCATTTCGCATATGGAACACCATTCCAACCAAACCTCGTGGTTGGAGACTATTGCCGATGTGGTCGTAGTACCGGCTTGTGAGAAAGGCCTTTTCTGTATGAATAATTTCAAGGATCTGTTGCAAAAATACAACGACAGACCCATCAAAATCGCGTCGATTACGTCGTGCTCTAACGTGACCGGAATCAAAACCCCATACCATGAAGTGGCCAAACTCATGCACCAGAGAAACGGACTTTGTTTTGTAGATTTTGCCTGTTCGGGGCCTTATGTTACAATAGATATGCATCCGGCGGATCCAGAAAGCTACCTGGATGCAATTTTCTTTTCTCCGCACAAATTCCTGGGTGGCCCCGGAACATCGGGTGTTTTGGTTTTCAATAAAAAACTGTACAACAATATGATTCCCGACAATCCGGGAGGCGGTACCGTTGCCTGGACCAATCCGTGGGGTGAGCACAAATTCGTCGACAATATTGAAGATCGCGAAGATGGTGGTACGCCGGGCTTTCTACAAGTCATCAAAACGGCCCTGGCCATTAAACTAAAGGAGCAGATGGGAATTGCCAATATCTTGGAACGCGAACATGAACTAGTGGATTTTGTGTTTGCCGAACTTGGGGCCATTGCCAACATCAACATCCTTGCAGGGCAGCACAAAGACCGTTTGGGTGTGATTTCTTTTTATATCGATGATTTGCACTTCAATTTGGGCGTGAAAATACTCAACGACCGCTTTGGTATACAAACCCGTGGCGGATGCAGTTGTGCCGGTACTTACGGACACTATTTGCTCAATGTCGACCAGGAGCAATCACACAGCCTGACGTGCCAGATTGACCAGGGCGATTTAATCCAGAAGCCAGGTTGGATCAGGATGTCTATCCACCCAACGACCACCAACGCCGAAATACAATACGTTTGCGACTGCATCAAATCATTGGCAGCCAATCATGGCGTATGGGCAAAGGACTATCATTACAACAAAGCTTCGAATGAGTTTGTACACAAAAACGCGCAGCCTTTAGAACAGGAAATGGTAAGTGGGTGGTTTTCGTAACTAACGTCTGTGTTTCCAGCGTTTATGGGTCCAGAGGTAGAATTCGGGCGCTTCGTGGATTTGCTGTTCGACCATCTTTAGAAAAGCGTCGGTAATTTCGTAATCGGGAATGTTTGCTACATTTTCGTAGACGTTTTCAAAACTTGCCTGGTAATACCCTCTCTTTACTTTTTTAACGCGTAGGAACAAGACGTTCATACCGTATTTTTTGGAGAGCATTTCGGCACCTGTGTGCACGGGTACTTCAATCCCCATAAATTTTTGCCAGTGAAAAACCGATGAAATCTTTGGTGATTGGTCGCTGGCAAATCCGTAAAGGCTCAATTTGCCATTTTTTGCGTTTTCGCGAATCATCGGAATGGTTTCTTTAGTGGTAATCAGGTGGGCCTTAAATTTTGAACGGATGTCGCGCACTAATTTGTCGAAATATTTGTTGGCAATCCTCTTGTAAATGGCATAACCCTCATAATTCACGCGGTTGTTCATAGAAATGACCCATTCGTAGCTGGCGTAATGCGCGCACATCAGCGAAATACTTTTGTTCTTTTTTTCTAGATCCTGATAGACCTCGAGGTTGGTAAAGTTGAACCGTCGGATCATCTCTTGCTCTGAAATGGTCATGGTTTTGATCATTTCAAGGAACATATCGCACATGTGGCGGAATGATTTCCTCTCAATGGCCAATCGCTCTTTATCTGACAAATGCGGTAGGGCAAGTCTAAGATTTTCACGGACCGTTTTTTTTCTGTAACCTACTACGTAATAGATCAGTACGTAGACAAAATCAGAAAACAAATACAGCAGCCGGAACGGTAAAATCGAGATTACCCAAAGCAAGGGATACACGAGCAGGTAAAGGAACAATTGCACAGGCAAAAATTTTCTACAAATATACAGTTAAAAGGCTATTTTGTGAGTTTACTTTAACAAAAGCTGCCGAAGTATTTCTACTTTTACGAAAAATAACTGCTGCATGAATACCATCCTGATTGCCATTATTGTTGCCAATATCCTGATCAGTTTTAAGGGGTTTAACGATCTTTTGTTTTTTAGAAAATATGAGTTCCATATTGGGAGTATCCGCGCAGGCGAGCAGTTGCGGATGGTTTCGTCTGGTTTCCTTCATGCCGATATTGGTCATCTTTTTTTCAATATGTTTACGTTATATATGTTTGCACCGGTGGTGACCCATTACCTCGATAGTTTTTCTTTTCTGCTCATTTACGCAGGAAGCCTCATCTTTGGGAGCTTACTCACGTTGCTTTTTCATAAGGATGATTACAGTTACAGGGCGGTTGGCGCTTCGGGCGCGGTGACGGGAATTTTGTACTCGGCCATATTGCTGCAGCCCGATATGAATTTATACCTGTTTTTTATCCCGATCCCGATTCCTGCTTATGTTTTCGGGATCGGTTATCTGTTGTATTCTATTTACGGCATGAAAGCCAAAAGCGACAATATTGGGCACACCGCTCATTTTGGTGGCGCGATTGGCGGATATGTCATCACGATAATTAAAGAGCCATCAATGCTTACCGATAATACGCTGATGGTTATTTTGTTGGCCATTCCGATCATTATTTTATTTGTCATGGCCAAAATGGGCAAACTATAGTGGCACAACATTTGCCTGGCGGCAAGCCAATCAATTAAAAACACTTATCTCATGAAAAAGACTTTCTTAATTCTGTTTACTACGCTTTCGGCACTAACGCAAGCCCAGGAAATCAAACCAATCCCAACCGTGAATGTAACTGGCGAAGGGAAGATCAAAATCGTACCGGACCAGGTGTCTATTACTATCGGGGTAGAAAGCAAGGGAACCAACTCGGTCGAGGTTAAAAAGGAAAACGATATTAAAATCGATGCGGTGCTCAAGTCAATCAAAAAATTCGGGATAGCCAAGGAAGATTTCCAAACGGCTCGCGTGGCGCTCTACCCGAACTACGATTACGAGAAGAAGAGACAAACCTACGGCGCTTTGCAAACTATTGAGGTTTTATTGCGCGACCTGTCTAAATATGACGCCTTAATGTCAGATTTGACAGCAACAGGTGTCAACAGGATAGACAATGTGATCTTCAAGTCGTCGCAATTCAAACAACTTCAATCTGATGCCAGGAAATTAGCGGTAAAGGATGCTAAAGCAAAGGCCGAAGATTTCGCCACTGGGCTCGGGCAGAAGATTGGCAGGGCAGTATCCATATCAGACAATTCGCAAGGATATGAACCGCCACGTCCCGTAATGTATAAGGCAATGGCCATGGCAGACGCAGGTGCGCCCGAACGCGAAACCCTGGCGCCGGGAGAACTCGAAGTAATTGTCAACGTCAATGTGAGTTTTGTTCTAGAGTAATCTCAAGGTTCAATTGTAAAGCCCCAGAAATTGGGGCTTTTTTATTTTGTAGTAGTTTCGGGCTTTATTACGAGAAATAGACTACCTTTACCCAACATTTCTACCCTTTTTGTTAAGGCGTTAATACATCTTTAAAATTTCCCATCTGTTTTGTTCGCACGAGTCCAGCTTTGTTTTGCGATTTTGGCTTTTTCGAACTTCCAGATAAATTTTCGGCACAACTTGCCGTGAGTATTAACGCAAACAAAAAATATGACTAAAAAATCCATACTGCTTATCGATGACGATTCGGATGAATTCGACTTCTTTCTCGACGCTATCAATAAAATACCCGGACTGTTCGATTGCAGCTATGCAGTGAGTGCTTCGGCTGCGCTGGATTTGCTCGACGAATTTACACCCGATTTTATCTTCATCGATATGAATATGCCCAAGGTCAATGGCTTGGAATGCATTGCGTTGCTCAATGAAACCAATAAGGCATTGGGCATACCGTTGTTTATGTACAGCACTTCGGGCGATCCGGTGATGCAGCGAAAGGCGGTCAGTCTGGGCGCGTCGGGTTGCTATAAAAAATCGGGGAATCCCAATTCATTAGTGGATATTTTGAGGGAATTTTACGCCAAATATTGCTAACCAACGGGAAAAAAACAACAAAATGCCGAACCTTTCCCAGACGCACTTTCTACAGCCATTGTCCCCCCATGCAGGGTCATGATTTTTTTGCAGATGGCGAGCCCGATTCCCGATCCCTTATATTTTTTGTCGTTGATGCGGTAGAACATTTCAAAGATTTTGTCGGCTTCTTCCTGATCAAACCCGATTCCGTTGTCAATAAATGAAATCTGGTGCATATCATGGTCTGTATGGCGTTCTTTGGTGACGTGATAGGTGACCTTAATTTCGCAAGGCCTGTCGGGACTCCTGAACTTTAAGGCATTGTCCAGGATATGAAAAAAAAGCAAGTCAATCAAAAAAGGATAACCGTTAACAACCGGCAGACTTTCTTTTTCAAAAATGATTTCTGGTTGGCGCATCTTTTCATCAAGTTCCTTAGATACGTCGACGAGCACGGCATTGAGGTCTACCGGTACGATGTTGTTGCCCAGTACCTGTATGTTTGAAAACGCAACGATATCGTCTGTAAGCAATTTCATTTTCTGGATTGCCGTTTGCGCTTTCCTGAGGTTGGCGCGACCCGTATTGCTAAAGTTGCGTGCGTCGTGGCTGATAATATATTCAAGATTCGTATAAAGTGTCTTGAGCGTATCCTTATAGTCAAATGCCGCAATAGAAGTGAACGTCTTGAGTTCATTATTGAGCGATTGCAACTCCCTGTTTTTGGTCTTGAGCGATTTGTTGAGCGAGCTGATTTTTTGCTCTGCTTTTTTGGTGTTTGTATTTTCAATTGAGGTGAGCACTACGCCATCGTTGAATTTTCTTGCGGTATATCGGGTTTGTTTCACGCTGTCTTCTAACTGGTCATCCCAGTCTTCATTGGTGAACTCCTCAGAACGCCCAGTGTCTATTACCCTGAACAAAGGTTCAAACATAGGATGAGAAGGTGCTACGTGATTCACAACAGGGGCTTCTCCCGGATGCGAGTCGGCCACGAGGTTGCGGTAGGTAAAGTCAAACCCAATAACCTTACCGTCCTTGTAGCGAACGGCTTTCAAAAACGCAATACCGATAGGCATCGCATTGACCATCGCGCGAAAGATATCATTGTTTAAAACTTGTTGCAGCTCATCAGAGCTGAATGATGAAAAATCGAAACTCATAAGATAGCCCGCATGTTTTTCGGAACATACTTACAGCCTTATCAGCTACACATTTATAGAAAAAGGAATGGAGGATAATAGATACTTCACGAGGTGAAGTATTGGCCGAAGTATGTATTATCCTGCTTGTTTGCGGTGAACAAATATAATATAATTAACATTTAACTGGCAAGCATAATACATTATTTTGATGCGCCCCGAATGCAATCTTCAAGGCTTAATGTAAGACACAGTTTTTGAGGATTTTGGGTTCCCCGATTCTGTGTCTAACGTACGCGATTGCTCTAATTTTTTGTCATCAGTTGGCTTGTTAGTGTATTTTAATTTGATTTCAACAATACAAATGTCGTACTACAAAGATGCAAACAGTAATCCTCCATTCTTTTACACTATTCAACGAAACTCTTTCAGGATCCACAATTTTAGCAAAATTTTGGTAAGAGAAGTTCTTTGAAACAGTAGCGGTTTGGTTTGGTTGGTTCATTTTTAGCAAAAAAAAAGCCCCGATTTTTACTCGGGGCTTTTTCTAAAAAAGACAATGACTTATTGTTTAATCATCTTAAGAGTCACCGATTTAGAGTTGCCTGAAATCTTCACCAAATATAAGCCTTTGGATAATGATTCGGTGTTGGCAACCATTTCCCGGGCATTGCCATATTTGGTAAGTACTACTTGTCCTAAAGCATTGTAAAAAGTGATGGTTTGGATAACGCTATCGGCCGCAAACCGCACTTCATCCACAAACGGATTTGGCCATGCGCGTCCCGCGAAATCGGTTGCGAAGCCAGCGGCACCGAGGTTTTGGTTATTGGCATTGAACGTAGGTGATTGGTTCACAAATTCGCCGGTGCCATTGGGGATACGTGCATAGGCCACATCAGCGGTCTGCGCGCCAAAGCTCACCGAATCAACGATGTCGCCATTGGGGTACGACAGGATTACATTTTCTCCACCGGCCGACAATTTAAAGTCGGCGTGCAGGCCTTCTTCGGTCAGATCCTCATCGGCCCAAAC
>JAKQJQ010000055.1 GCA_029561105.1 Bacteroidota bacterium
TATTCTACCTCGAAACGATCGCGATGTAGCAAGTTATATTGCGGTTGTTCCATGGTTGGCGGAATCAAATGTTCGCGGCGGGCAATGTGAAATGCCTCCATGATTTGTTGAGAGCTCCATTCGGAAGTTCCCCAATAGAGAATTTTTCCCTGGCGGATAAGGTCGTTCATCACCCAAACGGTTTCTTCCATGGGCGTATTCGGATCGGGACGATGACAGAAAAATAAATCGAGGTAATCGAGTTGGAAGCGCTTTAATGCCGCATGACAAGCTTCGAACACGTGTTTACGCGACAATCCGGTTTGGTTGGGTTTATCGCCGCCCCAAAACACCTTGCTTGAAACCACATAGGAATCGCGTCGCCAATCCTGTTTTTTGAGGATGTTACCCATGACGATTTCGCTTTTTCCACGTGCGTAGATTTCGGCATTGTCGAAAAAGTTAACTCCATTTTCGTAGGCGGTGACCATGAGTTCTTCTGCTACATCATCGCTGATTTGTTTGCCGAAAGTGAGCCAAGAACCTAATGATAAAGCGGATAGTTGCAGACCAGAACGGCCTAAACGACGATATTCCATGATTTTATTTTTCTAGTGTTAAATTGCTAAGCGTAATAATGCAATTACGTCGAAAATGTTTGATTTAATCCCGTAAACCTAAAAATTGGAAAATTGCCGAGTACATTTACCGACTACCAATTTAATTTTCAAAATTATTCTATGCGTAATCATCTACTGATTTGTCTTTCTTTTACAGCCTTAATTGCCTGTAATTCATCTACCGAAATGACACGTAAACCTTATGAATGGCCGGATGCGAAAGCACCTATAGCAGAGAAAAAAGAACATCTTCGAATTATTCATGGCGACACTGTTCGGGATGATTATTATTGGATGATTGATTATTTCAAAAAAGGTCCGGATAGCACCAAGGTGGTGGATTACCTAAAGGCGGAGAATGCCTATTTAGAAACCATGATGGCTGGGACGAAAAAGTTTCAGGAGAATTTATTTACTGAAATGAAGGCTCGTATCAAGGAAAAGGACGAATCGGTACCGTATTTCAATAAGGGCTATTTTTATTATTACAAGACCGATGAGGGCAAAGAATACTTTAAGTTTTGTCGTCGAAAAGGCAGCATGGAAGGAGCGGAGGAAGTTCTATTAGATGCAGATAAAATGGCTGAAGGCAAATCGTATTTTTCTTTGGATGCTATGGAAGTAAGTCCGGATAATTCGATGATTGCTTATGCTGTAGACGAAGTTTCGCGCCGACAGTATACGATTCACGTGAAGAATTTGGCCACAGGAGAAACATATTCGGATCAAATAGCTGGAACATCGGGGAATTTATGCTGGGCGAATGATAACAAAACGATTTTCTACACTTCGAACAATCCGGTTACACTGCTTTCGGAGAAGATTAAACGCCACACACTTGGCAGCGATGCAAAAACCGATGTAGTTGTTTACGAAGAGAAAGATAAAACCAATTATATCGGTGTGGATAAGTCGAAAGATGACCAACACATTATGATATATTCGAGTGCTACGATGTCGTCGGAGATTTATTTGTTGGATGCGAATAAACCAACCGGAGCGTTTCGTTCGTTTCAAGCACGCATGAAAGATGTGCTCTATTATGTAACTCCTTTGGCTGATCGATTTTTAATTACTACGAACTGGAATGCGAAAAACTTCCGTTTAATGGAATGTCCATTAGACAAAACAGGTTCGGATAATTGGAAGGAAGTTATTGGCAATCGTAACGATGTGTTGCTTCAGGGCGTGGCAGAATTCAAAGATTTTATAGTGTTGAGCGAGCGGAAGGATGGATTAGTAAAACTACGTGTGAGAAGCTTGAAAGATGGGAAAGAGCATTACGTAGATTTTGGTGAAGCAGCTTACATGGCGAATTTCTCTACCAATGTGGATTATTCGAGTTCGGTGCTTCGATATTCATACACATCCATGACAACTCCTGGTTCGGTGTTCGACTACGACATGAATACGCAAGAACGGAAGCTCTTGAAGCAGCAAGAAGTTGTGGGTGGATTTGATCCAAAAAACTATGTGACCGAGCGTATTTATGCCAAAGCAAAAGATGGTACACGCGTTCCGATTTCGTTGGTTTACAAGCAAGGTTATAAGAAAGATGGAACAGCTCCATTGTTGCTTTATGCTTATGGTTCTTACGGAAATAGCACGGATGCAGGATTTAACTCAAACCGGTTGAGTTTGTTAAACCGTGGATTTGTATTCGCCATTGCTCACATTCGTGGCGGACAAGAAATGGGGCGCCAATGGTACGAAGACGGGAAATTGATGAAGAAGAAAAACACCTTTACCGATTTTATTGATTGTGGTGAATTTTTGATTCAAGAGAAATACACATCCAAAGGACATGTTTACGCGCAAGGTGGAAGTGCTGGAGGTTTGTTGATGGGCGCTATTGCGAATATGGCTCCTGATTTATGGAATGGTGTTATTGCTCAAGTTCCGTTTGTGGATGTGGTGAATACGATGCTGGATGAAAGCATTCCACTTACAACGAATGAGTTTGATGAATGGGGAAATCCAACAAACAAGGATGCTTACGAGTACATGAAAAGCTATTCACCTTACGAAAATGTTGAGAAGAAGAATTACCCAAATATGCTGGTAGCAACAGGCCTTCACGATAGTCAAGTTCAGTATTTTGAACCCGCTAAATGGGTGTCCAAACTACGCGCTATGAAAACCGATAAGAACGTGTTGTTTTTGCATACCAATATGGAATTTGGGCATGGTGGCGCATCGGGACGATTTGATTATTTGAAAGATGTTGCCTTGAATTATGCCTTCTTGTTTTCGTTAGAAGGGATTGTAGAATAATCCAACGCTATAGCGATATACGAAATTCTGCAAAAGGGATAGAGGCGAGTTCCCACGAGCCGAAAGCCCAGTGCCATTGTTTGCAAGGACAGAAGGACTTGCATACAATGGCATTTGCCCAAAAAAACCTCGGACTGAAGTCCGAGGATGCTAGAGGAAGCACTAAAATTCAGAGGAGAAACTTTTGCAACCGTTGACTTCAGTCAATGGTTGTTCGTTATGCAGATAGCGGATGCATTTTGTCTACCTTTGCCCAACATTTTACGGCTCTGACCGTTCTCTTTTTGCAATGACAAACGACTCCCTCATCGCGACCGACGCAACGATATTGTTTGCTGGTGATTCAGGCGATGGAATTCAACTTACAGGTGATCAGTTTACCACGACCACCGCACTTTTTGGTAACGACGTAAGTACCTTTCCTAATTTCCCCGCTGAGATTCGTGCTCCACAGGGCACATTGGCGGGAGTTTCGGGATTTCAGATAAAATTTGGTTCGGAAGAAGTTTACACTCCCGGCGACAATTGCGACCTCTTGGTGGTGATGAATGCTGCGGCTTTGAAAGCCAACCTAAAACAACTGAAAGCCGGAGGAATGATTATCGCCAACACCGAAGGCTTTGATGGTAAAAACCTACGTTTAGCGAAGTTTCCCGAAGGCGTTAATCCGCTCGAAGATGGCTCGCTCGACAGCTATAAACTCTACACGTTTGACGTGACCAAAATGACCAAAGCCACATTGGAAGGCAGCGGTTTGGGCACCAAAGAAATTGATCGTACCAAGAACATGTTTGTGCTTGGGTTTATCTACTGGATTTACAATCGTCCGCTAGAGCATACAATTAAATTCTTGGAGCAGAAGTTTGCGAAACGTCCCGAGATTGTTGAGGCGAACATCAAAACCCTCAAGGCTGGTTATCATTACGGCGATACGAGCGAAACCTTCATGCAACGTGTGCAGGTAAAGCCCGCTAGCATTGAGCCCGGTATTTACCGCAACATTAACGGAAATCCTGCCACAGCTATTGGATTGATTGCTGCTGCTCAGAAATCGGGATTACCCTTGTTTCTAGGATCATATCCAATTACGCCCGCATCGGATATATTGCACGAATTGTCGAAGCACAAAAACTTTGGTGTTCGCACGTTTCAGGCGGAAGATGAAATTGCTGCCATTACCTCATCTATTGGAGCTGCATTTGGCGGATCACTAGCTGTTACAACCTCTTCGGGACCGGGCATTGCCTTGAAAACCGAAGCGATGGGATTGGCCATTATGCTTGAATTGCCCTTGGTTGTTATCAATGTGCAGCGTGGCGGACCATCAACCGGATTACCTACGAAAACCGAGCAAGCCGATTTATTACAAGCAGTTTATGGTAGAAATGGCGAAGCGCCGATGCCAGTCATTGCTGCTCAAACACCTTCGGATTGTTTTTATGCAGTGTACGAAGCGTGTCGCATTGCGGTGGAGCATAGCACACCCGTATTTTTCTTGAGTGATGGATATTTAGCGAATGGTGCTGAGCCTTGGAAGTTTCCAACATCGGCCGATTTGCCAAGCATTACGGCCCGTTTTGCTACAGAAGAAGATCGTATTGAAGGGAAATTTTTGCCTTACAAACGCGATGAAAAACTAGCGCGTAAATGGGCTGTTCCGGGCGTGAAAGGCCTAGAGCATCGTATTGGTGGTTTGGAGAAAGAAAACGAAACAGGGAACATCAGTTACGATCCCGATAACCACGAGTTTATGGTTAAGCTGCGCGCCGAAAAGGTGAACCGCATT
>JAKQJQ010000009.1 GCA_029561105.1 Bacteroidota bacterium
TTGTGTATAGTCTGCGATGGCTTCTTGGGTGGCTTTGGCTGCACCGGTTTCCTCGAAAATGGCCTTGACCGATGCAATCTTGTCTGTGTTGTCTCGCGGTTGGATCGAGAACAAATGCAGCAGTTGTTCCCGCGTCGTGTCCGAAGCAAACGCCAACGCTTTGAGGTACAGATGCGTTTTCTTGTTTTCGATGATGTCGCCACCCACCTGCTTCCCGAAAGTTTCTGGATTGCCAAAAGCATCAAGGTAATCATCCTGCAACTGGAATGCGATACCGAGGTTGCACCCAAATTCATAGATCAGGTTGGCATTTTGCTCTGAAGTCTCCGCGATAATGGCACCCATTTTCATGGCAGCAGCCACCAAAACGGCGGTTTTATACTCAATCATTTTGAGGTATTCGGCAATGGTGACATCGTCGCGATTTTCAAAATCCACGTCCCATTGTTGGCCCTCACAGACTTCGAGCGCGGTTTTGCTGAACAATTTTGCAAGATCTCTAAACACAGATGGCTCGTATTGCTCAAAGTATTGGTACGCCAAAATCAGCATGGCGTCGCCTGAGAGAATACCGGTATTGAGATTCCATTTTTCGTGTACGGTTTCGTGTCCGCGGCGCAAAGGGGCATCGTCCATGATGTCGTCGTGGATTAGCGAAAAGTTGTGGAAAACCTCTACTGCCAGTGCGGCAGGCAATGCCTTTTTGTAATCGGTGTCAAAAATCTCGGTAGCCATAAGCGTGAGCACCGGCCGGATGCGCTTGCCTCCGAGACCTAAAATGTACTGGATGGGTTCGTATAAATTTTCAGGTTGACGGCCCAATTGCTGCGATTGCAGGTAATCCGTTATAAACTCCTGATACTGTTTAACCGAGTGCATAGCAAAATTTTTTGGCTAAGGTACAGCATTCGACGCGCATTACAAACAGTGTAAATCAAATGTTAAATAAATGTAAAAACTTTGGAAACTATTTTCGTGTTAAAAGTTTCCATGTTACTTTTGCCTCGAAATTTAACAATACGCATTCCCTAAAATGAAAGATAAAATCATCACCAAAGCAACAGACCTGTTCCTTAAGCTCGGCTTTAAAAGTGTGACCATGGATGACATTGCTGCCGAAATGGGAATTTCTAAAAAAACCATCTACAAATATTTTGGCAACAAGGAAGTCTTGATCGAGGAAACCGTTGAGACGATGCACCAAACCATCGATGTGGCCATCGATAACATCCTCTCGCAGCAATACAACCCGATACGCGAAAACTTCGAAATTCGCAAAATGTTCAAGACGCTTTTCCAGGCCGCCGATACTTCGCCTTTGTACCAACTTAAAAAGCACTATCCCGAAATTCACGCCAAGGTGATGTGCAAGGAGATGGAAGACTGCAGCACCTTTCTCAGGCAAAACATTTTAAAAGGAATCGCCTTGGGCTTGTATCGCGAAGACCTCAATATAGAAACCGTCACGCGCTTTTATTACACACTCGTGTTCCAGGTCAATGAAAACACGATCAGCGAGAAGGAAACCCAGGAACTCGAACTTGCCATCCTTGAATACCATACCCGAGCCATTGCCACCGAGAAAGGACTGGCCGAACTTGAGAAACATCTTTAACCCACATATCAATCAATCTATGAGACCAGTTATTTTAATCGCCACCCTGCTTTTTGCTTACTCGGCCAACGCACAGCCGAAAACTGAGGCCGCGCAACCAAAACCCCAACAGTCGTACTCGTTTTCGTTGCAGCAAGCCATCAGCCATGCCTTAGAGCACAACTACAGCGCCATCAACGCTACACGTGACATTGAAGCGGCCAAACAAAAGAAATGGGAAACCACGGCTGCCGGATTACCGCAAATCGCAGCGAACATTGATTACACTGACAACCTTGCAGTGCCGCTTTCTGTGATTCCGGCACAATTTTTAGATCCGAGCGCTCCGGCGGGCACTTTTGCTGCAGTAGCCTTTAGCCCGAAACATTCGGTAAATGCGCGCGCTACCTTGAACCAATTGCTTTTTGATGGCTCTTATATTGTGGCTTTGCAGGCATCTAAAACCTACCTCAAATACTATGAGAATATGAAGCGCAAAACCACCACCGATGTGAAGGAGATGGTCATCAGTGCTTACGGAAACGTGTTACTGGCAGAAGAAAGCATTTCAATTCTCGAAAAAAACAAGGCCACGTTATCCAAGACCTTTTCTGATACCAGGGAAACTTTCAGGAACGGCTTGATCGAAGAAGAAAATGTAGAGCAGTTGCAAATCACGCTGTCTTCTCTGGAGAGCAACCTGAGCAACACCAAACGCACGCGCGATATTGCCTATAAGATGCTAAAGATTGCTGTTGGGATTGACATCAACGATACGTTAACCCTCACCGATAAACTAGACCAACTCACCGTCAACAACCTTGACATGGCATTCTCGCAGGATGAGTTCAACATGGCCAACAACGTGAACTATCAGATTGCAGAAAATTTCAAGGAACAACGCCGTTTAGAATACAAGTTACAGAAAAGCAAAGCATTGCCGAGTCTTTCGGCCAATCTGAATTTTGGTTACAATGCATTCGATGAAGATTTCAATTTCTACAGGAAGGACCAGAAATACTACAATTTCTCGAGCTTTGGCGTGAACCTCAACATTCCCATCTTTAGCAGTTTTGCCAGGAGTTCAAGGACACAACAGGCCAAGATTGCCTTTGAGCAGGCCAAAACGCAACTTACAGAATCAGAGCAAAAACTCCGTTTGCAGTATGAAAGCGCCAAAAGCGAGTACGAGTTCTCGATTGAGGAATTCAACACCGCCAAAAGCAACCTGAACCTCGCCGAAAGGATTGAAAAGAAACAGCAGATCAAATTCACCGAAGGACTCTCGTCAAGCTTCGATTTCTCGGAAGCCCAAAGGCAGCTGTACACCGCACAACAAAACTACCTGCAATCGATGGTGAACATCATCAATAAGAAAGCAAGCCTTGAAACCGTAATCAACAAATAACAATCGCAACCCTTATAAAAATGAAACCGAATAAGAAAACCAATCCAATCATGATCACGAAAAAAATACTGCTCTTAAGCTTCGCCACACTGGTGTTGGCAGCTTGCGGCGGAAAAGAACAAGGCATCGATGCCATCATTGCCTCGAAAGACCTTAAAGCCATCCAGGCCAAACGAAGCGCCTTGCAAGCCGACATCACCAAAATAGACGCGGCTTTGGCTACACTCGACACCACAAAAGCTGCCGAAGCGCTTGTTTCTGTCGCGCCGGTACAAGACACGGTTTTCAACCATTACCTCGAGGTGCAGGGAAATGTGGACACCAAAGAAAACCTCATCGTTTACCCACAATTTTCAGGGACTTTGGTAGCGCTCAACGTGATTGCCGGGCAAAAAGTGAGCAAAGGACAAGTCTTGGGTAAGATCGACGACGGCGGACTGGGCCAACAAGTGGCACAACTCGAAACCCAACTCGCGCTGGCCAAAACGACTTTTGAAAGACAGAAACGTTTGTGGGATCAAAAAATCGGGTCGGAAATACAGTATTTGCAGGCGCAGACCAATATGTTGAGCCAGCAAAAAGCCGTCTCGCAGGTGAAAGCCCAATTGGCCAAAACCGTAATCACGGCGCCATTTACGGGTGTAGTGGATGAAATCATCACAGAAAAAGGATCGGTGGTTGCCCCGGGACAAGGCATCGTTAGGGTGGTCAATCTGAACAATATGTATGTGTCTACGTCGGTTCCCGAATCGTATATCGGCAAATTGAAAGTGGGTACTACTGTTGATGTTGAGCTGTCGTCGCTTGGCAAGACCTATGTAGGCAAAATCCGTCAGGTGGCCAACAACATCAACCCCAACAACCGTACGTTCAGCATTGAAGTAGCGGTTCCCAACAATGAGAATTTATTGCGTCCCAATCAGGTGGCCAAACTCAAAATCATCGACTACACCGCCAAAAATGCGCTTGTGGTTCCCACCGGTGTGATCCAGCAGGATGGCCAGAACAACCAGTTTGTTTTTGTAGCCGAGCAAGTCAACGGAAAAAAAGGTGTGGCTAAAAAAGTTGTGATAAAAACCGGGCAATCGGCCAACAACTACACCGAAATCCTGAGCGGGCTTACCGCTAATGAATTGATCGTTACAGAAGGTGCCGCCACGATTTCTGAAGGGATGAAATTAAATTTCTAATAGCTTATCCGCTTACAGCTTTAAGTCATAAGCCCAAACAACTAACAAAATATGAGTCAGAAAAAACATGAATTCAGCATTTCAAGCTGGGCGGTAGACAATCGGGTCACCGTATATATATTCACCATATTGATCGTCATTACGGGTTTGATCGCATATGTAACCATGCCGCGCGAGGATTTCCCGGAGATCATTGAAAATAAGATATACATCTCATCTGTGTTCCCTGGGAATTCGGCCGAAGATGTCGAGAAACTCATCATCAAACCGCTTGAAAAGGAAATCAAGAACATCAGCGGCGTAGACAAGATCACCTCATCGTCGTTCCAGGATTACGGAATGATTGTGGTAGAGTTTGCCGATAAAGTCACAATCGAACAAGCCAAAGAAAAAACCAAAGACAAAGTCGATTTGGTGAAAGCCGATACCGATTGGCCCAACCTAGATAACGGCGGAAAAGTAGAACCGAGCGTCTTTGAACTCAACATTTCTGAAGAAGTGCCGATTCTCAACATCAACCTGCAAGGCAATTACACCACGCAGCAACTCAAGGATTACGGGAAACTGATCCAGGATGACCTTGAGGAAATTCCCGAAGTGAAGAAAGTAGACATCTTAGGTGTGGATGACAAAGAAGTAGAAATCGCCGTAGACATCTTTAAGATGACCGCCGCGCAGGTTTCGTTCGACGAGATTCAGAACGCGGTGAAGTACGAAAACATGACACTTTCGGGCGGAAATTTAATCTCGCAGGGTTCGCGCAACAACATTAGGATTATCGGGGAAATCAAAAATCCAAAGGAACTTGAAAACGTCATCGTGAAATCATACGGCGGAACCGTGTACCTCAAAGACATCGCTACGGTGAGTTTCAAGGAAAAGGAAAAAACCACCTATGCGCGCGAAAGCGGTAAGGAAGTGGTGATGCTCAATGTCAAGAAACGCTCAAACCAAAACATGATCTCGGCCATCGAGCAGGTCAAGGAACGGCTAGAAACCGCCAAAAAATCATACCTGCCCGCCGACTTGCAACTCAAACTCACCAACGATCAGTCGTCACGCGTAGAACATCAGGTAGATGAACTCTCCAACCACATCATTTTTGGTATTATCCTGGTGATGATCGTGCTCATGTTTACGATGGGATTGCGCAACTCGCTTTTTGTGGGCGCGGCGATTCCGCTGTCGATGATGATTGCCTTTAGCATACTATCGGCTGCCGGATTGACCCTGAATACCATGGTCCTTTTTGGGCTCGTTATGGGTCTGGGAATGCTTGTGGATGACGGAATTGTGGTAGTTGACAACGTCTTTGCCAACATGAAAAAAGGCATGGACCGCTACCACGCCTCCAAGATTGGTATTGGGGAGATTGCCTGGCCCGTAATTTCATCTACGGCAACCACACTGATGGCATTTTTGCCGTTCCTGTTGTGGCCCGGAACAATGGGTAAATTCATGAAATATTTCCCGATTACACTCACGGTAACCCTGACAGGTTCGCTCTTTGTGGCGATGGTCATCAACGCGGCCATGACCGGTGGATCTATGGATATCGAGGACAAAAACGTCACGAAGAAATCGGCCAAACGCTACTCGATCATTTTCACGATTGTCGCGATTATTTTTGTGGTACTGGGCAACATCTACGACTCGAAACTCATGCGCGGTATTGGGCATTTAGCCATCATTGCTTTTGTTTTGATGTGGCTCTACCGACTCAAAATTTACCAATGGACACAGGATTTCCAGCACAGTTTCTTCCCAAGGATGGAACAGAAATACATGCGCTTCCTGTCTAAAATTCTCACCGGACGCAATGCGTGGCTCGCCTTGGCAGGAATCATTGGGATGTTGGTGTTTTCATTTGTTTTGCTGGGGATTTTCCCGAGGAAAGTGTTGTTCTTCCCCGATAATATTCCCAACCAGGTCATCACCTATATCGAGTATCCGCAAGGAACCGATATCAGCAAGACCAACAAGGCCACGCTGTTTGTAGAAAAACAAATAATCGACATCATGAAAAAGTATGTCGACCCGAAAACCAAAGAAAATTACCTCGCCGAAAGTATCGTGTCGCAGGTGGGAATCGGAGCGGGAAATCCTAATGTAGATGCCGGATCCTCGTCTGAAACGCCTTTTAAAGGGAAAGTCACGGTGAATTTCTCTGAGTTCAAATTCCGTCGCGGCGTAAGCACGGCCGACATTTTAGAGGAAATCCGCGGAAAGGTCAAAGGCATTCCGGGCGCTTCGGTGATTGTGGAGAAAAATGCCGATGGTCCGCCGGCGGGTTATCCGATCAGTATCCAATTGACCGGGCTCGATTACGACCAGATGCTCAAGGAAGCCGATAAGATGATCGCGTTCATCAACGCCAAAAACATTCCAGGAATAGAGCGTCTGCAAGTAGACGTGAACAAGGAAAGCCCTGAGCTAGAAGTAAAAGTAGACCGCGTCAACGCCGGAAGTTTGGGCGTTTCTACGGGCCAACTCGGATTCAACCTGCGCCGCTCGGTTTACGGACAGGAAATCTCTACCTATAAGGAAGGTGATGACGATTACAACATCGTGATGCGCATGCAGGAAGACCAGCGCAAGAACGAAAGCGTATTGTTTAACCAGTCACTTACATTTAGAAACCAGAATAACGGGCAGATTGTACAGGTACCGATTTCGGGCGTGTCTACGACAGAAAAAACCGAGACCTACAACATGATCAAACGCAAGAACCAGAAAAGGATCATGACCATTTATTCTAACGTCCTGACGGGTTACAACGGCGACGAGATTACCAAGCAAATCCAGGCCGACCTCACCGGTTACCAGATGCCGCGTGAAGTGAGTTACTCGTTCTCGGGCGTACAGGAAGAACAAGGCAAGAACCAAAGCTTTTTGATGTATGCGTTATTCCTAGCCATGGCCGGCATCATGATTATCATCGTATTGCAGTTCAACTCTGTTTCAAAAACGATAGTGATTCTGTTCACGGTGCTGTTGAGTTTTAGCGGTGTTTTCTACGGATATGTGATCGCCAATATGGATTTTGTGATCCTGATGACGATGATGGGAATCATCTCTCTCGCGGGAATTGTGGTCAAGAACGGTATCGTACTGATGGACTTCTTCGTGCTCTTGCTCGATGAGAAAGTGCATGAAAAAGACGTGAAATCGCACGATGACCTGACGCTCGAGGAAATCAAGGATGTCATCATCGAATCGGGAAAATCGCGTCTGCGTCCCGTATTGTTGACGGCTTTAACGGCGGTTTTGGGATTGATTCCGCTGGCAATCGGACTCAACTTTGACTTCTTTTCACTCATCACCGATTTGAATCCGCATGTGTTTCTGGGCGGTGACAACGTGATCTTCTGGGGACCACTCGCCTGGACCATCATTTTTGGACTCACTTACGCTACCGTGCTTACTTTGGTCATGGTTCCGGTGATGTTCTACCTGGTGAAACGCACCAAATACTGGTTGCGCGACCGCAGGCAGCGAAGCCGCGATCTGGAAGCATCAGAAGCATAGCCAAAAATTCAATTTATAAAACCACCCACAATTCGGGTGGTTTTTTTTTGCAGTTATATGGTTCTCAACCGTTTGTACTTTCTATTAGTATTTTTATTTAGATTTAATAAAAATAATTTGGGTGTATCACCGTGCTTGGATACATTTGCGCTATTAAAAATCATTCTAAATAAAATCCCATGCGCAAAAAACTATTTCAACCCTATTACTTTCTCCTAATCTTTTTACTGCCGGCATACAATTCGTTTGCGCAGCAGGCCACACTCAAGGGCAAAGTCATATTGCCCGTTAATGAAACTGCCGAGAACATCTCTGTCACCCTAAAAGGCACGTCTATCGGAACCATTACCAACCCCGAAGGCGTTTACGAAATCGTGAACATCAAACCCGGACCGTACGTCCTTAAAATTTCTGCGGTGGGTTACGCGACCAAAGAACGAAGCATCCTTTTAAAATCGGGAGACGAATTGATTGAAGATTTTAACATGACCCGAAGCTCCGAAGAACTTAGAGAAGTCACAGTTAACGGGGTAAAATCAAATGCATTCACAAGGAAAGAAAGCCAGCAAGTGTCGCGCATGAACCTCAAAAACCTTGAAAACGCGCAAGTCTACACCTCAATCACGGGCGAATTGCTCAAAGAACAGGTAGTTACCAATTTCAACGACGCACTCAAAAATGCCCCAGGACTTACCCAACTTTGGGTGTCTACCGGACGTGGCGGAGACGGCGCGGGCTATTTCTCGCTGCGCGGATTTGCCGTCCAGCCCACCATGACCAATGGTTTGCCCGGACTCACCAATGGCAGTCCCGATCCGGCGAACATTGAACGGATTGAAGTCATCAAAGGACCATCAGGAACCTTATTTGGCAGCAGCCTCATTTCCTACGGCGGACTAATCAACGTCACCACCAAAAAACCCTACGATTACTTAGGTGGCGAATTCTCTTATACCGCGGGTAGTTACGGCCTGAATCGTATAACGGCCGATGTGAATGCACCAGTAAATAACGCCAGGACGCTCAACGTTCGGGTCAATGCCGCTTATCACAATGAAGATAGTTTTCAGGATGCGGGTTTTAGAAAATCGCTCTTTGTAGCGCCGTCGCTATCCTACAAAGCCAGTGAGCGCCTCCTGTTTTTAATCAACACCGAAATCATGAGTGCCGAGAGCACCAACCCAACCATGCTGTTCCTGGATCGCAACGCTCCGCTGCGCGTAAAGAACACCAATGAATTGCGATACGACAGCAAACGTTCGTACACCAGCAACGAGCTTACCCTTGAAACGCCTTCGTTCAACTTGCAGGCGCAGCTGATTTACAAACTTTCTGAGCAATGGAGCTCACAGACGGTACTTTCGAGAAGCCATTCGAGATCCAAAGGTTATTATTCTTATTTGTACGAAACCACCCAGTACATCCCGGCAATTACTGACGGCGTGGTGCTTGGGCGCTATTTCAACCACCAGAACGCGACCAGCCTTACCACCGACATCCAGCAAAATTTCATTGGCGATTTTAAAATCGGGAAACTGCGCAACCGCATCGTGGCCGGCCTGGATTATTTTAACCGCACCAATACCGACAATGGCACCAATTACGTAGGCAACGGTTCGATTTACATTGGCAACGACCCGCTATCAACGGTGAACCAAAATGTGTTTGGCATCACCGATCCTGCCCTATTCCTAACCAATGGCGACAACGGCGTACTTTCTGAAGCGGGTTCGGCAGCTTTGTTGGCCTCCGCTGGCGTGAACGCTTCTAAAACCAAACAGGAAGTTTACAGCGCTTACGTATCGGATGTGCTCAACATCACACCGGCACTTTCGGCGATGGCCAGTTTGCGCGTAGACCGTTTCATCAGCGCGGGCGATATTTTGACCAAAGATGACGATTTCAACCAAACGGCTTTTTCTCCCAAATTTGGTTTGGTGTTCCAGCCTATCATTGACAAGATTTCTGTATTTGCCAATTATATGAACGGATTTTCGAATGTGGCACCGGGAACAGACATTCTTCCCGGCGGCGTGCGTTTGCCGAGAACCTATCAGCCCGAAAAAGCCAACCAGTTAGAGTTTGGTACCAAGCTCAACCTATTCAAAGACCGTTTGTTTGCTACGTTGAGCTATTACGATACCAAAGTAGAAAACATGGCCTACACGGTTTATGGCGCGACCACCCAAATCTCGTATCAGGATGGCGCGCAGGAAAACAAGGGTTTTGAAGCCGAAATTGTGGCCAATCCCATCAACGGGCTCAACATTTCTATGGGCTACAGCTACAACGACGCGCTGCTTACCTCAGGAGATCCTGATTTTGTCGTGCACCGACCAGAAAGCGCAGGCCCGCAAAACCTCGCGAATCTTTGGGCGAGCTATAAATTTTCGGGCAAACTCAACGGCTTTGGTTTGGGCTTTGGCGGAAACCACGCCAGCGAAAACAAGATCATGAACCGCACCAAGGCCGGCGTGTTCACGCTGCCCGATTACACGATGATCAACGCATCGGCTTTTTACGGCATCGAGAATTACCAACTCACCATAAAGGTAAATAACATCACCAACAAACAGGCTTACGACGGTTGGTCAACCATCCATCCGCTTGCCCCAAGAAACATCTCGGCGAATTTCTCTTATAAATTTTAAATGGAATTCAAAAAAAACGTACGTCTACTACACAAATGGCTCGGACTCACCTCCGGGCTTATTGTGTTTATTGTCAGTATAACGGGCTGCCTGTTTTGTTTCCATGACGAGATCAAGGACATCACCCGAAAGGAAATCAGGTTTGTCGAAGATACGGGCAAACCCTTCTTGCCGCCTTCGGTCTTGAGGGAAAAGGCGCTGCGGGTCATCCCTAATGCCAAATCGACGTTGGTTTTTTATGCGGCGCGCAACCGTTCGGCGGTGGTGTACACCAGTAACGGCCAGGGCAATTTTTACGTCTTCATGAACCCATACACCGGCAAGCATTTGTTTACCGAAGACCCCACGACCGATTTCTTCATCATTGTAGAATACATCCACCTTTACCTCTTACTACCCGATTACATCGGCAAACACATCGTGGCCGGCGCGACCCTTATTTTCATCCTATTGCTCATTTCGGGTATCATCCAATGGTGGCCCAAAAAGAAAGCCGACCTCAAGAAAAGACTTTCGGTGAAATGGTCTGCCAAATGGCGCCGCGTAAACTACGATTGGCACAATGTTTCTGGTTTTTACATGGCTTTGGTGGCGCTTGTCATTTCCATCACAGGCTTGACCTTTGCTTATGATTGGGTAGGCGACGGAATCTACTACACTGCGAACTTGGGGCGCGGAAACAAAGAAAAGGAAACCCAGCATCCGGTTATTGACACCACCACTTTTACAAGCAACACGCTTTCGGCAGCCGACCGTGCTTTTTTCTGGACCGTGAAGGAACACCCGGAACACAAGATGTTTTTTGTGGTTTTTCCCGAACATAAAAAAGATCCGGTTGAGACGGGCGCTTATCCGCACGCCTTGCGTTACGATCACCAAAGCAATTACCATTTTCATCCCGAAAGCGGCGCACTGCTGACTGCAGAACCGTACGGGCACAAATCCCTGGGTTTGCAACTCAATGAAATGAGCTACGGAATCCATACGGGACAAATCCT
>JAKQJQ010000056.1 GCA_029561105.1 Bacteroidota bacterium
CGATTTGATGTTGCAGTTGATGGCCAAACGCGACGACCCATTCTCTGGCGGACGCACGTATTATTGCCATCCGAGTTTACGCGATGCCGACAAGCCAAAAATCCCGCACCAAAGTTCGGCGACCGGCATGCAGGCGATTCCCGCAACGGGCGCAGCGATGGGATTTTGGTACAAGGAAAATGTGGGCATCCAGGATGATTTAGCAGATTTGCCGATTGTGGTTTGCTCTTTGGGCGATGCCTCGGTGACCGAAGGTGAAATTGCCGAAGCCTTCCAGATGGCGGCTTTGAAGCAGTTGCCGATTTTGTATCTGGTACAGGACAACGGTTGGGACATTTCGGCCAATGCGGCCGAAACCCGTGCGCAGAACGCATTTGAATACGCCAAGGGTTTCCACGGCATTGAAGCGATTTCAATCGACGGAGCTGATTTTACAGAAAGCTATCTCACGATTCAGAAAGTTTTGAAGACAATGCGCGCCGAACGCCGTCCGTTTTTGGTACATGCCAAAGTGCCATTGCTCAACCACCACACTTCGGGCGTGCGTATGGAATGGTACCGCGATGATCTCGAGGAAGCCCAATCGCGCGATCCGTATCCGGTTTTGAAAAAGCAGTTGCGCGACGCCGGATTTACCGAAAACGAAATAGAAAATATCAACACGGCCGCGATTGCCAAAGTGCAAGCCGATTACGATAAAGCCTTATTGGCCGAAGATCCACAGCCAGAAGATTTGTTTACGCACGATTTTGCGCCTACACCAATCCTCGAAGAAAAAGGGGAACGCAATCCCGAGCGCGAGGACAAAGTCGTCATGGTGGACTGTGCGTTGTTTGCCGTCGAGGAATTGATGAAAGAAAACAAGGAATGTTTGCTTTATGGGCAGGATGTTGGCGGACGATTGGGCGGTGTATTTCGTGAAGCGGCAACCTTGGCGCAGAAATTCGGCGACGACCGCGTGTTCAATACGCCCATACAGGAGGCGTTTATTGTAGGCTCGACGGTTGGGATGAGCGCGGTTGGCTTAAAGCCGATTGTTGAAGTGCAATTTGCCGATTACATCTGGCCGGGATTGAATCAATTGTTTACCGAGGTGAGCCGTTCTTGTTATTTGACCAATGGTAAATGGCCGGTGAGCATGATTTTGCGCGTACCGATTGGCGCTTATGGCAGTGGCGGGCCGTATCATTCGAGTTCGGTGGAAAGTGTTCTTACGAACATCCGCGGAATTAAAATAGCGTATCCGAGCAATGGTGCCGATTTGAAAGGTTTGCTCAAATCGGCTTATCACGACCCGAATCCTGTGGTTATACTAGAGCACAAAGGATTGTACTGGTCTAAAGTCAAAGGAACCGATGCGGCG
>JAKQJQ010000038.1 GCA_029561105.1 Bacteroidota bacterium
CCATACCAAACGACCCGATATTATTTTGTTTGTTAACGGCATTCCGTTGGTAGTCATCGAGCTGAAAAATGCTGCCGATGAAAACGCATCCATTCGTTCGGCATTCCGACAAATAGAGACTTATAAATCGTTGATCCCAACGCTTTTCACTTACAACGGTTTTGTGGTTATTTCCGATGGGATGGAAGCCAAAGCCGGAACCATTTCGTCGGGATTCAGCCGTTTTATGGCATGGCCTGTCTGCGTGCAACGCACAGGCAGAAAATCTGTCGATGGAAAAGCCTTTATGTATAACAAGTTTTATACATATGTTATAGAATGTGAAGATGGTAGCTATTATATTGGACAGGCATCAGATTTAGCATCCAGATGGAATCAACATTTGTGTGGTCAAGGAGCTGAATGGACCAAGACTCATAAACCAATCCGAATAATTCACCATGAGATTTTCCCTAGTAGAGAAGAAGCAGTTGCCAGAGAGAAGGAATTAAAAACAGGTTTTGGAAGGAAATGGATTAAAAGAGAGATAGAAGCAGGGAGGAATAAGCCATTTTTTCCAGATGGAGAAACCGAGATTAGAGCAAAATCAAACTCAGATACAATAACTTGGCATCAAGGCTATATCAGCCAATTGGAAACCCTCATTTTGGGTATGCTCAACAAAAAAACGCTGATTGATTTAATCCGTCATTTCATTGTTTTTGAAGAAACGAAAAAAGAAGATCCCGAAACGAGAATTATTACCATAAATACCGTTAAAAAGATGGCTGCCTACCATCAATACTATGCAGTGAACCGGGCTGTTGAATCCACACTAAGAGCATCAGGATTTTCGGTTGAAGAAAGCCTGTCCCGCCTTGGCGGGGAAACGCCGTTGAGCATGGTAATGGAATCTCCTGAAAGTTACGGCTTAACGGGTGTAAAAAAACAACCTGTAGGCGACCGTAAAGGCGGAGTAGTTTGGCACACCCAAGGAAGCGGTAAATCGCTTTCGATGGTTTTCTTTACCGGGAAAATCGTGTTGGCAATGGATAATCCGACCGTTGTGGTGATTACCGACCGTAACGATTTGGACGACCAGCTTTTCGATACTTTTGCTGCTTCGAGACAGCTGTTGCGACAAGAGCCGGTGCAGGCCGAAGACAGGAATCATCTCAAAGAGCTGTTAAAAGTAGGTTCAGGGGGTGTGGTTTTTACAACCATTCAGAAGTTTCAACCCGACCCTTCGACAAACTCAGGGACTCAGGCTGTTTACGAATTGCTTTCCGATCGCGAAAACATTGTAGTCATTGCCGATGAAGCTCACAGGAGCCAATACGGATTTAAAGCCAAAACCATTGACGATAAAAACGAAAAGGGGGAGGTGATCGGTAAAAAAGTGGTTTACGGCTTCGCCAAATATTTGCGTGATGCGTTGCCCAATGCAACGTATTTGGGTTTTACGGGTACGCCGATTGAAAATACCGATGTAAACACGCCGGCTGTTTTTGGGAATTATGTGGATATTTACGATATAGCTCAAGCTGTAGAAGACGGGGCAACGGTTCGTATTTATTACGAGAGCCGGTTGGCCAAAGTAAATTTGAGCGAAGAAGGGAAGGCTTTGGTAGATGAACTGGACAAAGAACTCGAT
>JAKQJQ010000062.1 GCA_029561105.1 Bacteroidota bacterium
TCGGCTTCCTTGCGCTGTGAGACTATGGCAGACTGTCCGGGTTTGCGGCGCTGCATTTCCTTTTGAATTGCGTTAAAATCCAGTGCAATACCCGCAGGACAACCGTCAATCACGCCACCTAAGGCTTCTCCATGCGATTCGCCAAAAGTCGTAATCCTGAAAAGCGTGCCGTAAGAGTTTCCTGCCATTGGGTGGTTTTTGGTTCGTGGTGAACAAATATAAGTTTTATAGAGGAAAGAGGAAAGAGAAAAGATCACTTCGTTGAAAGATTATTTGCAAGGTTTTCCTCATTCCGCGTAGCAGTCTTTCTTCTTTCAGCGCAGCGCTCTTTCCTCTTTCAGCGCAGCGCTTTTTCCTCTTTCAGCGTAGCGGCCTTTCCTCTAATTTCTTAACCTTCCCATCGCATTCAATTCACAAATGCTTCTTTAATTAGCAAAACTTCAATTTATGAAAAAGAGAAAAATAGAAGTCGTCGTAATTTCGGATGTGCACCTGGGGACATTCGGTTGCCACGCCAAAGAATTGCTCAACTACCTGTCGTCGATTAAGCCAAAGATCCTGATTCTTAACGGCGATTTCATAGACATTTGGCAATTCAGGAAATCATACTTTCCGCAAATCCACTTAAAGGTCCTGCGCAAGATATTGAATATGGCGTCTAAAGGCACGAAAATTTATTATGTGACGGGCAACCATGATGAGCTGTTGCGCAAATTCTCGGACATGCACATGGGGAACTTTTCTATCGTCGATAAAATAGTGCTCGAACTCGACGACAAAAAGGCGTGGATTTTTCATGGTGACGTGTTCGATGTATCGGTGCAACATTCTAAATGGATTGCCAAACTTGGCGGCTTGGGTTATGACTATCTGATTTTGCTCAATCGATTTGTTAATTGGTGTTTGGTGCAAGTGGGCAAAGAACCGTACTCCTTCTCCAAGAAAATCAAGGCCAGCGTTAAAAAAGCCGTCAAGCACATTGCCGATTTTGAAACCACGGCGACCGATCTGGCTATCGAGAAAAAATACGACTACGTGATTTGCGGACACATCCACGAGCCTAAAATTGAGCTCAAATCCAATAAGAATGGCTCGGTTACTTACCTCAATTCGGGTGATTGGGTAGAGAATCTTACGGCGCTCGAGTACAACAGAAAGCGCTGGAAACTTTACCGTTATGCCGATGTGAACTATACCGAAGACGAAGAAGATTTGTTTGAGATGGAAACCATCCTCAGCGAACAGCCCATGGTTTTTGCCATGATCACCAAACACATCAACTCATTTTAGTATCAAATTGCTAGTGGAAATCTTACAATCTTTACAAAAAATATCAAAATGATAAGCCCTTACATTTGGTGAAACAAAAATCACGAATCATGAAAAGAATCATTTTGACCTTATTTGCATTGGGCGCATTCGCTTTTAGCGCACAAGCACAAAGAACTTCCAAGCAGGTTTCTAAAAATGCCATCGGTGTACGCTTTGGCGATAATGACGGGCCGGCAGTCGCTGCCTCCTACCAACGCAGGATCTTTACCAACAACAGACTCGAATTTGACTTGGGTGTGAAAAGCTCGGGGCGCGAAGATGCAGTAAAATTCGCAGCCGTTTTTCAATGGGTATTTCCTATTGAAAATGGCTTTCATTGGTATGTTGGTGCCGGAGCTGGTGTTGGGTATTACGAACACAACTACCGCAACAAATACTATGGTCCGGGCAACGGAAACGGAAACGGGAACGGGAACGGGAACGGACCTTACTATTATGGACCGTACGATGACAACGGCGTCTTTGCCTTTGTGGCCGGAGACATTGGCATCGAGTACAATTTTAAATTCCCTTTGCAGTTGTCTTTTGACGTAAGACCTGAAATCGGGAGCGACTCTTACTACGAGAATAACATCGGTGCCGATATCGGGCTTGCCGCACGGTACCGCTTCTAAAACAAAAATCCACCTTCGCGGTGGATTTTTTATTTGATGACTATGGGTTTCTTAGAATTGACTTTTATGATGGTGTAGGGAAAGAAATAAATGTCGGCTTCGGGCGCATCGGCTTGTTTGGGCGCTATTTCTTCTACCGAGATAACAATCTTATCGGGAAGTTCTTCGACACTTTTTACATTGATCAGATAGCCGTCAGTGTTCTTTTCACCAAGGTTGATGATGACAAAATTAGACTGCGTCAAATCCTGCGGGTTGATCTTTTTGCGCAGGTTCTCATCATACTGCAGCATCTTGATCTCTTTTTCCTCGGTCAGGATTTCATTGAACCTAATGCTTGCCCCGCCGTTACTTTGCATGGTCAGTACCTGATACAGCGCTTTCTCACCGGTGTTTTTGGTTGACGAACAAGCAGCAAAAATTAACAACGAAGCAACAACGAGAATTTTTCTCATACCATTGGTTTTGTATAAATACTGATGGCGCGCAGGTACAATTCCTCATACATCGGCAGGATGTTTTGGATGTCGAACTGTTTGGCGGTTTCTAAAGCTTGGGTTTTGAATTCCTTTAACGCGAAATCATCCGATAATATTTTAATGGCATTGGCAGCCATCGCTTCCACATCGCCCACATCGCTTAGATAGCCAGAGATACCGTCAAAATTAACCTCAGGCAAACCACCAGAATTACTCGAGATTACGGGCACGCCGCTTGCCATCGCCTCGAGCGCCGCCAATCCAAAACTCTCGGTTTCCGAAGGCAATAGAAACAAATCCGAATAACTCAAAATCTTGTCGATCTCGTTGCTGTTGCCAAAGAAAATCACCTTGTCAAGGATGCCGAGTTCCTGGCACAAACGTTCTGCTTTTTCCTTTTCGGGACCGTCGCCTACCATCATGAGTTTGGCAGGGATTTGTTGCTGGATTTCGTAAAATATCTTAATCACATCGGGAATGCGTTTTACCCTTCTGAAATTGCTGATGTGCGTCACGACACGCTCGTTCTCCCCGGCAATCGCCGAACGATGACACGGAATATTGGCTTCGACAATGTTTTTATTGAGCTCTATGAAATTCGGGATGACCTCGATATCGTTGGTGATGTTGAACAACTTGAGCGTTTCGTCGCGCAAACTCTTGGAAACCGAGGTCACGATATCCGACTTGTTGATACTAAAAGTCACCGCGGGTTTGTAATACGGGTGGTTCCCAACAAGGGTAATATCGGTACCGTGCAACGTGGTCACCATGGGCAGCTCGATTCCTTCCTCCCGCAGCATTTGTTTGGCCATATAACCCGCGTAAGCGTGCGGGATGGCGTAATGCACGTGCAAGAGTTCAATCTTGTAGAGTTTGACCATATCCACGAGTTTGCTCGATAAGGCCAGTTCATATGGCTGGTAGTGAAACAACGGATATTCGGGAACGTTTACTTCGTGGTAATGTACATTAGGGTTGAGCAGCGCCAAACGAACTGGTTGGCTGTAAGTGATGAAGTGGATTTCGTGTCCGCGGCGCCCGAGCTCAAGCCCAAGCTCTGTGGCCACCACACCGCTTCCTCCGAAAGTCGGGTAACAAACGATTGCTATTTTCATAGTGTTGTTTTAGAGGAACGAATTTAGCTAAAATCGGGATGGGATTTCGGAATGTTTAGTTAAAAAATGAATTCGAAAATGAAACACAGATTACACGAATTCCACAGATTTCATATGTTCTTACCTCTGTGAAATTCGTGTAATCTGTGTTATTTTACAATCGATTCGTAAATCACCTTTTGGACGTCCTCGCGTACATTTTCTTTGGATAACGTATTGGTGGTCGCATCAGGATAGGTGCGATTGGACAGAAATACGTATACCAGTTCGTTTTCGGGATCGGCCCACGCGATGGTTCCCGTAAATCCGGTGTGGCCAAAACTGCCCATGGGAACGCCCGAATAAACCGGCCCGACGGTTCCGGGCAACTGCGGCTTGTCAAATCCAAGACCTCGGCGATTGCCTTCTGCGCAGAAATGACAGGTGTTGAAATCGTCGAAAGTCTTCTCTGAAAAATAGCGGTGGTCGCCGTATATTCCTTTTTGCAGGTACATTTGCATGATCTTGGCCACGTCCATCGCGTTTGAGAAAATACCTGCGTGTCCCGCTACACCGCCTTCCATCGCCGCCGCCATATCGTGTACATAACCCTGGATGGTTTGTTGACGGAAGTATTTGTCGACTTCGGTTGGCGAAATAACATACTTGTTGAACTTTTGCAGCGGATTGAACAGGGTGTTGTTCATCCCCATCGAACGATAAAACTGCTCCTGTACCAGGTTATCAAGCGTTTTACCAGTCGCCTTTTCAAGATATTCCTTGAGCAGGATGAATGTAAAGTCGCTGTATTTGTACTCTTTCTTGGGCAACAGTTTGCTGTCGATGATTTTCTTGATGATCGTATCGTGATAGTCGTTGCGAATGAACAAAGAATCGGTAACTTGCCTGGTAAAACGCTCATTCTGTGTTTTGCTGTAGTATTTGGGGAGCGGCATTTTAGTGATGCTGTCGACCGTGGCCTTGTAGAACGGAATCCACGCCTGCAACCTGGCATAGTGTGAAAGCAAATCCTTGAGCTGGATGTCTTGTTTGTCGGTTTGGTTAAAAATGGGGAGCATCGTCCCTAAAGTCGTGGTGAGGTTGATTTTTTGCTGGTCGTACTGTTGCATCACATTGGGCAATGTGGCCGCGATTTTGGTAATCGAAGCGATATCGTAGATATCCGAATTCACTACCTTGACCTTATTCTCATAATCATGGTAACCATAGGATTTCTGGTACACCACTTTCCCTTTCCTGGCCACCAAAATCTGGATGCCGGGCGTCATTTTTTTGTTGATGGCGTTGTTGGCGATTGCGTCAATTCTCGACAAAACGTTAGGGTTCATTCCCACATTTTCGGGTGCTGAAAAGCCAAGGCGGTCGAGTTTTTGGGTTTGCAATCCTTCACCGGCAATAAACGTATTGTTTATAGAAACGGGCAATATCCCTTTGGATCCGATTGCTCCAAAAATGAGTTCGGCCGAAACCTCTTGGGCAATATCGCTGTTTTGGTACGACATGACCACGCCTTCAATATCAGTGAAGTCAGTAATGGGCAGCAACGAATAAGGTTTGGTCAAGACATCCAGAATAACCGTATTGCTTTTGGCAATTTCCTGCAGGTAGGCCAATTCGTCGGCGGTAAAATCGTATTTTTTCCAGGCTTTGTCTGATTTGTGAAAACCTACAATCACGAGATTGTAATCGGCGAGTTTTTCGTTGATGCAATAAATATCGGGCTCGACCACTTCGGTGACCTCGGCATATTTTTTAAGTGTGGCGACAAATCGCGTGTTGACATCATCACCTAATTTAATATAGGCTATCTTTTTGTCTTCCAGATTTTTAATCGGGAGAATATCGTTAGTGTTTTTGAGTACCGTAATGGCGTTCTCGTACAATTCATACTGCAGCGCGTCGTTTTTTGTGGGATTGATGTCATTGTACAAATTCGGAATTGCAATCGGCTTGAAGCTGGTCAATCCTGCCCGATATTTGTACTTTAGGATTTTCTTTACCGAATAAGCCATGCGCGCGTCGGTAATCAAAGTATCCTGAATGGCCTGACAAATTTTCTCCTGTGCCACCGGAACATTCTCCGGGCACAACAAAATGTCGTTCCCTGCTAAAAAAGCCTCCAGGTCAATCTCGCCAGGCTTCCTGAAATTGGCTGCCGCTTTCATATTGAGCGCATCGGTGAAAATCAATCCCTTGAATCCCAATTCCTGTTTGAGTACGCCGGTGATGATGTTGGATGAAACCGAGGATGGGATATTCTCCCGTGGTTCCAGGCTCGGCACATTCAAATGCGCGACCATGACCGAAGACAATCCAGCCTCGAATAATTTCTTATACGGATAAAACTCTACATCGTTGAGTCGCTCTTTACTAAAAGTAATTGTGGGCAAGGCCGCATGTGAGTCTATTTCTGTATCTCCGTGCCCCGGAAAGTGTTTCCCGGTAGAAAGCAAGCCGTAACTTTGGTAGCCCTTCATAAGTGCGAGCGCGCTTTCGGCCACATTTTCCTTGGTCTCACCAAAAGAGCGGAAACCGATAATCGGGTTCTTTGGGTTGGTATTGATATCTAAAACCGGAGCGAAATTAAAATGCACGCCCATCCTTTTGCTTTGTTCGCCCATTTGACGGCCCACTTTTTCAATCAGGCTTTTGTCTTTGATGGCACCAAGCGTCATATTCCATGGATAGCGGTAGGTAGAATCCAGGCGCATGCCCAAACCCCACTCGGCGTCTATCCCGATAAGCAAAGGGATCCTCGATTTGGATTGGAAACGATTGGTAAGCTTGGCCTGACGAACCGGACCGCCCTGAAAAAAAATGAGCCCGCCTACTTTGTTTTCCTGGATCAGTTTGTCAATAGATTTGGCGTGCAGCGAATCTTTGTTAGAATAGGCCGAAACCATAAAAAGCTGCCCGATGCGTTCGTCAAAAGTAAGCGTGCTGTAAATACTGTCTACCCATTTTTTCTCCAAATCAGAATCGAATTCTAGCGCCAACGGGTCTACGAGCGGCTTGGCGTCGGCTACCGGCAATTTTTCGGGCGCTTTAACAACCGGCATTGGCTTTTTCGTTGCACAGCCTATTGCCAATAAAAATAAAGCGCTACCCAGTGATAGGTTGAAAAAAGACTGTCTCATGAAGGAGTTTTAGATTTAAAAGAAACGGCTGTGCCAGCTTTCTGCGGCGGGAACTTCCCAGCTCTCCTCGAATTCCTCGATGGTATTGACCAGATTATTGAAAACAATCGTCTTCTCAGAAACTGCTTTTTCCTTGGCCATTTTCTTGAAATCGATGAGCGGTTTGTGTGCGATGTGTTCGCCGAGGCGATAAGTGACGTTCATCTTATCGAGTAAATCGACACTGTATTTTTGCTCCAATTGCTGGATGAATTGCACCGATGCATCGATAGAACAGCCCGTTGCCGCTTGTGACTCTTGGTTTACGGCAAGAATGATGAAACGATTGTATTTAAGCAAATACGAGGCTTCGAGGTCGCGGCCGTGCGCTGCCCATGAATCGATAAACGTTTTCACGTCGGATGCTATTGCATTGAATTCATCGTCGGTGAATTTGCGGTTGGACTGGTAAATCCAGATTCTGGATTCGGGCGGCATATTTTCGAAGGGAACGTACATTTTAATTGATAATGGATAATTGACAATTGATAATTAGCAGTTGAGATTGTGCCGGCAGTGACATCCTTTCGACGTTCGACTTTTGACGTTCGACAGTATTACAAATCCTGCGCGTTGGCGATGAGTTCTGCGATGTCCATCACTTTAACGTCAGATTCACGTTCCTTGACCTTCACGCCGTCGGTCATCATCGTATTGCAAAAAGGGCAACCGGCTGCGATGATTTGCGGCTGGGTATCGAGCGCGTCTTCTGTACGTTCTACGTTGACTTCCTTGTTCCCTGGTTCGGCATCCTTGAACATCTGTGCGCCACCTGCACCACAGCAAAGACCGTTGGCACGCGAGCGTTTCATTTCAACGAGTTCGGCATCGAGCTTTTGGATCAAATCCCTTGGCGCTTCGTAAATATTGTTGGCTCGGCCCAAATAACACGGATCGTGGAACGTGATGCGTTTGCCTTTGAACTGCCCGCCTTGGATAGTGAGCCTTCCGGCATCCAATAGCGATTTGAGATATTCGGTATGGTGCACCACCTCGTATTTTCCGCCAAGTTCAGGATATTCGTTTTTGAGCGTATTGAAACAATGTGGGCAAGCCGTGACAATTTTTTTGGCTTCATAGGCATTCAAGACTTCAATGTTCATCATGGCTTGCATCTGGAACAAGAACTCATTCCCTGCCCTTTTCGCCGGGTCGCCACTGCAGCTTTCCTCGGTTCCGAGTACAGCAAAATCGACACCTGCGCGATTGAGTATCCGCACGAATGCTTTGGTGATTTTCTTGGCCCTGTCGTCGAAACTACCGGCGCAACCTACCCAGAACAACACTTCGGGCTGCTTGCCTTGGGCTAACATTTCTGCCATTGTAGGCACAATCAAACTCTCTGACATAATATTCTATTTCATGCTGCGAGCAGCAAGTTTACTATTCGTGTTTGCCGTCATCGAAAACTTCGATGGTTACCTCTTTCTCAATCAAATCGGTGAAATGACCACGGTATCTTGTGGCTTTCACCAAATGATTGTCTATCCAATGGTAATTGCCGCCGCGTGGTTTGCCGAATACGATTCCGTGGTATTTGAATCCGTGTTGCTTGAGCCAGATTTCTGTGTATTCGCGGTGCGCTTCGGTTCTAGACGTAAAGAAGAAGATCACGTGGCCTTCGTCATACCATTTGTTCAATGTTTTTAAGGCATCGGGATAAACTGCAGCAGTGAGCATTCGTTCTGGCTCTTCGTTGGGAATGTCATCGCAAACTGTACCGTCTATATCGATGAGGTAGTTCTTGATTCCTTTTGGCAATATCGGGCTGATGTGTTGCCCGTTCTCGGTAGCCGGCTGTAAGTTTTTTTCAATTTCTTCCGCTTTCATAATCGTTTGGTCTTTAATTAATTTTTGATTTCAAATTGATTAAAAACACTCTTAAGCTCACATATAAGAGGATTTTTAGGGTTATTAATTTTCGTTTTTCCAGTTCAATCGGTCCTGTTGGCTGTACTGCCAAGGTGCTGCATTGTTTTCGATGTTGGTCATCATCGCGTTCAACGACATCGGTGCCGCGCTCTGCTCCATCACAAGATACCTCCTCATATCCATGATGATTGAAAGCGGACTGATATTGACCGGACACTCTTCTACACAAGCGTTGCAGGATGTACAAGCCCACAATTCTTCTGGTGTGATATAATCGTTTAGTAAGGTTTTGTTGTCTGGGATGAAAACGCCTTTGTTCGCGTCGATGTTGCGACCCACTTCTTCAAGGCGGTCGCGGGTGTCCATCATGATTTTACGCGGAGAGAGTTTCTTACCGGTAATGTTGGCGGGACAGGACGAAGTGCAACGTCCACACTCGGTACAGGTATAGGCGTTCATGAGTTGTACCCAGTTCAAATCCTGCACGTCCTGCGCGCCGAATTTAGACGGCACTGCACTGTCATCCACCGGAGCCGCCGCAAACGGGTCGGCATTGGGATCCATCATGAGTTTGACTTCCTTGGTTACCGACGCGAGATTGTCGAATTGTCCTTTTGGACGCAAATCGGCGTAATACGTATTAGGGAACGCCAGTAAAATATGAAGGTGCTTGGAAAAATAAAGGTAATTGAGGAAAATCAAAATCCCAATGATATGCAACCACCAAATGGCGCGTTCTATCATCATCACGGTCATGTTGTTCATGCCGTCAAATACAGGTGCGATAAACTGCGATACGGGAAACGCACCGGCTTTGTGGTAATGCCCAAAACCACCGGCTACATTTTGCAGGTGAAAATCGGCGGCATTCATCACCAGGAAAAACGTCATCAGTACAATCTCAAAAAACAGGATGTAATTGGCATCGCCTTTAGGCCAGCCTTTGAGATCGGAGTGGATAAATCTTTTGAGTTTGATAATATTTCTACGGATCAGGAATACAATTACACTTACCAAAACCAGTAAAGCCAGGATTTCAAACGAACCAATCAACACGTCATACAAAACACCGAGTGGCGCAAAAACACGATGGGTCCCGAAAAGTCCATCGATGATGATCTCCAAAACTTCAATGTTGATCACAACAAACCCGACATACACAAAAATATGCAGGATTCCCGCAATGGGGCGTTTGACCATTTTAGACTGTCCGAGCGCAATCATGGCCATATTAGACCACCGCGCACCCGGATTATCAGAACGATCAACGTCTTGTCCGAGCTTGATGTTTCTGATGAGTTTCCTTACGTTGATGGTAAAATAGCCTGCTCCTACGATGAGCAAAATGGCGAATAGTAAATTGTCTAAATAGCCCATACTGCAGCTTTATTTTTTGTTTGGATCATCGGCCGTCGCAGGCGGGGCAACATACGGCTTGTTTTTCTTTCCGAATAGTGACACGTTAACATAACGCGTGGGGTTGAGTCTTACATCCTGCAATAACAGTTCGAGTTCCTTTGAGGTCTGGGCGAGGTTTTTATACAGTTCCTCGTCTTTGAGAAGCTTGCCCATTGTACCTTTGCCAGAATTGAGGTCGTTCATGATGCCGTCTACCTTATTCAGGGTCAACTGAAGGTTCTTGGCTGTTTTACCCAAGTCGGCTTTTTGTAGTGAATCGGAAATTTTGGCAAAATCTCCAGACACCTTATTGAAATTGGTCATGATGCCATCGATTTTACCTTTGTTGTTGTCAAGGATGCCATTAAGGCTGCCCGACGCTTTGTGGAATTCCTGCATCGTTACGCTGAGTTCGGCAATCGCTTTTTGCAGGTTGGCCTGGCTTTCCTTATTGAGGACATTGTTCACGCCCGTAATCAAACGGTCGGCGTTGAGTAGCACCGCATCAAGTTTTTGTTGCAGTGGGGCGAGCTTCTCGCCTACGAGCGCCGTTAATCCGGGAATGTTGGATCCTTGTAACTTACTGCCGGATTCGGCCGGTTGCGGGTTTTTGAGGTCTGGGGTAATCATGATCTGTTTTCCGCCAATCAAACCCGGCTCGTAGATGGCGACCGTACTGCTGGCCGAAATCGGGAAGTCACTTTTGACTTGTAATTCTACCATTAGTTTCCCCGAAGGTTCGAGTGCTATGTCTGTCACCTTTCCTACTGCCAAACCATTGATAGTAACCGGAGCCGAGGTTGTCAAGCCTTCTACATTGTCATATTCTACATAAAAAGTGCGGTAATTGGTGAACAAATCCCTTCCTTTTAAAAAACTATATCCCCAAATGAACAATAAGATGGATGAAATAACTAATATGGCGGTTTTAATCTCTCTTGTAATTTTCAAAGCAGTACTTTTTTTTCAAAATTAAGATAAAAATGTGGAATGGCTTTAATTATTAAGCGCTTCCTGTAAGGAAACCTTTTTACCATCCTTATAGGCAACGATGTAAGCCGTCGGAAAACCTTTAGAGCGCGCTTCCTCGAGATTGCGTTTGGCGGTATTATAATCTGAGGTTTCCCCGTAAAAATATTTGTAAAGCGTTCCGTTTTCGTTGGAAACAGAAACGTTGGAAAGCCCTTTAAAGTTACTCGGTATGGTTTCGAGCCTTTTACCTGTGGCCGAAATTTGTACTTTGAAAATTACGGCTCCCGACGCATAATCGGTTTTCAATTCTATCTTAGTCCCTGGCTTTTTCTCCACAGGCTTCTCGGTGATGGTCTCGTCTTTTGTAGGCGTAATCACTGGTTCTACCATTTTTTTTGAAGGCTTGTTGATGACCTCTTCATTCACGCCACCGTTACCAAAATATTCTTTTTTATAACTGATGATCGCGTCGGCGATGGCTTGCGCGATCTCTTCCTGTCCTTCTTCAGAATCGAGTTTAGCACCTTCAACCGGATTAGAAATAAAGCCCATTTCAATCAAAATTCTAGGCATATACGCTTTGTGTAAAACCATATAAGGTGCTTGCTTTACGCCACCACTGCGCACTTTCTTGCCTATTTTGGCAAACTCATCTTCTACTTTGCTGGCCAATGCAATGCTATTCTCGAGGTATTCTTCCTGCATCAGCGTCACGCCTATCATGGTACTTGGATTACTTGGGTCGAAGCCTTCATACTTCTGTTTGTAGTCTTTCTCTAAAGTGACCACCTGGTTTTCACTTTTTGCAACAGCGAGACTCGAGGCATTTTTGGTCATACCCATCACATAAGTCTCGGTACCATCGGCGGCTGTATTTTTGTTGGCATTACAGTGGATAGACACGAAAATATTAGCATCTACACGGTTGGCTATATTAGCCCTTTCAATCAAATCAATAAAAACATCGGTCTTACGCGTATAATTGACCACAAAACCTGGTGTACTTTCTAGTATCTTGCCGGTTTTAAGGGTAACGGCAAGCGCGATGTTTTTTTCTATGTGACCAGTATATATTGCGCCAAAATCCTTTCCTCCATGACCGGCGTCAAGAGTGACTTTAAATTTAGAACCAGATTGCGCATGCGAGGAAAAAACGAAAAAGAAGAGTGAAAAAATAAGTAAAATATTGATATTACGCAGTTTATTCATAAGTTAATTTTAATGAAAACCTGATGGTTTTAAATTTGATAAATGTTTATTTTTGACGGAAATTTATCTGTAAGTTTGGCGCGTCAAAAAGTAAGCCATATTTTTACAAAAATAGTATTTAAACCTTTGCGGACAAACTTATTTCATATCGTTTTATCAGCATTTTTCCTAACAATCGGAACTGCAAAAACGCACTCACAGGAATTAAAAAACAAATCGGTTTCCGCGCCCATAAATAAGCCTGTTGATAGTTCTAAAATCGAGATTTCTGATCTCGGTCAAATTGCCGATACCATCAAGCTCGATACCGTAAAAGCAAAAAAAAAGCCCATACTTGAAAGCAAGATTCGCTATAAGGCCGAAAAATACACCAAACTCGACCAGAAGACCAAATTGATCACGCTTTACGATAAGGCCGAACTCTATTACCAGGATATTGAACTCAAAGCCGGCATCATCGTTTTCAACTATGAGAAAAATGAAGTCTATGCCGGGCGCATCAAGGATTCTGCCGGAGCTTACACTCAAATACCCAATTTCAAGCAAGGCAGCAATGTTGTAGAACCCGACTCGATCCGTTTCAATTACAAAACCAAAAAGGCACTCATCTGGAATTCGCGTACAGACCAAGGCGAATTTTACTTCAAGGCCGATGTGGCCAAACGCGTCAACGATTCTGTCTATTTCATGAAAGGTGCGCGCTTTACAACTTCTAAAGACATTGATGACCCAGAATATTATTTCAGGACCAGTAAAGTAAAATATGTACCCGGAAAAAAAGTCGTGACCGGACTCACAAACATGGTCATCGCCGACGTACCCACACCACTCGCCTTGCCTTTTGCTTTTTTCCCGATGACCCAGAAAAGCCAGTCGGGTGTAATCATCCCTACTTTCAACGACAATCGCGAGCGCGGCTATTCTTTGCAGAATGGCGGCTACTATTTTGCACTCAGCGATAATTACGACCTGGCATTATTGGGCGACTATTATACCAATGGTAGCTACGCCTTGCGGTTTGAATCCAATTACGCCAAAAGGTACCGCTACACCGGATTGGCCCAGGTACGTTTTGAAAATCAAATTCTAAGTGAGCGCGGTTTCCCGAGTTACGTGAAATCAAACACTTATAACATACAATGGACGCATACCCAGGACGCAAAGGCCAATCCCAGTTCGCGTTTCCAGGCCTCGGTAAATATGGGAAGCAGTAAGTTTTTCAGGACATCGCTTAACCAAGTCAATGCGAGCGCCCAATTGGTCAATGAGATGAATTCGTCAATTTCGTATTCTAAAACTTTCAATACCGTTCCGCAGGCCAATCTCTCTATCGCCATGTCGCACCGGCAAAATACCAATACCGAATCGATCTTGATGACTTTGCCTACGTTGCAGTTCAGCATTGACCGGATTTTCCCGTTTGTTCCCAAGGATGGCATCAAAAAAGGGGCGTTGCGCAACATCAACCTGCAATACAGCCTCAACGCTAAGAATGAATACCAGACCACCGATTCGTTGTTCTTCAAATCAGAGATGTTCAAGGATGCCAAAGTGGGATTTCAGCACCGCATCCCGCTGAGCACGAATTTTAAAATATTCAAGTATTTCAGCGTCACGCCAACGGTCAATTACGAAGAAGTCTGGACGCTCAAAACTATTCGCAAGGCGTACAATCCGCTTACAAAATCTGACACGATTACCGAGGTCAACAAATTTGATTCTTTTCGTACTTACAATTTCTCGACCGCAATCGGAACCACCGTTTACGGAACCTTTAAATTCGGTGACACCAAAAAAATACAGGCCATCCGCCACGTGATGCAACCCAATGTGAGTTACAACTACGCACCATCTTTTGACCAGTACTACGATACCTACGCCGCAGATGCCTCGGGAAAAATGGTCCGCGAGTACACCCGTTTCGAGCAAAGCGTTTACGGTTCGCCAAGCAACAGCTATAACCACAGTGTAGGATTTACGCTTTCTAATAAGTTCGAGGCCAAGGTACGGGACAGCGACTCTACCAAGGTAGAACCCAAAAAAGTAACACTGATCCAAAACCTGAATTTGCAGACCGGTTATGCTTTCTCTCGCGATTCCCTCAAATGGGAAGCTTTACGAATCAGCGGCGGAACCTTACTTTTTAAGGACAAAATGAATGTCAATTTTGGACTCACGCTTGACCCGTATGCCATAGACAATTCGGGCAAACGCTACAACAAGTTCAATATTGACAATGGCGGCAGCCTTTTTAGGATGACCAGCGCCAATATGACCATCAATTATTCGCTCTCGAGCAAGGATTACGACAAAGGCAAAGACAAAAAGAAAAATGAACAAGGTGTCAGAAACGGAGGCCGGGACGACGATTTGTTCGGGACCACCACAGATTTCAGCGACCGCAGGCAAAGCCAATTCGACGAAGACAGCGACGAGGAAGACGATTTCAAGGGATTCTACAACGCCGATTTGCCTTGGGACATGACCTTTGCCTACCAGCTCACCTACACCAACAATAACCGCGAGAAGAAAATCTCTGGAAATTCACTGATGGTTTCGCTCAATACAGACCTCGCGCCCAAATGGAAAGTTGGGGTTTCCAGCGGATACGATTTTGTGCAGAAAGGCGTCACACAAACCCAATTCAGGTTTGAACGCGATTTATTGAGCTGGCGGATGGATTTTACGTGGATGCCGTTTGGTCCTTACGCCAACTGGAACTTTTTCATAGGGATCAAGTCGGGTGTGCTCAGCGACATCAAATGGGAGAAGCGCACTGTTCCGGATAGGGTACTTCGATAACAATTTTTAATTACACCACCTTTACTGCAGCTCTTGCTTTTACTTTGCAAACCATTACAACAACTAAACACACACTACCATGGAAAAGAAAATCATCTTCACCGATAAAGCCCCGGCGCCGATCGGGCCTTACAGCCAAGCCGTTTTGGTTGGCAACACCTTATACACCTCAGGGCAGATAGCGCTCAACCCAGAAACCGGTCACCTCAATGACCACACCCTAGAAGACGAGACACATCAGGTCATGAAAAACCTCAAAGCTGTTTTAGAAGCGGCCGGGATGACGTTTGAAAACGTGGTCAAAACTACGATTTTCCTCACCGACATGGAAGATTTTGCACGCGTAAATGCAGTTTATGGCAGTTACATCGACGAGAAAACGGCGCCTGCGCGAGAAACGGTGCAGGTATCGGTACTGCCTAAAAATGTGAATGTGGAGATTTCTATGGTCGCGATTCATTAGAAGAAAGACCGCTGCGCTGAAAGAAGAAGGAAAAAAAGGACTAAACAGGAGAACCTCTTTTACCTCGAAAATCTTTCTTCTTTCAGCGCAGCGGTCTTTCAGCAGGGCGGTCTTTCCCTTTAAATTGCAATTGCATGAAGCAGCAATTGCGCCGTCGCCTCATTCGTCGCCAACGGCACATTGTGAACGTCACAAACCCGTATCAACATATTAATATCCACTTCGTGCGCGTGGCTCGAATTGGGATCCTTGAAAAAGAGTACCATTTTGGTTTTGCCTTCGGCTACACGGGCTGCAATCTGTGCGTCACCGCCCATGGGGCCAGACAGCATCCGCCTCACAGTGAAACCAGCGTTTTGCGCCTGTCCGCCGGTGGTTCCGGTGGCGATTAGTTTGATGTTTTCGTTGAGCAGGATGGCTTTGTTCTTGTTTAAGAACTGGACCATTTCGGCTTTCATCCGGTCGTGTGCGATGATAGCGATTTCCATCATTTGTTCAGTACATGATAAGCAATCAACCCGTCGATTGGGCGTCTGAGGACGTTTCCTAGCTTGATGCCGTGTTTGGTGAGCACCTCTTGCAATTCGTCTTTGAGATAAAACGCAATCGATCCCACGAAATGCACGGGAATATCCTTGTAATTGTCGAACTGTTTGATGTAATTCTCCACAAAGGCTTCCATTTCCTCAAAAATAAACTGGCGGCAAAATTCACTGTCCTTGTGCCTGATGATGAACTTGGCGAAAGTGGCCAGATAGGCATTCGGGTTGGGCTCTTTATAGAGGTTGTGCTTGACGAAATCGGCATCTGTGTTGTATTCTTCTTCGAATTCTTTGGCGAGTGCTGCGGGCATTTTGTTGAAGAAATAACCGCGCAGCAAATGGCGCCCAAAACGGTTCCCAGAACAATCATCCATGGCGATATAACCCAAAGACTGTACTTTTTGGTGCAAGACCGTGCCGTCAAAATAACTGCAGTTCGAGCCGGTTCCGAGAATGGAAACGATGGCCTCCTCGCCTTTTGGCGTTGTGGCATAAACCGCAGCGTAAGTGTCTTCGTGTACCGTCACTTTTGCTTTGGAGAAATATTCCTCGAAAATATCGGTAAGGAATTTCTTCATACGGTCGGTGCCGCAACCCGCGCCGTAAAAGAAAAGGTAATCGGCTTTGTCTTTGTTGTGTTCGATGTCGAATTTGTCGTCGAGGCGGCTGATGACTTCTTCTTTGGTGAGTACTTCTGGGTTGAGCCCGAGCGATTGTGTGGTAAAAAGGACTTTCCCTGAATCGTCTATGGCAATCCAATCGGCTTTGGTAGAACCGCTGTCAACAAGTAATTTCATTAATGTGGCTTTTTGGGTTGGTTTTTACTTTTGTTCGATATTGCTACGCCAGTTCGCTAACGCTCGGGTCAACGTTCAACATTCGTTATTCGACATTTTTAAAGGTTCAATGTTGAACAACGAATGTAGAATGTTGAAGTGCTGCGCCTAGCCCCGATTGTAGCGGCATCCTTTTTCCTGCTTCTTTAGCAGGGAAAAGATATAGCGGAAAGCGGGATTGGCTTCTAATAAATCAATAAATAAAATCCCGCTAATGGCTGACTAACGGGATTTTTGGTAAATATACTATTTATTTCAAACCGGCAATATGTACCGACAAATCGATGAGTTTGCTGGAATAGCCGTACTCGTTGTCGTACCAGGAAACAATCTTGAAAAAGGTAGAATTGAGCCCGATTCCCGCTTTGGCGTCGATGATTGAGGTGCGCTTGTCGGACACGAAATCCTGAGATACCACGTCGTCTTCTGTGTAACCGATGATGCCTTTGTAATCGGTTTCTGAAGCGTTTTTGAGTACTTTCATAATCTCCTCATACGTTGTTTCCTTGGCTACCTTTACGGTCATATCGACCACAGAAACATCAATCGTGGGTACGCGGAATGACATTCCTGTTAATTTGCCGTCGAGTTCCGGGATTACTTTTCCTACCGCTTTTGCAGCGCCGGTTGACGATGGAATGATGTTCACGCTGGCTGCGCGTCCGCCACGCCAATCTTTTTTAGACGGTCCGTCGGCGACCATTTGCGTTGCCGTGCTTGCGTGGACGGTTGTCATCAAGGCTTCAACGATCCCGAAATTATCGTGGATGACTTTGGCGAGTGGCGCCAGACAGTTGGTGGTGCACGACGCGTTGGATACAATCGTATCTGCTGCAGTCGCTTTGTCGTGGTTCACACCCATGACGAACATCGGTGCGTCGGCTGATGGTGCAGAGATCACGACTTTTTTTGCGCCGCCTTTGATGTGGGCTTGTGCCGCGTCGAGTGTGGTGAAGATTCCGGTGCAATCGGCAACGACTTCTGCTCCTACTTCATCCCATTTTAGCGTTGATGGATCTTTTTCTGCCGTCACGCGGATGTTGCGCCCGTTAACGAATAGTTTACCATCTTTTACTTCTACGGTTCCGTTGAAACGACCGTGAACCGAATCGTATTTCAATAGGTAAGCCAAGTGATCTACATCGAGTAAATCGTTGATGGCGACTACTTCTACATTATCGCGGTTGAAGGTTTCCCTGAAAACGATACGTCCGATTCTTCCGAATCCGTTTATTCCTAATTTTACTTTTGACATGATTTGAATTTGAAAATTTGAAAATTTGTGAATTTGAAAATGAAATGCCTCACGATCAATTCAAAATACGCCTTTTCATTGTTAAATATTAACTGCTAATTATTCGTTATTATGTGGTCATGATGTCGGAGACGCGCAGCAATTCGCGGTCTATTTCTGTTTTTCCTTTAATGGCTTGTTCGAGCGGCGTCAAAGCAACTTTATCACTGAGCAATCCTACCATATAATTGGTTTTTCCTTCGATCAGCGATTCTACCGCTTTTACGCCCAAACGACTCGCGAGCACACGGTCAAAACAAGAGGGCGCGCCGCCGCGTTGCATGTGACCGAGGACCGAAACGCGTACGTCGTATTCTGGCATGTTGGCTTCTACGTAATCTTTGAGTTCAAAGACGTTTTTGCCGATTTTATCGCCTTCTGCAATGACAACAATACTTGAGGATTTCCCGGATGCTTTGGATTTTTTGAGCGATTCAAGCAGACGGTCGAGCCCGAGGTCTTCTTCTGGGATCAGGATTTCTTCTGCTCCCGCGCCAATTCCGGCGTTTAGTGCAATGTGTCCCGCATCGCGACCCATGACTTCTACAAAAAACAGTCGGTTGTGCGAACTCGCTGTATCGCGGATTTTATCGATTACTTCTACCACCGTATTCAAGGCCGTGTCATAGCCCAAAGTGTGGCTGGTGCCAAAGATGTCATTGTCTATCGTCCCTGGGATTCCCATGACGGGAAAGTGGTATTCCTTGTTGAAGATTTCGGCACCGGTAAAACTACCGTCACCACCTATGACCACTAGCGCGTCTACGCCTGCCGCCACGAGTTTTTCGTGGGCTTGTTGGCGGCCCTCGGTGGTCATAAATTCTTTGGAGCGCGCCGACTTTAGGATGGTGCCGCCTTTATTGACAATATTATTGACGCTTCGTGGCCCCATTTCCTTAAAATCGCCCTCAATCATTCCTTGGTAACCCCTGTAAATACCGATGCAGTCGATGTTATGGTAGGCGCAAGTCCTGACAACAGAACGAATGGCGGCGTTCATACCAGGAGAATCTCCCCCAGAAGTGAGCACACCAATCTTTTTTATCGTTTTTGACATTATTTTGCAATTAAAATGTAAACTTAGCAAACATCGGTAACTTTCAGGGTAGTGTTTTTAAACCTTTATGATTTTCAAACGTTTTCGTTGATAAGTTTTTAAATAATGCCTGAAACTTGCGGGTTACTGCTCGATTTGGGACTAATCGTCGGTAGGGATCGCGTCCGAGTTGACCTTGGGGATATCTTTCTCGTCCTGCTCGTCTTTGCCCTCTTTTCCTTGGTCCTGGTCGGCGTCCTTGATGCGGATAAAATCGGGCAGCAAATCTGAATCCTGCGGCACGCCGTCTTTAGGCTGCGCGATGATGGTGGCCTTGCCTTTGAAGATGCGGTTCACGAGTTCTGTGAACGTATCAAAGTCTACCTCGTAGGTAATACCAAGCCCTTGGGTGTAACCGATGCCTTGCCCAATATAGTTGATGTCATTCTCTTTATTGAAAGCACGCAGGTACATCGTGCCGTCTTCATTCACGCGATACTGCACCTCTACGTCGCCCACCACTGCCGACTCATTGATGCCGCCAACGGGAACTCCGAGTTTCCCTTTAATATTGATGCGTTCGCTCACTTTTGTGGTTACCGTAACGCCAAAACGGCCACCGGTTTCATTTCCGGGTGTACGCTCGGCCGGTGCGAGGTCTACCCCGATGTTGATCTTGTCGGCGTCATCGTTAAAGACGCTACCCAACAAATCGCCTACCTTTTCGTAAAGGTTACTCGTTAGTGCATTCTGGCTTAAACCTTCGTCGCTGAGGAAACCGCCGGTGGATAGCAAAATCAGCGCTTGTTTTTGCCGCACATCTTTGTCATCGAGTTTGGTCTGGATTTCTGACTTGAGTACCGAGCTTACTGTCGGGAAATTGATATCGAAATTGGGTTCGGGAGTGCTCAGGTTGCCGCGCAACCCAATAACCACTTCTACCGGAACTTTCTTGTTGGCCGTAGCGTTCTCGAGTAAGACACCCGGATTTGCCGTGGTTTTATAAATGGCCTCGAGGTTTAGTATGGCACGCATCGGGTCGCCTTCCCAAGTAATCGAGCCCCCTTTTTTGACCTCGAACTTCTTGTTAATGAGTCCGCCATAGCGAAAATTATAGGTTCCCTCATATGCCTGGAAATCGCCCCACATATTAAACTTACCCAGCGTGTTGATCTTAAAGAGCAACGACCCAAAACCTTTGCCTTTCATTCCGTGGCCGGTTGCGCGATCCAGAATGACCTCTACCTCGGCATCGGGTGTGATGGCAAAATCAAATTCGAGTTCGAGCCCATTGTAGTTGCGCGTCTGTTGTTCGGCTATGCCTTTCTGAATGTTGAATTTTTCGTTCTTGGTGATAAAGTGTATGTAACCGTTCTCTCCTACCGATTGCGCGTCATTGATGGGGATTTTAACCACAGTGCCTTTTTCTGATTCGGCATCGACCTTAATAAACAAACCGTCTGTAGGCCCTTTTATGGTGGCGTAGCCGTTGATAAATGCCGTCCCAAAATAGGCCGCATCCTCGCTGTCCTTGGTATTGAGCGCCAGGAGTCTTTTAGAGCTTACATTGAGATCCAGTTTCCAGTCGCCAAAATTATTGTGTTCGATGCTTCCGTTGAGCTTGCCCTGGGTCTGGAATTCAGAATCGCTGATGGTGGCGTTCCTGATCAGAAACTTCCGCTCGGTTACGTCCACTACGGCGTCATCATCAATCTGGTAATCTGTGTTTAGATACGGGATGCCCAAGCCTGCTTTCTTAACAAACAGCCGCCCGTTGATTTCAAGGTTGTCTACATCGCCGCGGATGTTGGATTTCCCGCTTGCAAATCCACGAATATTAGAAATGACATCGCCACCCAATGAGCCCAAAACCCCAAGGTTGAAATCATTGAAATCCAGGTCGAGGTCGAGATTGGTTTTGTTGGATGCCACTTCCAGGTTGCCATCTGCGGTAAACGAGGCCACATTTTCGTTTTCGATGTTAGAGGAAAGGTAGAATTTCCTGAAACTGTCATCGCCCTTGATGTCCAGGTTGAGCGTTCCAAGAGCCACAGAATTGAGCTGCAGGCTATCTATCTTAACCGCTGCTGTAGGCTGGTAAATGGCATTTTCCTGTTTGAGATTGACCACACCATCGAGGTTGCCTTTGATCGTGAACTTTTCTAGCGCTGGCAAAAGGTTGTCCAGGTGGACGTCCTGGAAACTGAGCCGAAGGTCTTTGGTCTTGTTTTCCTTTAAGGTTCCGCCAAGCGCAATTTTTTGGTTTTCATGCGACATCACAATGTTGTCGATGCTAAAGTTCTTGAGTTTTTTGTCAAAAACAATCTTGTTGTCATGTGCGTCCTGCTCGTTGAGATACCACATGAAATCCTGGTATTTAAGCTCTGATTTCTGGATGCCCACCACACTTTGCCGCTCCTTGTTGATGGTGTGGTACAGGTTCAGGTTGTAGGCATCCTGCGCTTTTTCGCCGCCTTTAAACTCCGTTCGTAAAAATAGGGTGTCGTTGGTTGTGACATTGATCAGGCTGAAATCGCTCACCTTGTAATATTTGGTCTTGATGCTGTCGAGTTCTATAAAGGTGTTGTAGAGCGGGTTTTTATTGTCGATGTTGATGTTGATTTTTTCAAAAGTGTTCTCGAAAGCGGTAACCTGGGGCGAAGTAAAATTAAACTTAAACTCGTCATTGTTAGAATTGATACTGCCTTTAAGTGCCGTGTTGGTGCCTATCGCAATTCCCGGATAAAATACCTCAATAACCTTATTGTAGATATTGAAATTGAACTTGAGGTACTGCCCTTTCTGGATTTTGTTGGGCGAATAATTGGCATACAAACTTCCTACCGAATTCTCGACCATCTTGCGCAATTGATTGACCTTGAATTTGCCAACCACCGTGCCGTCGATGATATCGGGCGAATTGATTGAAATGGTGCGAACGCGGTCTGCATCAAAAGAAGATTTGAGCGAGAAATTGTCAAAAAAGTAAGTGTCTTTGTTGTTCTGGAACGAGGTATCGGTAAAATCGATGCTGCCTTTGAGATCATCGAGGCTGTTGCCCGAAATGTCCATCTTGATGTCACCCTTAAAAATTGAAATCGAATCGTTCTTAATAAAGTTGAGCTTGCGCAGGTTGGCGTAATCGATCTTGGTATTGAACTGGTAAGCGATGTCTTTTTTACCCAGATTGACCAGTCCGTCAAAATCCATAAACAAATTCGGGTCGTTGACAAACACCTTGCCCTTGAAAACCGGGTTCTTGAAGTTGCCGTCGACTATAATCTTGGTATAGTTGTAACCGTTGTAATACACTTTGTATATGTCGCCGGAGAATGTCGTATTGAGGTTCTTCTGGATAAATCCCTTGCCATCAACATCCACATTGAGTGTGACTTTGCCAACATCCTTACGATTCAGGAACGCGCCAATGTTGAACTCCTCGAGAATGATATTGCCTTTGTATTGGGCATTGTCAATGTTGTCGATGTCATTGATCTGGAGATTCGACTGGATGTTGCCCAACTGCGTCGCCATATAAAAATCGGCAGCGATTGCCCTTGCCGATATCTCGGTCTTACCGCGCAAATTGAATTGCCCGATTTTTTTTAGCGATGACGGTAATTTCTTGCCCAGCACATTGGGCAGCAATTGCACCAGGTTGTCATAATTAGACGAAACCTTGTCAAACTTACCCAGCATATAGAAACGCTGGTGGTCCTTGCCAAACAAATTCTTAAAGTTGACATTGCCATAAATCTGCGAATTTTTACTGTCGGTGAGCCGAAGCCCCGTCATGGTAATGTCATTTAATGCTCCGGTTACGTGCGCTCGCATTGCGAAAACCTGATCTTTTCCCATTTCGTTGTAGAAATAACGGATGTCATTGGTTGCCAGCAGGGACTTGTCAATCTGGATATCAAATTGTACCTTGTTGTTGAAATCCTGGAAATCCTCACGCTTGTAATTCAGTGCCACCTTGCCTTTAAAAGTAGAATTGCGCGTCGCCAATTCGAGGTTACTTAAAATGATGTTCTTTTTGGTATAAGTAAAACGTGACGACATTTCCTTGACAAATAAACCGCGGTAATCCATGAAAGACATCTTTTTGATATCCATCGAGACCACCGGACCATGGATCATGAAATCGCTGGCTGTGGCATTAAGGTAAGAGAAATCGGCGTCCTTTGGGTTCTCGCGGTTTTCATCGAACAGTAAAAAATGGCTGTTGGTGAGGTAGACATTTTTGGCCTTCATGAGGAATTTCTTCCCAGATGACGGTTGGCCCGAGTCGAACGCGGCGATGAACTTGTCGAGGTTCGTGTCTTTTTCGCCTTTGTAGGTATTCATCCTAAACAGCAAATGGTCTGCACGGATGTCGCCAAAAAGCAAGTCTCCCGATGCCATCTGCCCAAAATCGAGTACTGTAGTGGTAATCCGTTTGGCGTAAATTAGCGTGTCTTTGTGGTGGTCGCGCACCAGTACACCTTTGAGTTTAACGCCGCCAAAAACCGTGATAGCGATTTTCTCGATGTTGATGTCTGTTTTGTATTCGGTATTGATTTGCGCTGTAGCATATTGCGCAATCTGGGTTTGCACCGATGGCAACGAAAGCGCGATGCCACAAACCAGCAATAGTAGGATAAGCACAAGCAATAAACGGACTACTATTTTTCTGAACCTTTTGATAGATGGGCTGGTTTTAAATTCCTGATTTTTTTAAATTAACTGCTGCAGCAATTCCTGATAAAAAATCTATAATTTTGCTTGGCGGTAAAAATACAGATTTTTACGGGGTTTTGAATCAAATATAGTCCAAAAAATAATGCCATTTCATGCACAATCCTGACGTTTACCTTTTGGCCATTGAAAGTTCGTGCGATGATACGGCGGCGGCGGTTTTAAAGAACGATAAAGTCCTCTCGAATATTGTCGCCAACCAGCTCGTACATCAGCAATATGGCGGCGTGGTACCCGAATTGGCATCGCGTGCGCACCAGCAACATATCGTCCCGGTGATTGATGCCGCGCTGAGCAAGGCCGGTGTCGCCAAGGAACAACTTTCGGCCATTGCTTTTACACAAGGACCTGGATTGATGGGTTCTTTGCTGGTAGGCAGTTCATTTGCCAAGTCATTGTCATTGGCACTAAAGGTTCCGCTGATTGCCGTGAACCACATGCACGCGCACATTCTCGCCCACTTTATCGATGAGGATGGATTCGGGAAACCCACGTTTCCATTCCTGGCGCTGACCATTTCTGGCGGGCACACGCAAATCGTTAAAGTCAACGGTTTTTTCGACCTCGAAATCATTGGCGAAACCACCGATGATGCTGTTGGCGAAGCCTTTGATAAAAGTGCCAAAATCCTCGGCTTGCCTTATCCCGGCGGACCGCTCGTGGACAAATACGCGCAATTGGGCAACCCTACTGCTTATGCTTTTACCAAACCCAAAGTGCCCGGACTCGATTTCAGTTTTTCGGGGCTCAAGACTGCCATTTTGTATTTCGTACAGAAGAATGTGGCGGAAAACGCAAATTTTATCGAAGAGCATCGCAACGACATTTGTGCGTCTATCCAGCATACGATTATTGAAATTTTAATGGACAAACTCGAATTGGCTGTGGCGCAAACGGGGATTACCCAGGTTGCCATCGGCGGCGGTGTATCGGCCAATTCGGGTATCCGAAAAACCTTGAAAGACGCCGAACAGCTATATGGTTGGAAAACCTTTATCCCCAAATTTGAATACACTACAGACAATGCAGCCATGATTGGAATTGTAGGTTACCACAAATTCCTGAGCGATCATTTTGAGACATCAGCCGTGGTGGCAAAAGCCCGAATTGCATTTTAAACATGATAGTTATATAGCGTTGATTGCAGCGAATCTGGTTTTTATTTAACAGGGTTGATGCGTTATCGGTAATTTTTTAGTAAAAAAGTTGACCGATATTTGAAGCGTTGTTCGAATTAAATCGTACTTTGGCGATAAATAATTGGGGGATTATGGGAACTACAAAAAAATTGGCCTTCCAGCAGGACGTGTACACGACCGCCGAAATATTTAAGGCGTTGGGCCATCCGGCACGATTGCAGATATTAAAAATCCTGCTTCAAAGAAAATTATGTACTTGCGGCACCATCGTAGAAGAGTTACCTTTGGCGCAATCGACCGTTTCAAAGCATCTGCTCGAACTCAAGAAAGCCAAAATCGTTTCACTGAAAGTGCAAGGAAAAAAAACGATCTACAGCCTGATTGAAGACAACCTGATGTTCACCAAGGATTTCTTGTTGGAGTACATCGGCGGCACCGAAACTACGGCCAAAGAAATGGTCGTCAAGCCTTCGCGCAGGGTCAATAAGAAACTGCAAAAGGAAAATTACGTATTCAAACACCGCCCTAAAAAAGAGCAATAAACAACCGCCTCCCCAAAAAATCCATGCAATTATTTTACAACCCAGACCTCAATCCCCAAACAGAAAGCTTCGCCTTTGACCGCGAAGAAAGTCGGCACATCATCAAAGTCCTTCGTAAAAAAGACAGCGACATTTTGCACGTAACCGACGGCAAAGGCCATTTGTTTACCACGCAAATTACACTTGCATCCGATAATAAATGTACCGTTAAAGTAGTGTCTTGCGAGAAAAAAGCGCCTTCAAAAGTACAGCTGCATCTTGCTGTGGCGCCTACCAAAATGAACGACCGCTACGAATGGTTCCTTGAAAAAGCCACAGAAATAGGCATTTCCCAAATCACTCCTATCATTTGCGACCATTCCGAGCGCAAGCAAGTCAACGTCGATCGAATGGAAAAAATATTGATTTCGGCGATGAAGCAGTCCAAACAATGTTACCTTCCAAAATTCAACGCGGCTATTTTACTCAAAGATTTCCTGAAATTGAAAGGCAACGGCCAACTCTTTATTGCGCATTGCGAAGAAACCCAGAAGCAATCACTCAAAACCGCCTTGAAACCCTACACCGATGTCACGATACTCATTGGCCCTGAAGGGGATTTCTCAGAAAAAGAAATCGCGCTCGCCATAGAAAACCATTACGTTCCCGTGATGCTCGGCGAGACGCGCTTGCGAACAGAAACGGCTGCAATCGTAGCTTGTCATACGGTAGTCTTCACAAATGAATGAGAAGATGTTAATTATCATTTTTCCTCTTTTTTAAAGCGCAAATTAGTCGTATCATTACGCCTCTAAAATTAAATCATGAGAAAAAATTACTTTAAATTGTCACTGCTGCTGGTTTCGGGTGGCGCATTGGCACAGGCACCGGCGGCAACTCCGTTGCTCAATGTGAACATTGAGGTCCCCATACCGGTATGTTCACCCGGCAACTGTACCGATTTATTAGCCAGTTATACAGTCACTAATGCTACTACAAGCTATATTGTTGAAAGCATGCCTTACGTTCCGAGTTTTCCGTTTACGGGCGGAACCATTATTCCAGGCTCGGCAGGTGACGATTTGTGGTCGGCCACATTTACACTTCCCTTTAACTTCTGTTTTTACGGTAATAATTACAACCAATTGAAGGTGGGAACCAACGGCGTAATCACGTTCAACACTACCGGATGGACGGTTGTTACGGGCGCATTCGAATTTTGTCCTTGGGCTTTCAGCGGACCGATTCCAAACGCCAGTTTCCCTATCCGAAACGCAATTTATGGCGTGTATCAGGACACCAATATCGCCAGCCCGCCGGTAACCAATCCGACGCTTCAAAATGTCAATTATTACACCTTGGATACCGGAGCAAACGCAGCGCCCAATCGCGTTTTTGTAGCAAATTTCAACCAGTTGCCACAATTTCAATGTAGTAATTCGGTGGGTTTGCAGACTTCGCAGATCGTGTTGCACGAAGGCACGAACATCATCGAGGTTTTTGTACAAAACAGGACGTCGTGCACTAGTTGGAATGCGGGCGCGGGCGTCATCGGCTTACAAAATAACGATGGTACTATGGCAACTGTTCCGCCTGGACGCAACGTAGCAAACTGGTCGGCTACCAATGAAGCCTGGCGATTCACGCCAAACGGAGCACCAATCGAACCGCAATTAAGCTGGTTCATTGATGGAGTCGGTGTGTCAGAAAACACCAATCCGTTGCAGATTTGTCCCGCCGAAGAACACATTTATACGGCCATGGTCAATTACGATATTTGCGGTAACTCAACCACCTTGACCAGGGATTACGCCGACCCTATCTTCGCACCCACGGTTTCTTTAGCCAATCCGACGGATATCAGCGTATGCGACATCGGAAATCCGGTGTATTTTGCCGATATCAACCAAGATACAATGATCCTGAACGGGCAAAGTCCGAGTGATTTCGAAATCCGTTATTATGTTAGTGAAATCGATGCCATCAATGGTACGTCTAATACAATCGCGCCGAACATGCTCAGCAGTTATCCTTTTTCGGCCAACCAGACTATTTACGTGCGAATCGAACAAATCACTTACGGTTGTGTATTTGTGAAGCCTTTCCAACTCCTGATCAATCCTGCAGTTGAACCGCCAACAGGTGCGGCGCAACAGAACTTCTTGAGCGGGCAAACACTCGCCGATCTTATGGTAAACGGGCAAAACATTACTTGGTACGACCAGGCAATACAAGGCAACCAATTGCCATCGACCACGGTTTTGCAAAACAACGCAACGTATTACTCGTCGCAAACGATAAACAATTGCGAAAGCAGGAATGTCCAGTCTTCCCGCTTGGCTGTTACCGTTCAGCTCGTTTTGGCGAACCAGGGATTTGACAAGCGTGCGATTGCAGTCTATCCGAATCCGGCCAACGACCGCTTGAATATAGCCTTCGCCGACAGCTTGCAATCGATAGCGATAGTCAACACAATTGGGCAAATGGTCGCGACCTACCAGCCTAATAAAAAAGAAACTAGCCTGGATATTTCTGGGTTGCAAGCGGGCATTTATTTTGTAAAAATCAATACGGCAAGCAAACAGCAAACCGTAAAAATTATCAAAAAATAGGACAATGAAGAAGCTTTTGTTGCTGTTTTTATTTACAGGTTTTTTGTTGCAGGCGCAGGAAATTGCGTTGCTCAAGTACAACGGCGGCGGTGATTGGTACGCCAATCCTACTTCACTGCCCAACCTGATTAAATTCTGCAACCAGAATATCAATACCAAAATCCGTACAAAACCGGGACTTGTAGAACCTGCAAGCCCCGATTTGTTTGGCTATCCTTTTGTACATATGACGGGTCATGGAAACGTGGTTTTCAACGATGCAGAAATCATCAACCTGAGAAATTACCTGACTTCGGGCGGCTTTTTACACATCGATGACAATTATGGCATGGATGAATTCATCCGCAAGGAAGTCAAAAAGATATTCCCGAACAACGCGCTTGTAGAAATACCGGCCAACCACGCTATTTTCCAGAAACCATTTGGTTTCCCGGCGGGCATCCCAAAAATTCACGAACATGAAGGTAAACGGCCACAAGCTTTTGGTATATTTGTAGCCAACCGACTGGTGCTGCTGTACACTTTTGAGACCGACCTTGGCGACGGCTGGGAAGATCCCGAAGTACACAATGACCCGCAAGAAGTAAGGCTTAAGGCACTTAGGATGGGCGCCAACATCCTGAATTACATTTTCAATAACTAAACATGAACCTAACCTCAAAGAATATAGCCAACGGAATCTTGCGCGCGATTGGCGTCTTGGTCTTGTGTTTCCTGGGGCTTTATTTTTTGTATCAGGTTCAGACCGTTTTGATTTACCTGGTGGTAGCCTTGATTTTAACACTAATCGGCAACCCGATACTGGATTTCTTCAAACGCAAGCTGAAATTCAAGCATATTTTTGCCACGATCGCTACACTGCTGATTTTTGTGATCCTCATCATTGGTTTTTTTATGCTGTTTATCCCAATGATTGTAACCCAAAGCCAAAGCCTTTCGCTGCTAGACACTGTAGCTATTGAACGAAACATCCTGACACTGATGGATAAGATTACCTTGTTTTTAGACAGCCATAACATTGACTCGGCAAAGGTCTTAAAGGAATCGAACCTCACCTCGAAGATCAACTTTAACTTTTTACCCGATTTTTTCAACGCCATCATCAATACCATCAGTAGTTTCGGGATGGGATTGGCCTCGGTGTTGTTCATCACGTTTTTCTTCCTCAAGGATCGGTTGTTGTTTATCGTGGGCGCCAAAAAGTTGATTCCCGACAGCCACGAAGAACAGATCCTGAATTCTCTTAACAAAATCAACAACTTGCTGTCACGCTATTTTATAGGGTTGTTGGTGCAGCTCTCTATCGTATTCGTTTTATACTTGATTGTGCTATTGATTTTTGGCGTGGATAACGCCATCGTGATTGCGTTTTTATGCGCCGTGCTTAATATTGTACCTTACGTAGGACCGTTGATTGCATCGGTATTCGCGGCTGTTTTGACGATGCTGAGCAATATTGGCAGCGATTTCCAGAGTGAAATTTTGCCCACGACAATTTATGTGATGATCGGTTTTTGGATTGTCCAGGTGATTGACAACAACGTCTCACAGCCGATGATTTTTTCGAAAAGCGTGAGCTCACATCCACTCGAAATTTTTCTCGTGATCCTCATGGCCGGTTTTCTTTTTGGCATCATGGGTATGATTGTGGCCGTGCCGCTCTACACCATCCTAAAGGTCATAGCAAAGGAGTTTTTCCCTGATAATGCCGTTGTGAAATTGCTGACTAAAAATATCTAGTTTGTTTACTGCCATTTTAAATCCCCAAGTGCAGGCGTTCATTGATGCCCATATAGGCGATGATGTCGCCGCGCTGGCCTTGCGCAAGAATCCGTTTGAAAACATCAACTGGTCATCCCTGCTCAACCAGATTGCGGCCAAGGCCAAGGCAAAGGACAAGCTGCCTACTTGGTTTGGTACAACCGATATTATTTACCCACCCAAAATTTCGGTAGAGCAAACCTCTTCTGAGAAAACCGCCGCATACAAAGCCTCGTTAATCTCAGGTAAAAACCTGATTGATTTGACCGGCGGTTTCGGCGTAGATGATTTCTTTTTCGCCAAGCGATTTGAAACCGTGGTACATTGCGAGCTCAATGCTGAGCTTTCGGGCATTGTAAAGCACAATTTTGAAGTGTTGCAGGCCGACAATATCGATTGCCAATGCAGTGACAGCGCAAAAATACTTGAAGAAACCAACCAAAAATTCGATTGGATTTACCTTGATCCGTCGCGGCGGAATGAAAACAAAGGCAAGGTATTTATGCTGCGCGATTGTTTGCCATCGGTTCCTGATTTGTTGGATTTCTATTTGAAATACGCGTCGAATATCCTGATCAAAACCGCACCGGTGTTAGACCTCGCTGCGGGGCTTTCAGAACTCAGCCAGGTAAAAATAATACACATCGTTGCAATAGAAAATGAGGTGAAGGAATTGCTTTGGGAAATCGAAAAAGGATTTGTGGGTGACATTGAGATAAGAACGGTTAACCTATTAAAGGACAATGCCGAACATTTCAATTTCAAATGGATCGACCAGGCAGCTGTGTCACCCATCGGGTTTCCTGCAAAGTACCTTTTTGAAGCCAATGCAACCATCATGAAGTCGGGCGGATTTAATGCCGTCGCGCTGCGTTACGGGTTGGATAAACTACACGCCAACTCCCATTTGTACACCAGTGATTCGGTAGTTGATTTTCCGGGACGGATTTTTGAAATCACTGCATCGATTCCATACAGAAAAAAAGAAATGCGAGAATGGCTCGAGAACAAAAAAGCCAATGTCGCCACCAGGAATTTTCCCGACAGCGTAGAAACCATCCGAAAAAAATGGAAAATAAAAGACGGCGGCGAGCAGTATTGTTTTTTCACTACAGTTCCAAATGAGGATAAAATAGTTTTAATTTGCACCAAAATTAAATAACATGAAATTCCTGCTATCGGGCATTAGCCTACTTTGCTGTTTGTTTGTAACTGCTCAGCGCCCTTGCGAATTTAGCGCCAACGTCACCGATTCGATCGGTTCTTACAAATCCACCAAAGAGTACATGGTTTTTGAGAAAAACTTTGCCGGGAAATCTACCTACGTATTCAACTCTTTTGTGGTGACTGACGGCATGCCATTGCTCAATGTGCAGTTCCTTGAAAAAAGCGACGGTTTTATCAAAGCAAAGTGCCTTGACAAAAACTCCAAGCTTTACATTCAGCTCAACAACGGCAAAATCGTAACCTTACTGCACATAGATAAATCCGATTGCGGCAATTTGATTCGCGATGACAAAGGCATGAACAACCGCATCCTGTCGGGCTATTTCATGTTTCGTAAAGAGGATTTCCAGGAATTGAAAAAATCCCCCGTTTCATTTATCCGCGTGAAATTTGGCGCAGAGACAGAAGATTTTATCTACCGCAAGGCGATCAAAAGTGAAATGAACGGGGAATTGTATGAACCCGAAAGTTACTTCATCAATTATTTTCACTGTCTCGAGGACAAGAATTAATCACATTTCCACTTAAAATTAGAAATGGTTTCGCGCACTGAACGCTTGAGGTTGTAATGCCACCACTCGCTTTCAAAAGTCCTGAAACCCGAGCGCGTCATGGTGCGTCGCAATAGTTTACGGTTGCCTTTGATTTCATCCGACACATTATCGTAATCGTGGGCGGCTTCGGGTCCGAAATGGTCAAAAGTAGTTCCCATATCGAGCTCCTTGCCAGTCGAGTCGACCAAAGTAAGGTCTACAGCGCAGCCGCGGTTGTGTATCGAGCCTTTTTTTGGATCGGCTACATATTCCGGGTTGGGGACGATTTCCCACATTCTTTTCTGGATGTCGAGTGGTCGATAACAATCAAAGAGCTTGATGCGATACCCTTTTTTAATGAATTTTTCGTTGGCTTCGCAAAGCGCTTTTACGGTTTTGAAGCGCAGGTAACATTCGGCGCAATCGTACACTTTGGATTTAAGAAAGTTCTCTGCGCTTGCGTATTTCATGTCATAGACGAAATCCTGACTGAAGTCCTTTAAGTTGACGAAAGTCGTATCGGCGATTAGGATTGTATCAAAATCGACTGTTTGCGCTTGCGAAATTGTAAAAGAAAATAAAAGGAAAAGGAGCTTTTTCATCCATGCTAATTTAAAAGCAATATGGGAATTATTTTCAAAACGGTCGCCACAATCCCAGAATTTAATATTTTTCAAAACGTCAGCCGCTATTATATAATTGACAATGAGCCGGTTTTAATTTCTGAATTAAAAAACATCAAAAAAAATTATCATTTTGTTGTAGAATATCGAATGAAAAGTTACATTTGCAACCGCTTAAAAGAATAACGTTCATTAGAGCTTGGAGAGTTGCCTGAGAGGCCGAAAGGACATGTTTGCTAAACATGCGTATGGGAAACTGTACCAAGGGTTCGAATCCCTTACTCTCCGCTTTTTTTTAAGCCCTCGGGGTGTAGCGTAGCCCGGTTATCGCGCCTGCTTTGGGAGCAGGAGGCCGCAGGTTCGAATCCTGCCACCCCGACAACAAAATCTTTTCACGCAGTGAAAAGGGGATTTTTAAATTTAAAATAAAGCGCCGAATTCATTCGAGCGATTTATTTTAAATTTAAAAAGACCAAAAGCCTGCAAGGCTTTAGGATTTTGTTGACATCGACACCCAACTCAGAATCACGCAAGTAATCCTGCAAAAGAAACTCCATTGACCAGCAATCGGATTTTTTTGAAATTTAGTTGGAATAGAGACCAGGAGCAAAAAATCCTGTCAAAAAAACCAAAACTTTACCATTAAGTTTTAAAACAAAATGGGCGCATAGCTCAGCTGGATAGAGCACCTGCCTTCTAAGCAGGCGGTCGAAGGTTCGAATCCTTCTGTGCTCACGAATAAAACAAAAAGCCTAAAAAGAAAGCGAAGTTTACTTCAGATTTCTTTTTAGGCTTTTTGTTTTTCAACGCGGAGCGTTGGAGGATGTGCGCAGCAAATCCTTCGTGAATCCTCCAATAAAAACAATCTTGAATAAAGTTCACTTTAATTTTCTTTTTGGGTTTTCTGATTTTCAAAGCGTAACTTTGAGGATGTGCGCAGCAAATCCGTCGTGAATCCTCTAATAAAAACAATCTTAAACAAAGTTCACTTTAATTTTCTTTTTGGGTTCGGTCATTTCGCTGCGCTCTGGTTAGCGTACAGCCCGGGCCGCAGGCAATGCCCAAATCCTACATTTACAATCCCCTAACCCATTCTATAATAATATCAAAAACACACTCCGATTTTTAACGAAATTCACTAAATTCGCCACCAAATTAAACAACAACATCATGAGCAAAAAAGTAGTTATCGTGTCGGCTGTGAGGACGCCAATCGGAAGCTTTATGGGCGCATTATCAACAGTGACGGCATCGCATTTGGGTGCGGCTGCCATCAAAGGCGCTTTAAATAAAATCAACCTTGACCCCAATTTGGTAGATGAAGTCATCATGGGCAATGTAGTGCAGGCCGGAGTTGGCCAGGCACCCGCCAGACAAGCGTCGAGACACGCGGGTTTGCCTGACGCCGTGATTGCTACCACAGTCAATAAAGTGTGCGCTTCGGGAATGAAAGCCGTAACACAAGCCGCTCAGGCCATTATGGCTGGCGATGCCGAGATTGTCGTTGCCGGCGGTATGGAGAATATGAGTTTGATTCCACATTATGTACATATGCGTAACGGCGTGAAATTCGGCCCGACCACAATGATAGACGGCATGCAGAAAGACGGCTTACAAGATGCCTATGACAATAACGCCATGGGAGTATGTGCTGATCTTTGCGCCACAGAATACAACATTACCCGCGAGCAGCAGGATGCATTTGCGATTCAGTCTTACGAGCGTTCGGCCAAAGCCTGGGAAGCGGGCAAGTTTGACAATGAAGTTGTTCCCGTTGCCGTACCCCAAAGACGCGGTGAACCGGTAATGGTGACCAAAGATGAAGAATACACCAATGTAAAATTGGATAAAATCCCGTCGTTGAATGCTGCCTTTACCAAAGACGGAACGGTAACTGCCGCGAACGCTTCTACCATCAATGACGGTGCGGCCGCTTTGGTGTTGATGAGCGAGGAAAAAGCGCAGTCGCTTGGGTTGAAACCTTTGGCATACATTAAATCTTATGCCGATGCCGAGCAGGAGCCCAAATGGTTCACCACCGCTCCGGCCAAAGCTTTGCCTAAAGCCTTAGACAAAGCGGGAATCACCACAGCCGATGTGGACTTCTTTGAATTCAACGAAGCCTTTTCTGTAGTTGGTTTGGCCAATGCGCAGATATTGGGACTTGACAATGACAAGATCAATGTAAACGGTGGCGCTGTTTCTTTGGGGCATCCGCTGGGTTGTTCTGGTGCGCGTATTATTGTGACATTGATTAATGTACTGGAACAAAACAATGCCAAGATTGGTGCGGCGGCTATTTGCAATGGCGGTGGCGGTGCTTCGGCGATTGTTTTAGAAAGAGTTTAATTATTTTAATGTTGACCCGAGCGTTAGTGAACGGGCGCAGCAATTTTAAATTTCAAATGATTGGGACACTACCGCCTAGCCCCGAGTGAAGCGGCATCCTTTTGCTTTTTTCTTTAAAAAGCAAAAGATACAGCGGAAGGCGGGAACTGCTTCAAATCATTTAGAATTTAAAATTTAAAAATTCATAATTTCCATAAATGTTTGGAATCTGCAATTTAGCGAACATTCCCCTGCGTTTCGAGCCCAGCGACCGAAGCGAGATTGTCTCGCAGGTCTTGTTCGGCGAGCATTTTGAGGTGCTGGAAACGCAGCAGCAATGGGCAAAAATCCGTTTGCAATACGATCGCTACGAGGGCTGGATCGATTCAAAGCAGTACCAGAAAATCAGCGAAAATGATTACAGGCAACTTTCTGAAGATGCCATCGTGCTCAACGCCGATCTGGTAGAATACATCACGGCGCCCAACAGTTTACTCATGCCGATTCCGCTGGGTGCCTCGCTGTCGTTTTTGAACCATCCTGAAATTAATACGACGAATTTTGAATTTGAGGGATTGCGTGTGAGCGGAATAAAGCCCAAGCCAAACCTGGTTCAAACTGCTTTTTTGTACCTCAATGCACCGTATCTCTGGGGCGGAAAAACACCTTTTGGGATTGATTGCTCGGGCTTTACGCAAATGGTGTACAAACTCAACGGTTATCATTTGCTGCGCGATGCCTCGCAACAAGCTATGCAAGGCGATGCGTTGAGTTTTATAGAGGAAAGTGAGCCCGGTGACCTCGCGTTTTTTGACAATGAGGAAGGGCGCATCATTCATGTGGGGATTATCATGGAAGACAATTACATCATCCATGCGAGCGGCAAAGTCAGAATTGACCGGCTCGATCACCTCGGGATTTACAACGCCGAAGCCAACAAACACACCCACAAACTTAGGGTTATTAAAAAAGTGATATAAAAAAAACCGTCTGAGTAGACGGTTTTTTTATGGATTTGAATTTGGATTATTTACCGATTTTTGCCTTAAGGGCTTTCTTTTTATCGGTCATTTCGAGGGCACCGTACATATTGAGTAGCATATCGGCTACGTCGCTGTCGGGCTTGATTTCATACGCTTTTTCGAGATATGGGATGGCGGCCTGGAACATCCCGTCGCGCTGCTTTTTAAGTATTTCGTAGCGCTTATTGTCTTTTTCGGTATTGCCGAGTTTGTTCATTTCATCGACGAGTTTTTTCTCGTCACCTATTTTGAGCAACGCCAGGTTGATGTATGCTCCGTGGTAATTGGGTTTGATGGCAATTGCTTTTTTGTAGAACTCTTCGGCACCGGCAGGATCAGATTTGGTAGACGCTACGCCAAGGTTAAAAAATAAATCGGCATCGTTTGGATTCTTCTCTATTAACTGCTTGGTTATTTTGCGGTAGCTTTCCATGTCTCCTTGTTTGAGGTAGATGTCGGCCTCGGCAGAAAGCAAATCAGTATCATCCGGATTTACGGCTTTGGCTTCGTTGATGGCTGTCTTGGCCTCCTCTATCTTTCCTTGTTGCACAAGAATGAGGGCGGTATATCTGGCGATTTCTCCTCTTTTGGAAGCTAACTTTTCATCCCTGGGAGCACTTGCCAACTTAAGGCGCACTTTGTCATCCCGGTCTTTCTTGGCCTGCGGCGTATTACCATAATACTCTTCTTGTTCGGTTACCGCGCTCTTGGCGTAATAATTCGTGCCTTCGCCGGTGTAATTTTGCTTTTTGAGATCCTGCAAGCCAGCCAATGCGGCATCGAAAGCTTCGCCTTTGAGATAGTAAACTGAAGCCGCATACAAATTATCAAGGTTGGTCTTATCCAATTCGTATGATTGCATAAGCAAGTCGGCACCTGACTTGTAATTTTTACGCTCGATTTCTGTCTGTGCAGCGGTTAACAAACTCGTTTTCACTTGCGCCAAGGCAGATTCTGCGTCGGCAGTATACTTGGACTTGCCTGCTGCTTTTTCTGTTGTTAAGGTGCTTTGGTAGGCTTTTGCAGCACCGACAAGATTTTTGGAAGTTTCCATTTTTTTGTCGGCCAGGTCTTTGAGCGCATTTCCTTTAACAAAATAGAACTGTGCTTTTTCTGCCTCAGACGCAGCGCCGATAAGTGATTCGGCCTGATCCAACTGTTTGATTGCCTCCATGGCATTGCCGCCTTTGAGTGCTTTTTCGGCAGCTTTGATTTGGTCTTTTTGGGCAAACACAGCTACAGAAAGCAGTAGTGATGAGGCCAATATTACATGTTTACTTTTCATATTTATGGTGTTTCTGTTTTTATTCTTCGTTTTCGTCTTCATCAGTAGCTTCGGCATCGTCTTGGTCATCATCAGTATCGTCGCCGTCTGCATCGTCTTCATCACTGTCGTCAAACTCAGTATCGTCCGAATCTGTTACATCGCGTGCGATAGGTGCGGCACTTGCTGTAGTAACCACTTCGCCGTTCTCATTCACGACGACATCTTCAAGCTCATCCGCGGCTTCTTCCTTCATTACTTTGGTCACTGCTGCAATCGAGTCGTTGCCTTTGATATTGATGAGTCGTACGCCTTGGGTGGCGCGTCCCATCACCCGCAAATCCTCAACGGCCATGCGAATGGTAAGTCCGGATTTGTTGATAATCATCAGGTCATCGGCATCGGTTACATTGTTGATAGAAACGAGTTTTCCTGTTTTCTCTGTGATGTTTAGTGTCTTCACCCCTTTTCCGCCACGGTTGGTCACACGGTATTCTTCGAGGCTTGAACGTTTTCCATAACCATTTTCGGCCACGACGAGAATTTCGCTGTTCATATCGTTTACCGATACCATTCCGATGACTTCATCTTGGTCGTTCTGTAAGGTAATGCCTCGAACACCTGAAGCGGTTCTTCCCATCGGACGCGTTTTGCTTTCCTCGAAACGAACAAGTTTCCCCGATTTTACAGCGACAAGAATCTGGCTCGATCCGTTGGTTAATTTGGCTTCTAATAATTCGTCGTCTTCGCGGATGGTAATCGCTGCCACACCATTCACCCTAGGACGTGAATATTGCTCGAGAGACGTTTTCTTCACCTGCCCTTTTTTGGTCACCATGATGACGTTGTGCGCGTTGATGTAATCGGCGTTCTTGAGATCCTGCGTACAAATAAACGCTTTCACCTTGTCGTCATTCTCGATGTTGATCAGGTTTTGGATGGCTCGGCCTTTGGCGGTTTTACTGCCTTCTGGGATTTCGTAGACACGCATCCAGAAGCACTTCCCTTTTTGGGTAAAGAACATCATGTATTGGTGGTTGGTGGCCACGTACATGTGCTCGAGGAAATCCTGATCGCGGGTTCCGGCGCTCTTCTGCCCTACACCACCTCGGTTTTGGGTTTTGTATTCTGACAATGGCGTGCGCTTGATGTAGCCTGCGTGCGAAATGGTGATTACCACACTTTCGTCGGCAATCAAATCTTCGATGCTCACATCGCCGCCTGAGTACTCAATCTGCGAACGACGCTCGTCACCGTACTTGTCTCTGATTTCGATCAATTCGTCTTTGATGAGCTGCATCCTGAGTTCTTTACTCGCCAATAAGGCTTTCAAATGTTCGATGAGTTTCATAATCTCTTCATACTCTGCACGCAACTTGTCTTGTTCAAGACCAGTCAACTGGCGCAGACGCATCTCGACAATGGCACGTGACTGAATGTCAGACAATTTGAAGCGCTCCATCAATTTTTCACGCGCTTCATCGGTGTTCTTAGAACCACGGATGATTGCAATGACTTCATCGATATTGTCTGAGGCGATAATCAAGCCTTCTAGGATGTGCGCGCGTTCTTCGGCTTTGCGCAAATCGAACTGTGTGCGACGCACCACCACATCATGACGGTGCTCTACAAAATGGTGGATCAGATCCTTGAGGTTGAGCATCTGCGGACGACCCTTCACCAGCGCAATGTTGTTCACGCTGAACGACGATTGCAATTGGGTGTACTTATACAAGGTGTTGAGTACTACATTAGGCACCGCATCGCGTTTGAGGATGTAAACGATACGCATACCATTTCTATCCGATTCATCGCGGATATTGGCAATCCCGTCGATTTTTTTGTCATTGACCAAATCGGCAGTTTTCTTAATCATCTCGGCCTTGTTTACCTGGTAAGGGATTTCGGTAACGATGATGGATTCACGCCCTTCTACTTCTTCAAAACCAACTTTGGCGCGCATAACAATCCTGCCACGCCCAGTCTTGAAGGCTTCGCGAACGCCTTCATAACCATAAATGACACCACCTGTTGGGAAATCGGGTGCTTTGATGTGATTCATGAGTTCGTCGATTTCTATATCGTTGTTGTCGATATAGGCCAAAGTGCCATCAACGACTTCTGTCAGGTTGTGCGGCGCCATATTGGTGGCCATACCTACTGCAATTCCCGATGAACCGTTGATTAACAGCGTGGGAACACGTGTTGGCATTACCGTTGGCTCGTATAAAGTGTCGTCAAAATTAAGTTTAAAATCGACCGTTTCTTTGTCGATGTCTGCCATTATGTCTTCAGACATTTTTTTCATCCTGGCTTCGGTGTAGCGCATCGCCGCAGGACTATCGCCATCTACCGACCCGAAGTTACCCTGACCATCTACCAACAGATAACGCAGGCTCCATTCTTGTGCCATACGTACCATCGCATCATAAACAGAAGTATCTCCGTGTGGATGGTATTTTCCTAAAACTTCCCCGACAATTCTGGCGGATTTCTTATGCGCCCTGTTTGAAAAGACTCCCAAATCATACATTCCGTAAAGTACCCGGCGGTGTACGGGTTTGAGGCCATCCCTGACATCCGGAAGCGCTCTGGATACGATAACCGACATCGAATAATCGATGTAGGCTGATTTCATTTCATCTTCAATGTTAATAGGGATCAACTTATCTCCGTCAGACATAATTATACTTATTTTTAAAAATTTATTCTGGTTTAAAAAATCCCGCTAATATAACCTTTCCCGACGATTTTTCGTATATATATTGTACACAATTTTGTTTGATTTATTAACAAAAACGCGTCAAATTTCAGTTGATAAGTTAATTTTTGAGCGCTATTTAATTTTGAATATTTTTTGTCACTTAGCTGACAGAGTTTTGTCGGGAACGGTTTTTGCATTTCGCGACAAAAATCTTTAAATTTACAAGACAATTCATAGATCATGGACGATAATTTTTCCCCAAGAGTCAAGGATGTAATCACCTACAGTAAAGAAGAAGCACTGCGTTTGGGTCACGACTTTATTGGAACAGAACATCTTATGCTGGGCATTTTAAGAGACGGAAATGGTAAAGCCATCACCATACTAAACAACTTATCTGTTGATTTGGATCATTTGCGCAGAAAGGTAGAAATTTTAAGCCCCGCCAATCCCAATGTTGCCGTAAGCAACGAAAAGAAAAACCTGCACCTTACCCGACAGGCCGAACGCGCCCTGAAAACCACCTTCCTAGAAGCCAAGGTTTTCCAGAGCACGTCAATCAGCACCGCCCACTTGTTGTTGTGCATATTGAGAAACGAGAACGATCCTACAACCAAGCTACTCAATAAACTCAAAATAGATTATGATGTAGCTAAAGAACAGTATTTGAACATGACACCTAACGAAGAGAATTTCCTAGAAAACCTTCCTAAAAATGAATCGTTTAACGACGATTCCAATCAGGATGACGCTTTAAAAGAAGGCAGTTTTAATAACCCGGCAAACAAATCGAATAAAAAGTCAAAAACACCGGTACTTGACAATTTTGGTCGCGACCTTACCGAGATGGCCGAAGAAGGCAAACTCGATCCCGTAGTAGGCCGAGAAAAAGAAATTGAACGCGTTTCGCAAATCCTAAGCCGACGCAAGAAAAACAACCCGCTACTCATTGGCGAGCCAGGAGTTGGTAAATCGGCAATTGCAGAGGGTTTGGCGCTCAGAATCATCCAAAAGAAAGTGTCCCGTATTCTTTTCAACAAAAGGGTTGTAACTTTAGATTTGGCCAGCCTTGTCGCCGGAACCAAATACCGCGGACAATTCGAAGAGCGAATGAAAGCCGTAATGAACGAGCTTGAAAAGAACGACGATATTATCCTTTTTATTGATGAAATCCATACCATTGTAGGTGCCGGCGGCGCAACAGGTTCACTTGACGCTTCGAACATGTTCAAGCCAGCGTTGGCGCGTGGAGAAATCCAATGCATTGGAGCTACTACTTTAGATGAGTACCGTCAATACATTGAAAAAGACGGCGCTTTGGAAAGGCGTTTCCAGAAAATTATTGTTGAGCCTACTTCAGTCGAGGAAACGATTACAATCTTAAACAACATCAAAAACAAATACGAAGACCATCACAATGTGACCTTCACCCAGGAAGCCATCGAAGCTTGTGTAAAACTCACCAATCGCTATATGTCTGAGCGTTTTCTTCCGGACAAGGCGATTGATGCGTTAGACGAAGCCGGTTCGCGCGTACACATCACCAATATCGAAGTACCCAAACAAATACTCGATTTGGAGCGCCAACTCGAAGACGTACGCGAGCTCAAAAACACGGTAGTCAAAAAACAGAAATACGAGGAAGCCGCCAAGTTGCGCGATGACGAGAAACGCATTGAAAAAGACTTGGCAATCGCTCAGGAACAATGGGAAGAAGAGTCCAAAAGCAACCGTATCGTCGTGACCGAAGACAATGTTGCCGACGTGGTTTCTATGATGACCGGAATTCCTGTCAATCGCATTGCACAAACAGAAAGCAATAAATTAGCCAACCTTCCAGAACTTATTGAAAATAAAGTTATTGGACAAAAAGATGCGGTGCTGAAAATTGCGCGTTCTATCCAAAGGAACCGTGCTGGTCTTAAAGACCCAAACCGCCCGATTGGTTCGTTTATTTTCCTCGGGCAAACCGGAGTCGGTAAGACACAATTGGCTAAGGTTTTGGCTAAGGAATTGTTCGATTCAGAAGACGCGCTCGTTCGTATTGACATGAGTGAATACATGGAGAAATTCTCGATTTCTAGATTGGTTGGAGCGCCTCCGGGTTACGTGGGTTACGAAGAAGGCGGCCAATTGACCGAGAAAGTACGCCGCAAACCCTATTGTGTGGTATTGCTCGACGAGATCGAAAAAGCGCACCCCGACGTATTCAACATGCTGCTTCAGGTGCTCGACGATGGATACCTCACAGACAGCCTCGGACGAAAAATCGATTTCAAGAACACGATTATCATTATGACCTCAAACGTCGGAGCCAGACAGCTCAAGGATTTTGGACAAGGTGTCGGATTCGGGACTGCGGCCAAAATTGCCAATGCCGATGAAAATTCTAAAAGCGTCATTGAAAATGCACTCAAGAAAACCTTCGCGCCCGAATTTTTGAACCGTATTGACGACGTAATCGTCTTCAACGCGCTCGAAAAAGAACACATCGACTTGATTATTGAAATTGAGCTAACCAAATTGTACGCGCGGGTTGCTGAATTGGGTTACACCTTGAAACTATCCGATGCCGCAAAAGCTTTCATCGCAGATAAAGGTTTCGACAGGCAATTCGGGGCGCGCCCGCTAAAGAGAGCAATCCAGAAATATGTTGAGGATGCGCTTGCTGAGGAAATCATCACCTCCAAAACGGGAACGGGCGATGAAATTTTCATGGACATCGAACCCGATGCGACAGAACTCAGCATCAAAGTCAATAAAGCAGAAAAGCCTACTAAACAGTAGGCTTTTTCTTTATACAAATTGTTATATTTGTCGCTCAAAAAATACCAGATGAAGAATACTGAAGACATCCTCGAGATCAACAAACGTCAAAAAGAGTTCTACAATGAAGAAGGTAAAAAGCCAGAAAAGAATATTGCCTCTAAATTGTGGTCGAGTTTTCGCAATGGCGCGCTGAGTGACTTCCGTAAAAAATTCGACATCAAGGATCGCGTTTACGACGAGCATAAAATCTGGCTCGGTGACATGAGCGATAAGAAAATACTCGATTTGGGTTGTTTGCGTGGCAATGCACTTTCCTTATACATGGCGCAACACGCCAAGGAGTATATTGGGATTGACCTGAGCGATGTGGCCATTGCACATTTGCAAAAGAACATTGAAAAACACCATTGCCCCAATGCCTGCGCGTTGTCGGTTGATTTTCTTTCACCAGAGTTTCACCAGACTGATTTCGATATCATCTACGCTTACGGCGTTTTGCACCATTTTGAAAATTTCGATTTGCTCGTTTCCAGGCTCAAGGAAAAACTCAAGCCAGGCGGCATCATCATTTCTTACGATCCTTTAGAAACCAGTGTGCCCATAAAAATCCTTCGCTCAATTTACCGTCCGTTTCAGGATGACAAGGATTGGGAATGGCCTTTCACCAAAAATGTGATCCAGAAGATAAACAGCAACTTCAAGATCGAGGAAATCCGAGGCGTTTTGGGTAGAAGCAAATACGGCGTGCTGCTCAACCTTTTGCCTCTCGGTAACAATTACAAATCAAAGGTAATTGCCAAAATGGTCGAGAAAGACTGGAACATCCAAAAGATAGAAGACATTTACCCTTGCATGCATACCACAATGTTGCTGCGAAAAATATAAAGCGATGGGATCGCATACGACCTACATTGAAGTAATCCTGCGCTCGGTTGCAGTCTATGTTTTTATGATCATCGCCTTGCGCCTACTCGGTAAAAAGGAACTTTCGCAACTCAATACCGCCGACATCATCCTGATATTGCTCATCAGTAATTCTGTACAAAATGCCATGGTGGGCGACAATATTTCGCTCGAAGGCGGATTGCTTGCGGCACTCATCTTATTCCTGCTCAATTACCTGCTTAAGGTGTTGCAATTTAAATTCAAGATTTTCAACGTTTTGCTCGATGACAAACCCGAAATCCTTATCCATCGCGGAAAGCCCGATTATAGGGTGTTGTCGAAACTCAACATCACACATGAGGAGTTGCTCGAAGCCGTACACGAACATGGACTCGAGCATATTGCCGATGTCAAGCTAGCTATCATGGAAATGGATGGAAACATCAGTATCATTAGCGGCGAAGAAGCTTTGCGGCAAACGCACTACAAGCGCCGGAAGAACAGAAAAAACCTCATAAAGATGAGCTGATGCGTCCGCCTTATATCGCAAAAGCGGTCGGCCAATCTTTGATACTTATAGAAAAAGACCCACATCTCGTTGATATGGGTCTCTTTATTTGTAACAATCAGCTGCGTTAATTGAGCAATTCCTCTTCAATGGCAAAACTATTCAGGAAAGCCACCGATTGTTCTATATCGTAATGCAAAATGCGGTCTTCGGTTACCAAAGGCACTTCGGTGCGGTACGACTTGAGGAACATTTCTATAAAATCGCTCGACGGCAATTTCCTGTACGCGATTGCCTGAGAAGCATTCATAAGTTCTATGGCCAGGATGCGCTCGAGGTTGTCCATCACACGAAGCACTTTAGTCGCCGCATTGGCACCCATACTCACATGGTCTTCCTGCCCATTGCTCGATACGATACTGTCTATACTGGCTGGCGTACACAACTGTTTGTTCTGGCTCGCAATACTGGCAGCTGTATATTGCGGGATCATGAAACCAGAATTAAGCCCAGGATTGTCTACCAAAAACGCAGGAAGTCCGCGCAAACCAGAAATGAGCTGGTAAGTCCTTCGCTCAGAAATGCTGCCGAGTTCTGCCAACGCAATCGCGAGGAAATCAAGTGCCAGCGCGAGCGGTTGCCCATGGAAATTTCCGCCAGAGATAATCTGGTCGCTTTCAATAAAGATGTTGGGATTATCGGTAACCGAGTTGACTTCGGTCTTGAATACTTTTTTGACGTAATCGATGGCATCTTTCGAAGCGCCATGCACTTGCGGCATACA
>JAKQJQ010000086.1 GCA_029561105.1 Bacteroidota bacterium
ACATTACAGAACATTACGAGGAAATCTTTTTCAGGCAAGCGAGTGAACACGCTATTTATTTCGTGTTGTTCCCGCTTTTCGGATTGGTGGTCATTTATTTCCTGAGGCAGTATTTATTCAAAGGGAAAGCCAACAAAGGCATCGCAGAAATTTTTGAATGTACCCAGTCTAAAAGCAAAAACCTGCCGTTGTATAAAATTCCGGCCCATTTCATCAACGGTTTTTTGACGGTCATTTTTGGAGGTTCAACTGGCATTGAAGTCTCGACTGTGGTGGCCTCGGCAGCGATTGGATCGGCTGCACAACAAAAAGCCAATTTTTTCACCCAATACAAAACCGAACTCCTTTCGGCAGGGATTGCCGCCGGGATTACCGCCTTGTTTTCAAGTCCGATGGCAGGTTTGCTCTTTGCGCTCGAAGTCATCGCCAAAAAAAAAACGCGCGTGTTCTTCCTCACGACCATACTCGCAATTGTCATCGCTTCGACGCTGCTTTGGATGACCCAGGAACCGCCACTTTTTGCGTTGTCAATCGACTCCTGGCACTTTTACGCTATTCCGTATTTCGTCCTGTTGGGTATTTTGGCAGGGATACACTCGGTCTACCTCACGCGAACGGTATTGTTTTTCAAGTCGTTGTTTGCCCGAATTGAAATCGATTTTTACCGGATCTTGGCTGGCGCAGCGCTTTTGGGTACGACTTTATTGTTCTTACCGCAGTTGTACGGCGACGGCTACCATGCGATTAAAAGCCTACTGCATTCCCCGCAAGTGTTTTCATTTCAGCTTTTGATTGTGTTGGTAGCCGTTTTGCTGCTCAAGCCCCTTGCGACTTCGGCAACTTTGGCGGCAGGCGGCGACGGAGGAATTTTTGCGCCGAGTTTGTTTCTGGGCGCTTTCCTTGGGTTGTTCACGGCCCTGATACTCAATACCTATTTGGGTGCACAGGTGATTGTGGTGAACTTTGTGGTTCTGGGAATGGCAGCCATGCTCAGTGCCAGTATCCATGCGCCCTTTACCGCCTTGTTTTTGGTTTGCGGGATTGTCGATGATTACACGCTGTTTTTCCCGATCCTGCTGATCTGCCTCATATCCAAATACACTGCAAAAGCACTTTGTCCTTACACTGTTTATACCTTCCAGAAAAACTAGTATGCCGACGCAAAAAATCAAACGCGGTTATCGCAAAACCCGTTACATCCTTTACAAAGAAACCTTGGTGGATTTCAGGGAAAACTTCTGGGCATTTCTAGGGTCGTTTGTGGGTATTGGCATCATCGCTTTTTTACAATCCAGGGAATTGCCGCAGTCGGACGTGGTATACCTGATTGGATCGTTTGGCGCTTCGAGCGTTTTGGTCTACGGTGTCATACAGAGCCCGCTTGCCCAACCGCGTAACCTCATTGGCGGGCACTTGGTTTCGGGCCTGGTTGGTGTTACCGTACAGCAATTCGTGCCCGATATTTTGTGGCTCGCTGCGCCATTGTCTGTGTCAATCGCCATTGTGCTGATGCAATACACCAAAACGCTGCATCCTCCAGGCGGCGCTACGGCGCTGATTGCCGTGACGGGTTCGGCAGAAATTAAAGCCCTTGGCTATTGGTACGTGCTTTCTCCGGTTTTTAGCGGCGCGCTTATTTTACTCGTCGTGGCTTTGGTTTTCAACAACCTGACCATGAAAAGGCATTACCCCAACCACAAAAGACATGTGCATCTTAAAACGCGTATCCACCAAGCGTTCAGGAACAAATTCCTGTCCAAATAAATTTGCTTTTTTGTTGATTACTTTTGGCGGGTAAAGCAATATAAATTTTACCTTTGTGCCTTTCATAAATAAAACGGTTATGGTTTATAAATTTAGGGTGATTCTCGACACCGAAGACGATATTTTCAGGGATATCGCGATACTGGAAGACGATACATTAGAAGATCTGCACAACGCAATCGTCAACGCTTTTGACTTTGACGGCATGGAAATCGCCTCTTTTTATACCTGCGACGACAAATGGAACCAGGAAGACGAAATTTCGCTTTTTGACACCGGAGACGTTCCCGGAGAGCAAAAAATCATGAGCGATTATGTGCTTTCGGACATCCTCGACAAAGAAAACACCAAAATCATTTACGTCTACGATTTCCTCAATATGTGGACTTTCCTTGTAGAATTGGCTGCAATCGAAGAAATTACCGCAGGCGAAACCTACCCAAGCTTACTATTCACGCACGGCATCATGCCCGACGGCGCCGCAGAGAAAAACTTCGAAGCCGACATGAACGACGAAATCTACGGTGAGTTTGAAGACGACCTCGACCAGGATGACCTCGATATGTTTGACAACGATGAAGAAGGCGGACACTTTGAGGATTATGGGTTTGAGGAGAATTGGAATTAGAGAAAGGTACTAAGGTTCTGAGGTAAAAGGTGCTAAGGTTTTTCGTAGATTAGGGAAATTTTAAAGCCATACAGCCATGAGTAATTTTAGAAACCTTTTAGTTTGGCAAAAAGCCATGACATTGACTACCAGCGTCTATAATGCCACAAATGCATTTCCAAAAAATGAAATTTTCGCATTGACTTCACAATTGAGGAGATGCTCAGTTTCGATTCCCAGTAACATTGCAGAAGGCTACGGAAGAGACAGCAACAAAGAATATTTGAGGTTTTTGAATATTTCCGTCAGTTCCTTATTTGAATTGCAAACCCAACTCGAAATTGCCAAAAACATATCTTATTTGGCCGAAGATGAATATATTAATCTAAATGATGATAGCCGCGAACTAGAGCGCATGTTAATCTCTTTTACCAATAAAATCAAACAACGAAATTAAAGCCTTAGCACCTTAGAACCTTTTACCTCAGTACCTTAAAATGATCAACCTTTTCAACACCCACATCGAAACCCTCTCCATCCACCGCGTTGGAAACAAAAGCCGAAATGAAAGCACTTTCTTGTCAGACCAGCCTTACGCGCTTAATGACGAAGTGGTGCCGCTTCTAAAGGAATATTTTTTCAAGCCGTTTCGCGAAAAAGAAGAAAATTACTTCCAGTTTGCCCATGAGGTAGACCTCGATTACAACGACATGTACAAATATGCGACCGAGATTTTCACGAATCCATCCAACGTACATGCGGTGTCTAAACAAATCACGCAACACCTTTTTGAGCAGTCTAACCACCCGCACATCAAGAACGGCGAGGTGTATGTGGCTTACCTGACCAACCTCAACATCGACAACAATGTCGTAGACGCCATTGGGATTTTCAAGAGCGAATTGCAAGCCGATTTCATGCAGTTTGAGGAACGTGGCAACACGCTCGAAATGATCCTGCAACAAGGCATCAACCTCAATAAGCTCGACAAAGGCTGTTTGATTTTCAACCACAAAAAAGAAGAAGGCTACAAGATTTTGACCGTCGACAGCAACCGTTACGACGCGCGTTATTGGCTCGAACATTTTCTTTCTGTGGATGCTTTTGAGGACGAGAATTTCATCACCAAGAAATACCTCAAATTCTGCCAGGGTTTTGCCAAAGACGTGGTTTTCCCTGCCGAGGACAAGAAAGAAGAAGTGATGTTCATGAACCGCTCGGTAAATTATTTTGCAAAAAATGACCAGTTCGAGGAGAGCAATTTCCTCAATGAAGTTTTGGACAATCCCGATTTGATTCCTGAGTTTAAGAACTATAAAGTAGACAAAGGCGAAAAATACTCGATAGAAGACGTCACGACTTTCCCGATCGCGAACGCAGCGGTTTCTGACGCGCGCAAATCGATCAAGAATGTCATCAACCTTGATACGCACATCCAGATCAAGATGGATTTCATCAACCCGGAAAGCGCTGAAAAATACGTAGAAAAAGGCTGGGACGAGGAAAAACAGATGTATTATTACCTCGTTTACTTCAATAAGGAGCAGAAAAGCTAACGACATCCACCTATAAGAATCGATCCCCGAAAAGAAAACTTTCGGGGATTTTTTATTCTATATTTGTAAGTCTTAATCCACAAAAATTTAAAAAACATGTATTTTGTCGATATATTTTGCTCTTTATCAGTTATTTAAATACGTTTACGCCATCCAAATTCGCTCACAAATGGCAATAACATACAAACAAAATGCTTTGGGAAAAATGTGGTGCTCAATGTTTGGTCACCAGTTTGTAAAAACACGCAACGTTACCGGTCATTTCAAGGAATACCAATGCCCGGTGTGCAGGCTCGAACAAACCAACGACGCCAAAGGTGAGCGTATCTTCATGACACCCGAACTCAAAGACATCAACGAAACGCTGATGCACCTCTACCAAAAAAGACATCCCGCGATTTAAAAAAATTGGCTTTGCGGTAACATTTCCATATCTTGTTCGTTTTAACCGGAATCAATCAAAAACGAATCACTTGGAAACCATTCTCTCTATCCGCAACCTCAACAAGCGTTACGGCGGTGTGCAAGCCGTTAAGAACGTCTCGCTCGACATCCACAAAGGCAACGTTTACGGTATCCTTGGCCCTAATGGCAGCGGCAAATCGACTACTTTGGGTATTGTCCTGAACGTGGTCAACAAAACCTCAGGCGATTATAGTTGGTTTGGCGGCTCAATGCAAACGCACGAAGCGCTCAAACGCGTTGGCGCCATTATAGAACGACCCAATTTTTACCCGTATATGTCGGCGCGCGAAAACCTGGAACTCGTCTGTAAGATCAAATGTGTCCCACACCACAAAATCGATGAAAAGCTGGGTTTGGTTGGCTTGCTTGAACGACAGGACAGTAAATTCCGTACTTTTTCACTTGGGATGAAACAACGGCTGGCGATTGCCTCGGCGCTGCTCAGTGATCCTGAAATCCTGATCCTGGACGAACCCACCAACGGGCTCGATCCGCAGGGAATCCATCAAATAAGGGACATCATCAGGAATATTGCCTCGCAAGGAACCACAATATTGCTGGCTTCGCACCTGCTCGACGAAGTAGAAAAAGTCTGTACCCACGTGATGGTACTACGCAAAGGAGAAGTCCTGTATTCTGGTTTGGTTGGCGGCATGTCTGCGAGCGAAAGTTTTTTTGAGTTGCAGGCCGACGATTTGAACGCGTTACAAGCCGTGCTCGACAAACATCCCGCGTCGGCCAAGACCGTGCAGGAAAACGGAAAATTGCTGATGTACTTGCAATCGCCACTCGAAGCCGCAGCGCTCAATCGTTTTGCATTTGAGAACGGCATTGCGCTAAGCCATCTTGCCGAGCGCCGCAACAGCCTCGAAGAACAATTCCTTGAACTCACCGCCAAAAAGTAAACCAATGAAAAGACTACTCGCTATAGAACTGCAGAAAATCTGGAAAAACAGATCGAGCCGCATACTGGTTTTATCGTATTTTATATTGCTGACCTTTATCGCGCTGATTGCCTCGATTAAGTTTGAGATCGGGAGTTTTACGCTGCATTTTGCCGAAATGGGGATTTTCAATTTTCCTTACATCTGGCATTTCAACACCTTTATAGCGGCACTACTCAAGTTCTTCCTGGCTATTGTAATCGTTTCTATGATGGCCAATGAATACAGCTACGGTACACTCAAACAAAACCTTATCGACGGTTTGAGCAAAGAAGAATTCATTGCCTCCAAATTTCTCACGGTGGTGCTTTTTTCACTGGTTTCTACGGTTTTCATTTTCGTGATGTCACTGATTCTGGGCTATGGATTTTCCTCTTATACCGAGCTGGGGATTGTCTTTTCTGATCTCGAATACCTGATGGCCTACTTTGTCAAGCTCGTTGGCTTTTTTAGTTTCTGTCTCTTTCTGGGCATCCTTATCAAGCGCTCGGCATTCGCTATCGGCTTTTTACTGGTATGGCAGATTATAGAACTTATCGGCGGCGGCATGCTCAGGGGAAATATCATGCACAACAGCAGCATCGCAGACCAATACATCATCCCACTTTTCCCGCTCGAATCGATGGCCAATTTGATCAAAGAACCCATTTCGAGGCTCTCGGTCGTAAAGTCTATCGGGACACAGATCGGTGTTGAAAATGTTAAAGATTACAGCGTGCATTGGTACTCGATTCTCATTGTAGTCATTTGGACGATTATTTTCGTGTTAATGTCGTATAAATTGCTCAAAAAACGAGATTTGTAGGTATCTTTGGCGATGCTTAGAATCGCTATGAAAAACACGCTGCTTACCATATTATTTTGCTGTTTTGCTGTTTCATCTTTTGGGCAATTCCTGACCGTCGATGATAGCTACACGGCCCAGCAATTGGTGCAAAACGTACTCATCAACAGTCCTTGCGCCAATGTCGCCGACATTCGGGTGAGTGGAGATACTTACAGCGGTGGTCAGCAGAGTTACGGTTATTTTACGGCTGGCGCCAGCGGATTTCCTTTTTCTGACGGTATTATCCTAAGCACGGCAAGGGCCAAATTGGCCGAAGGTCCCAATACCTCGCTTATAGACGAAGGCAATTCGGGCTGGGCAGGTGATTCAGACCTTGAACAGGCGCTCGGCATCAACAATACAATTAACGCAACCTCGCTTGAATTCGATTTTACGCCGCTCACCAGCCAAATCAGTTTTGACTACATCTTCGCATCCGAAGAATACCACGACAACGCGCAATGCACCTACTCTGACGGCTTTGCTTTTTTACTCAAGGAAGCCGGCTCACCCAACCCTTACCAAAATCTTGCAATTATTCCCAATACCAATACGCCTGTACTGGTCACTACGGTGCATCCGGCTGTTCCGGGTGGCTGTCCTGCCGTGAACGAAACCTACTTTGGCAGTTATAACGGAAACAGTTCACCGATCAATTTCAACGGTCAAACCGCCGTACTCACTGCCAAGGCCGCGGTTATTCCGGGCAGGACTTACCACATCAGGCTCGTGATTGCCGACCAAGGCAACGCGCGGTACGATTCTGCAATATTCCTGGGCGGCGGGAGTTTTAAAGTGGGTACCGATTTGGGTCCCGACCTGCTCATCGCGACGAACAATCCAGTCTGTGACGGCGAAACCTACACCCTCGATGCTACAGAAGCAGGGACCAACTCGTACAAATGGTACAAAAACAACAATCTTATTGCAGGCGCAATCCTGCCCACTTACAACGTGACTTCGGGCGGCGACTATAAAGTCGAGATTACACTCGGAACCTCTGCCTGCATCGCAACCGGAGAAGTCACTATAGAGTATGTACCGCTGCCGGTATTATCCAATACCACTATTGTGCAATGCGATGAAGACCGCAACGGGAGCGCACTTTTCAACCTGACCAAAGCGGATGACATTGTGCGTAATGGCGACAGCAGCCTGGGACCCGTTGCCTATTACCCAAATCTTGCTGCAGCACAAGCGCGCGATGGCAGCCAATACATCAATAATCCCGAAGCCTATCCAAGCGCCGCCGGAGCTGTTTACGCCAGTGTGACCAGTCCTTATGGCTGCTCGAGCATTGCGGTGGTGACTTTGCAACTTTCTACCAATACGGTGCCCAGTGTAAGGGATTTTGAAAGTTGCGACCTCGACGGAAACATCGATGGCTATTACCAATTCAACCTGCGCGACATCGACCCAATATTGTTGCAAGGGTTGCCCTCGGGACTCGTTGTCGAGTATTATTTGACACAGGACGATGCTATACTCCAACGCAATCCATTGCCTTTGTTTTTTACCAATACTACGATTTACCAAATGTATATCTACGCAAGAATTGTTAATGGCCCTGATTGTTACGGCCTGATTCCTGTTCATTTGTTTGTCAACAACAATTCGCCTGATGATTTTGATGACCAGACCGTAGTCCTGTGCGAAGACGGGTCGGTCAACCTCAGTGTTTCTGATCTATTCAGCAGTTACAATTGGAGCAACGGAGACACCACTTATCAAACTACAGTAACCCAAGCCGGCGAGTATACGGTAACGGTTTCTGACGCAAATACTTGCCTGGCTACAAAAAAATTCCTGGTCGCCTTGGTCGAAGCGCCGAAGATTACCACCGTAGACGTTGAAGATTTCAAGGAAAACGGCAGCTCGGTACTTATAAATTACACCGGCAATGACGACTACGAGTTTTCTATTGATGGCGTTTATTACCAAACCAGTCCTTATTTTGCCGATGTACCTCCCGGCAATTATACCGTCACCGTACGCGGCAAATGTGGCGAGGACTCAAGAACCATACAGGTATTGGATTATCCCAAATATTTTACCCCGAATGGCGACGGTTACAACGATATGTGGCAAATTGACAACTTGCCGTTTGGTGCCAACACCAGCATCCGGATTTTTGACCGATTGGGAAAACTGGTCCATGAGATTCGGTCGGCGCAAAGCGGATGGGACGGAAAACTCAATTCGCGCGAACTTCCAGCCACTGATTATTGGTTTGTTATCCAACTGGAAAACAACAGGATAATACGCGGACATTTTGCCCTCAAGAGATAGTAATTCTTAATTATTTTACTATTTTTAACCCGATGAAAAAGAACTACCTACTATTCTTCCTTTTATTCACTTTTTCGTGTTTTGCGCAATTCAGCAAAACGCATTACATACCGCCTTTATCGTGTTCCAACAATCCGTCTGCGAGTGCCCAGCAGCAGTATTTATATATTTCTACCCCCAATACCAACCCGGTTAATTTTAAGATTATTGAATTGGGAGGCAGCATCATCAATGGTACCGTTTCTAAAAGTGCGCCCTACGTTTACAATGTCGGAAACGGTGTAAATACGCAACTCATTGTACCCACAAGTCAGGTGAGCAGCATTATAAACAACAAAGGCTACATCATAGAAGCCGAAGATTTGGTCTATGTGGCGGCAAGGGTTATCGCCGGCAATGCCAATCAATCTGGGGCTTTGGTATCCAAAGGGCTGGCGGCACTAGGTACCCAGTTCAGGATTGGTGCCTTGCTCAATACCGCCACCACAGTTTTCACCGACAACCATTACACTTTTGTTTCTATATTGGCTACAGAAAACAACACGCTGGTGCAATTTGAAGACATCAAGTCGGGCGTTCAGTTGATCAATAACGTCGGTGCTGGTAATCTTCCCGCTTTTGTTACGCTCAATAGCGGCGAGAGTTTTGTAATGGCTGTGGATGGCCCGTGGGATCCCAATCGCGATGCCCTCATTGGTTCTGTGGTCATTGCCGACAAGCCTGTCGCGTTAAACTGCGGTTCGTTTTGTGGCTCTAACGCCTCGTCTAACCTGGATACTGGCTTTGATCAGATCGTGTCTGTTGAGCGCACGGGGAAAGACTATATCTTCATCAAAAACACCGGTCAGGCGCAAGTAGAACGGGTGTTATTGGTGGCCAACGAAAACAACACCCAAATTTTCCTCAGTACCGATGTAGGTACTCCGGATTACACCCTCAATGCAGGTGATTACATCGCGTTAGACGGTAATGATTTTACAGCTCAGGGCAATCTGTACGTTCATTCGAGTAAGAACATTTTTGCCTATCAGACCATCGGCGATAACAGCCGTACCGATTTTGCCAACCAGGAATTATTTTTCGTACCGCCTTTGAGTTGTGAAACCCCTCACGTCATTGACAATATTCCGCTGGTGAACCAGATTGGCTCCAGGTCTTATCCCATCTCGCGCATCACCCTTGTAACCGAATCCGGTTCTACGGTAAACATTGAGGTTAACGGCGTTTCTTATGGAATCGCGGCCTTGGGGTTTCTTCCCGGTGTCAATGTAGACGGACCAACGTCCGTAGTCGGTAATTCAGACTACGTGACTTACGCCATCACCGGACTTACCGGAAACATCGGCGCGTTTTCTACCAGCCCATTGTACATGGCAGCCTACGGAACCGACGGCGCTGCCACCTTTGGCGGGTTCTACTCGGGTTTTACTTTCAAACCCGAAATCAGTTTTTCGCTACTCGACGTGACGCAAACCAATTGCATCCCCAACACCGAATTGTCTGTAAACACATTGAGCCCGTTTGATGTTTTCCAATGGTTTTTCAATGATGTCGCCATACCAGGAGCCATTAGTAGCAGTTATTCACCGACGCTTCCCGGTTATTACCACCTTCAGGCCACGATAGCCAACTGTGGTACCACCCTGATATCAGATAACATCCCTATCAGTTCCTGCCCCACCAATTTTGACGGCGACCTGGCCAACGACAATATTGATCCCGACAATGACAACGACGGGATTACCAATTGTACCGAATCCCTGGGCAATCAACCCATCGACTTGTCGGATCCTTCAATCCTGAATGTGGTCACCGCCGGAGCAGCACCGCCCGTTCCCGTCCCTTTTGCAGGAACAACTACCGGCGACTTTGTCACCCATACTGCTCTTGGGAAAAACAATACCGTTTCATTCAGGAAAGATTTTGCCCAACCCAAGAGTGTCGCCCTCACCTACGTGGCCATTGCCAACAATTCTGATTTGCTGAATGACGGCGGCGAATTTGTCGTCAATTGCGACGTTTCTAAGACGGTCACTGTACTCAATCCCAACAACCAACTGCTGATTGACACCAATTTTGACGGCATTTACGAAAGCGGAATCACCCAATTTTCTTCATTTGAAATCCGGTTCAGGCTCAATAGCGCCTTGCCTTTGGCCGCGGGAACCGGCACCTTTAAGTTCCAATCTTCATTGACCACCACCTTTGCGCTCACGCACCGCAATTTATCGGATGTCTCGACAAATCGGGCTAGCTTTAACCTCGTGGCAAGCTGTGTCCCAAAAGACACTGATGGCGATGGCATTACCGACGACCTGGATTCGGACAGCGACAATGACGGCATACCCGACGCCATTGAATCGCATGGCGCGACGCCACTTGTGATAACCAGTGGCGACACCAACGCCGATGGATTGTACGATGTCTTTGGTACCGGTATCAGTCCCGTAGACACCGACTCTGATGGCGTTCCAGATTACCTCGACCTGGACAGTGACAACGATGGCATTTACGATTTGGTAGAATCGGCAAGTAACGCAGCCGATACCAATAATAATGGTATGATAGACGGCAGTCCGGCAGACTTTGGCTCTAACGGCCTTATCGATTCGCTTGAAACCACACCCGATTCTGGAATATTAACCTATACTTTGGCCGATTCGGATGCCGACGGAACCAACAACTATCTGGAAACCGACAGCGACGGTGACGGCTGTTTTGATGCTATCGAAGTCGGTCTTACCGATCCCGATAACGACGGTTTAGTGGGCAACAGCCCAATCGCGGCCAATGCAAACGGTGCGATTACCAGCGCTGCTGCTTACACTGCATTGCCCAACAGTAACTACACCATTTATGCTCCGATTGCAATCGTCACCCAGCCGGCAGCAATCCTTGGCGTTTGCGACACGTATAACATTACGGCTACCGTGGTATCTTCTCCGGTGGATTTTTACCAATGGCAAGTGTTTACGGGCAGTATCTGGAACAATTTGACCAACAACGGCACTTACTTGGGTGTGAACGCTGATGTGTTGCAAATCAACAACGTGACACCGGCGATGGACGGCTTGCGCTACCGAGTGATTTTAGAGAAAACCGGAAACAGTTGCAGTCTTATTTCTGACGAATCTACGTTGACTGTTTTTGATTTGCCTGTAATCAGTTCGCCCATTACCCTGATTGATTGTGACGAGGATGCGGTTCCCGATGGTATCACTGATGTCAACCTGCGTCAAAAAGAAGAATTCATCAGCGCAGATGCCGCCTCGATGACCTTTAACTATTACACGACTCAAGCTGCTGCAGAAGTGGGTAATGCCACGATTTCGAACCCAGAATATATCGACAACCCGATTCAATACAATACCGGCAACACCATCGTTTGGGTGAGGGTACAAAATGCCGATGGCTGTTACAAAGTGGCACTTTTGTCTATACGAGTGGGTGCAACGCGAATTCCATCAACCTTTCATTTGGATTATTACCAATGCGACGACTTCCTGGACACCAATGGGAATAACAATGCCAACAACGACAATCGCGACGGCATCGCTTACTTTGACTTTAGCAGCGCCACGGCGGCGATTACGGCGGTGCTTCCGGCTACGTCACTTTTCACAATCAAATACTATAAAAACGTAGCGGATGCCATCTCGGTTACCGATGATGCGGGCAATTCACTCGAAATCTCGCAGAATGCCGCCGACCCTGTAAACATCCACCATTACAGGAATATCGAGTTCCCAAACCAGCAACTCATTTGGGTGCGGGTACAAAGTTCGTTGTCTAATGATTGTTTTGGGTTGGGCGCTTACATTTCGCTCAATGTAGAAAAACTGCCCAAAATCAACCCTGTCGATCCAGACAACAGCATACACCATTGCGACGACGACCAGGACGGCCAATACGGATTTGACACCTCAGGAATTGATGCGGCGATATTAAATGGCCAAACCAATGTTTCACTACAGTATTTTGATGCGGCAGGTGTTGCGCTGCCTAGTCCTTTGCCCAATCCATTCTTTGTCAACTCGACCGCTACCATTACTGTAAAAGCTTTCAATACCTTGACCCTCGCGCCCGACGGGCCATGCAATACCCAAGGTCAATTTGAATTTGTCGTGGATGATTTGCCAGAGGCTTTACCAATCGCATCCGCTTTGCTTACGACCTGTGACGACGAAATCAATCCGCTGTTGCAGGACGGCTTATTTGCCTTTGACACCTCGACTTTTGAGAGCACCATTCTCAATGGGCAAACCGGAATGATCATCACCTATACCGACGCGAGCGGTAATCCGTTGCCTAACCCCTTGCCCAACCCGTTTGTAACGGCAACACAAAATGTGACGGTGACCGTTCAAAATCCGACCAATCCTGCTTGTATTGCGACGCAGTCGTTGCCGTTTACCGTGCATCCGCTACCTAAAATAGACCTCAACACAGACGGCCATGACAAAGGGTTGATTTGCACCAATCTTCCCGAATTGACGGTCACCATAGATGCGGGTGTCGCCATTGGTACGCCGCTCACCGACTACACTTACCAATGGTTTTTGGATGGCGCATTGCTACCTGCAGAAGTGTCGCCAACCATTACGGTAGCTACCGGCGGCGCGTACACCGTAGAAGTGTCTAATGCATTCGGATGCCAACGCACGCGCACGGTTCAGGTATATGTTTCTGAAATCGCCACTATCCGAAATATCAAAATCAACGACCTCACGGATACCAACACCATCCAGGTAGTTGTAGATGGTTCAGGCGATTATGTCTATAGCCTCGATTACGATTCGGGTTACCAGGATTCGAGCTTCTTCCCCGATGTTTCGGGCGGAACCCACCAGGTTTACGTGAAAGACTTAAACGGATGCGGTACCGTTGGCCCAGTAGAAATCTACGTGCTGAGCGTACCTAAATTTTTCACGCCAAACGGCGATGGTTTTAACGATACCTGGAACATCAAAGGCGTTACCGAAAATTACAACGCCAACACCATCATTTACATTTTTGATCGCTTTGGCAAATTGGTCAGGCAAATCAATCCGTTGGAGGAAGGCTGGGACGGCACCTTTAACGGTAACCCGCTTCCGGCAGATGATTATTGGTACACGATCACGCTCGAAGACAAACGCGCCGTCAAAGGACATTTTTCGCTCAAGCGATAAGCCAACTCACAATTGACCGATTTGAAACCTGCAACCATCCTGACTTTTCTTTTTTGTTGTTGCTGTATGGTACCGATACGCGCACAGCAAATGGCGGTTTCCAGCGGAAGCCTGCGACATTACGACAACTTTGCATCCAAGTACATCCAGCCCAGAGCAGTAGATGTTTGGCTTCCGGACGGCTATTGGGAAAATGAAAAATACGCAGTACTTTACATGCACGACGGCCAAATGCTTTTTGATGCCAGCGTAACCTGGAATCAACAAGAATGGAATGTCGACGAAACCGCAGCCCGACTTATCCGTGAGAAAACCACAAGACCGTTTATCGTGGTGGCCATTTCAAAGATCGGGTCGCTCAGGCACAGCGACTTGTTCCCGCAAAAACCTTTTGAAACACTCGCTAAAAAATTCCAGGATTCGTTGTACCAAAATGGGATAAAAAACGGAAAACCACTATTTGCGATACCCGTCAACTCAGACAACTACCTCAAATTTATCATAAAAGAACTCAAACCTTTTGTAGAACATACGTTCTCGGTTAAAACCGGCAAGGAAAATACTTTTATCATGGGATCGAGCATGGGCGGCTTGATTTCGCTGTATGCGATTTGCGAATACCCTGATATATTTGGCGGTGCAGGTTGCCTGTCTACCCATTGGCCGGGAATTTTCCTGACCAAAGACAACCCGATTCCGCAGGCTTTCCTCAATTACTTGAAGCAAAACCTGCCCTCGCCGATGACCCATAAATTGTACTTTGATTACGGAGACCAGACACTCGACGCGATGTATGAACCGTTCCAAAAGGAAGCCGACGCTATTTTGATGGCCAAAGGCTACGCCCCGAAAAACTGGATTACGAAAAGCTTTCCAGGAGAAGACCATTCAGAAAAAGCTTGGGCGAAACGATTGGAAATCCCTTTGGTGTTTTTGCTTGGGAAATAAACGGATGCCCACTTTAGAACCGAGGCTTTAGAGAATTGGCGAAGCATATTGCAGCAAGGTGCCGCGCACTTCGAAAAGCCCGGCCTTAGGCAACGCCAAAAAAATTTTATGAAACCATCCAGTTTTTCTACACTAGTGTTTTTCCAGAATTTTTTAGGGACGTTATTGCCCCTTCCCTGAAGGCAATCTAAGATTTCCCGCTTAATCCTCAAAGCAGATATTCTGCATCAAATGTTAAATGACTGCATTACATTTAAAGGTTATTAAAAACAGAAAAGCCATTCTTCCGAATGGCTTTCAATATTTGGTGATTACATTTTGAAACGTTTCCTGTCGTTTTCATCGAGGTAGATTTTACGAAGGCGTAACGATTTTGGCGTCACTTCTACATACTCATCTTTCTGAATGTATTCGAGTGCTTCCTCGAGCGAGAACTTGATTGCAGGTACAATCTTGTTTTTCTCGTCGGCGCCCGCAGAACGGAAGTTGGTTAACTGTTTGGTTTTGGTGATGTTGACCGTCATATCGTCACCGCGTGAGTTCTCGCCTACAACCTGTCCGGCGTAAATGTCTTCGTTAGGATCGACGAAGAATTTACCGCGATCCTGTAATTTGTTGATTGAATATGGAATGGCTTTCCCGTTTTCCATCGAAATCAAAGATCCATTGATACGGCCTGCGATTTCCCCTTTGTATGGCTCGTAACCGATGAAACGGTGCGCCATGATGGCTTCACCTGCAGTTGCAGTTAACAATTGGTTCCGAAGCCCGATGATTCCACGTGACGGTATATTGAATTTAACAATCATACGCTCGCCTTTACCTTCCATCGAAAGCATTTCGCCTTTACGAACTGAAACGAATTCTACGGCTTTTCCGGAGACATTCTCCGGTAAATCGATGGTAAGTTCTTCTATGGGTTCGCATTTCACACCGTCGATTTCCTTGATGATCACCTGAGGCTGCCCGATTTGAAGTTCGTAACCTTCGCGACGCATGGTTTCGATAAGGACTGACAAGTGCAATACGCCGCGTCCGAAAACCATGAATTTATCGGCAGAATCGGTATCGCCCACACGAAGCGCGAGGTTTTTCTCTAATTCTTTGGCCAAACGATCCTTGATGTGGCGTGAGGTCACGAATTTTCCTTCCTTACCAAAGAACGGGGAATCGTTGATGGTGAACAACATGCTCATGGTAGGTTCGTCGATGGCGATGGTTTGCAAAGCTTCGGGGTTTTCAAAATCGGCAACAGTATCCCCGATTTCAAAACCTTCGATCCCCACGATGGCACAGATATCACCTGCTACTACCTGCTCTACTTTTTTACGGCCAAGACCTTCAAAAGTGTGGAGTTCTTTGATTCTTGACTTGATGACTTTACCATCTCGTTTCACGAGTGAGATTGGCATATTTTCTTTGAGGATCCCGCGCTCCAGACGACCGATGGCAATTCGTCCGGTGAACGAAGAGAAATCGAGTGAAGTGATGAGCATTTGCGGTGTACCTTCTGATACTTTTGGAGCCGGGACGTTATTAATGACCATATCCAAAAGCGGCTCGATACTGTCTGTAACGTTGCGGAAATCATCCGACATCCAGTTGTTTTTTGCCGAACCATAAACAGTCGGGAAATCAAGCTGCCATTCTTCTGCGCCGAGTTCAAACATCAAATCAAACACTTTTTCGTGGACTTCCTCGGGTGTACAGTTTTCCTTGTCGACTTTATTGATGACCACGCAAGGTTTGAGGCCGAGGTCAATCGCTTTTTGCAAAACGAAACGAGTTTGTGGCATCGGACCTTCGAAGGCATCGACGAGCAAACAAACCCCATCGGCCATATTCAACACACGCTCTACTTCACCGCCAAAATCGGCGTGACCGGGTGTATCGATGATATTGATTTTGGTGCCTTTGTAAACTACAGAAACGTTCTTTGACGTGATGGTTATGCCACGTTCGCGCTCGAGATCGTTGTTGTCAAGGATCAAGTCGCCGGTGTTTTCGTTTTCACGAAAAAGCTGGCAGTGGTACATGATTTTGTCGACCAGGGTAGTCTTTCCGTGGTCAACGTGCGCGATGATTGCAATGTTTCTTATAGATTCCATCCGTAATTTTTTAGGGTGCAAAGGTACACTTTATTTTTACATAAAAAATCATTAACGGTTAGTTTACCGTTTGTTAACTTTCTATGCCCGATTTTGTTCAAAAATATGTCAAGAGTTTAACCGGGCCACGATGAAGCGAATGATAAATTATCTATATTTGAGACAATGAAAAACAAGTCCAATAAAATAACTTTACTCTTTGTCTTTTTTTCTATCCTGTTGGCTGTCATCAGTTATGGGCTTTCAAATAACTTTCATTTTACTTCGCAATCGCAATTGCTGCAATACGGTTTTATAAAAGACCTTGGATTCATTATATGTTCGGGGCTTTTTTTCAAATTCATCCTTTCTCGCAACGACATCCGCAACAATAAGATGTTTGAAAAGATGAAGACCAACAATGACGAAATCCGTGAATCTAACGAACGATACGACATTGTGGCCAAAGCAACCAGTGATACCATTTGGGACTGGAAGATACAAGAAGATGATTTTATCTGGAACAAAGGAATCCAGGGTGTTTTTGGCTATAAGAAAGAAGACGTAGGCAAGACTTCTAAATGGTGGTTTGATCGAATTCATCCCGAAGACAGTATCAAGATGGCCATGAAACTGTACTCTTTTATCGAACAGAAAACAGAAAAATGGCAAGATGAATACCGTTTCAAGTGCGCAGACGGAACTTACAAATACGTATTTGACAGGGGCTTTCTGGTTAAAGACGACGAAGGAAACGCCATCCGAATGATTGGAGCCATACAGGACGTCACCAAACAAAAAGAAGAAGAACAGCGACTCAAGCTGCTGGAAACGGTGATCACACAAACCAAAGATGCCGTAATTATTACCGAGTCGGAAAAATCAAACCGTACCATCCCAAAAATTGTATTCGTGAATCCCGCCTTTACCGAGATGACCGGTTACAAACCCACCGATGTCATTGGGAAAACGCCAGCGATTTTCATGGGCAAGAAATCGATCAAGCATGAAATGGAGTCGTTGGGCAAAGCCTTACGCGGCAAAGAAGAATTCAAGTTTGAAACGCTCAACCACAAAAAGGACGGCGAGGAATATTGGGTGAATTTCTCTATGATTCCTATTACGAACCAGGACGGCGATCATTCGCACTGGATTTCTATCCAGCGTGACATCACCGAGGAGAAGAAACAGGAAAAGGAAAAAGAACAACTCATCCGCGAGCTTACCCAGAACAACAAGGACTTGAAGCAATTCTCCTACATTACCTCGCACAACCTGCGCGCCCCATTATCTAATTTAACGGGCTTGCTAAATCTGATGGAGGAAATTCCGATTGAGAATGCCGAACTCAAGGAAATCATCAATGGCTTCTCTACCTCGACGCACCTGCTCAACGAAACCATTAATGATTTGGTGAAAGTGGTGATTATTAAGGACAATCCGTCGATACAGAAAGAGGAGGTTCTGATCAAGGACGTGTTTGAAAACGTTTTCAACCAACTCAGTTTTTTAATCAGCCTGCACAAGCCGATTCTCAAGATTGAACTCGAAAAGGTCACCATCCTCAATATTAATAAGGCCTACCTCGAAAGTATTTTGCTTAACCTGTTCACTAATGCGGTAAAATACCGCTCGCCCAAACGAACCCTGCGGATTTTTGTGTCGTCTAAGGAAGTGGGTGATGAAATCGTACTGGTGTTTAAGGACAACGGAATCGGAATTGACCTGGAGCGCAACGGTGACAAGATTTTTGGACTCTACCAAAGGTTCCACAATTACCCCGACAGTAAAGGCCTTGGTTTGTACCTCGTGAAATCACAGGTAGAGTCTATGGGCGGATCGATCCAGGTAGAAAGCGAAGTAGACAAAGGGACTACATTTACAATAACATTCAAACAAATACGATAATGCTTGACTTGATTTTATGTGTCGATGACGATCCGATCACCCTGATGCTTTGCAAAATGGTAATCTCTAAAGCGTCTTTCGCTAACGAAATTATAACGGCACAAAACGGCGAGGATGCGCTCAATTATTTTGACGATCTCAAGCTCAACAACCTTGGCAATGAAATTAGCCGTTATCCACAATTGATTTTCCTCGATTTAAATATGCCTGTGATGGGAGGTTGGGAATTTCTGGACATGTTTTCTAAGCACGACTATCCGAAACTGTTTAAAGATTGTAAGGTGATTGTGTTGTCGTCTACTATTGATCCTGCCGACATCAACAAGGCTAAGACCTACCCTATGGTACACGATTTTATGTCAAAGCCAATTACCAAGGAAATGCTTGAAAGTTTAAAGCAGGTTTTTCACTAACACCAAAAGTATAGGCATAAAAAAAGCTCCGAATTTCGGAGCTTTTCTTTATATCGGGATTGTAACGAATTACAATTTAGCAACGTGTTTGGTTAGCTTAGATTTCAAGTTTGCGGCTTTGTTATCGTGAATCACGTTTTTCTTAGCCAATTTGTCAATCATAGAAATCACAGCAGATAGCTTTGATGAAGCATCAGATTTATCAGTAGCCATTCTCAACGCTTTAATTGCGTTACGGGTAGTTTTATGTTGGTAACGGTTTAAAACCCTTCTTTTCTCGTTACTTCTGATTCTTTTTAATGCTGACTTGTGATTTGCCATTTTATTCCTTTTCTTAAATTTGTTTTCTGTAGTCCGTAGGGGAATCGAACCCCTGTTACCAGGATGAAAACCTGGCGTCCTAACCCCTAGACGAACGGACCATTATTCTTCTAGTTTTGGTTAATTTCTCAATCTCAATTGAACTTTTTTGTAGCCCGTAGGGGAATCGAACCCCTCTTACCAGGATGAAAACCTGGCGTCCTAACCGATAGACGAACGGGCCTACTGCTGTAATGCGGATGCAAAAATACAACTATTTTCTATTCGCGCAATAGCTGACGCAAAATTTTTTATTTTTTTTTTAGTATGCCTTTGCAAACAGTACTCTACCTGAGGATTTTGCGCCCGAAAAAACACAAACACCTTCTTCACTTTGTTGATCTAATGGGATACAGCGAATGGTGGCTTTGGTCAAATCCTTGATTTTTTCCTCGGTAGCAGCGGTTCCGTCCCAGTGCGCTGACACGAATCCACCTGTATTCTCTAGTACTTCTTTAAACTCATCGAATGAATTGACTTGGGTAACATGCGTATTTCTGTATTGCAACGCTTTTTCAAACATCTCCTTCTGGATTTGTTCTAACAAATCATTGACATGATTTACAATCGAATCTTTAACAACGACCTCTTTGGTAAGCGTATCTCTTCTAGCCACTTCAAAGGTGCCGTTTTCAATATCTTTTGGCCCAACAGCAATGCGAACCGGAACACCTTTGAGTTCCCATTCGGCGAATTTAAAGCCTGGTTTTTGGGTGGTACGATCGTCAAATTTAACCGACAATCTGATTTTTTTGAATTGTACGACCAAATCCTGCGCGGCCTTTGAAACAGCAGCAAATTCCTCATCGGTCTTATAAATTGGCACGATAACAATTTGTATCGGCGCTAAATTTGGAGGCAACACCAAACCTTGATCGTCAGAATGCGTCATCACAAGCGCACCCATGAGTCGCGTTGAAACGCCCCATGAAGTTCCCCAAACGTGCTCGAGCTTGCCTTCAGGGTTGGTAAATTTAACATCGAAGGCCTTGGCAAAATTTTGACCAAGGAAATGCGAAGTCCCCGCTTGGAGGGCTTTCCCGTCTTGCATCAATGCTTCAATACAATACGTTTCCTCTGCGCCGGCAAATCGCTCGGTCTCTGTCTTGAGTCCTTTGATCACAGGAATCGCCATGAAATTCTCGACGAATTCGGCATAGACATTCATCATTTTTTCAGATTCTTCAATCGCTTCCATTTTGGTGGCGTGAGCAGTGTGTCCTTCCTGCCATAAAAATTCGGCCGTACGCAGAAATAGGCGCGTACGCATTTCCCAACGCACCACATTGGCCCATTGGTTGATTAAGAGTGGTAAATCACGGTAGGATTGTACCCAGTTTTTATAAGTACTCCAGATGATGGCCTCACTCGTTGGGCGAACAATAAGTTCCTCTTCGAGTTTGGCGTTTGGGTCAACCATTAATTTCCCTGGCTTGTCCGGATCATTTTTAAGTCGATAGTGCGTAACGATAGCACATTCTTTGGCAAAACCTTCTGCGTTCTTTTCCTCAGCCTCAAACATACTTTTGGGCACAAACAATGGGAAATAAGCATTGCTGTGTCCTGTTTCTTTAAACATCCGGTCTAATTCGGCTTGCATTTTCTCCCAAATTGCATACCCGTACGGCTTGATGACCATACAACCTCTCACACCAGAATTTTCGGCTAAATCTGCCTTGACAACCAGTTCGTTATACCATTTCGAATAATCTTCATTTCTTGTAGTGAGGTTCTTGCTCATAATGCTTTTTTGGCACAAAAATTGTTTAACGTTTTTTAACTAAATAGTTTGGCAAAACTAACTAATTTTGTATAGACCAACAATAAAAAACGCTATAGATTATGAAAACAATATCCTCAATCTTACCAAAATTTTCCATTTATAGTTTAAGTGGATTTTTGGCCGTTTTCATGGCTTCGTGCGGCTCTTATCAAAATACCTCATACGACAATGATGGTATTTATGGCGCTTCAGGAAAACAGGAACAAACCACTGCTTCATCGGGCAATGGTTATAAAGAATATTTTGGTGCACTGCAAAATGACAACCAACAACCCGACCAGATTTTTACCGATGTAGAGAGCTACAATTCCAACTACGTCGAAAATAATGAGAATAATACCGACCAAAACTACAGTTCGGGCTATTCTTCCTGGGGAAGCAATCCCGATAATGTAACAGTAAATGTTTACGGCAACAACTGGGGTTACAACAATTTCTGGTACAGTAATTATTGGGGATGGAATTTAGGATGGGGATGGAACTCCTGGTACGGTCCTTCCTATTACGGATGGGGATTTGACCCATGGTACGGTGGTTACTATGGCGGATGGGGATACAACTACTACCCTAACAATTGGTACTACCCTTACTACAACAACTACGCTTATTACGGTGGCCGACGCAACAACAATTACAGAAATCAACCCTACAACAACTACCACTATAACAGTGGCAGGAACACGAACTACAACAATGGTAGTAGAAACACCAATACCCGTAGTACCAATTATACGCCGAGAAACAATAGCGTAAGGACACCAAACGGCACCCGAAACAACTACAATACCTACCCGGTTAGGACCAATCCGGGAACAAGAAACGACTCGGGAACACGCAACAACAATTACACCACGCCACCAAGAAACAACAACTACAACAATGGTGGTACGCGCAACAATTCAACTGCTCCTACAAGAAACAACAACAGCTATACGCCCACCCGATCTTATTCGCCTTCAACAAGTGGCAGCGGTGGTGGCTACAATGGCGGTGGAAACAGCGGCGGCGGGCGTTCATCGTCTGGCGGCGGAAGAAGATAAAACCAACAATAATCACAATACCTATGTCTCTGGAAACCCTCTCGACATAGGTGTTTTTTTAAAAAAAAACTATGAGAAAGCTATTATTTTCTATCATTGTGGTGTCAGCTATTACTTCACTACAAGCTCAAGGTATCAATGACGCTTTGCGATTCGCTCAAACCAACCAAACAGGCACAGCTCGTTTTCAAGCTATGAGCGGTGCATTTGGTGCATTAGGCGGTGATTTATCGGCAATACAGGTCAATCCTGCGGGCTCGGCAATATTTGCTGATACTCAGATTGGTGTAACGTTAAGCAGCTTCAACACCCGCAACAAAGCTTCTTTTTACGGAACACTGACTGGCGAGAACAACACTTCATTTGACCTCAACCAGGCGGGCGCTGTGCTTGTTTTTAAAAACCCGATTGAAAAAAGCGGTTGGAGAAAATTTGCCATCGGAATCGCCTATGAAAACAACGGGAATTTTGACAACACATCTTATGTTTCGGGATTGAACACCACCCATTCCATTGCCGACTATTTTTTGAGTTATGCCAATCCCAACCCGCGCATCGGGCAGGGCGGTATCCTGCTCAACACGCTCGATACCTACAATTTTGGAGAACTCAGCTATGCCGACCAACAGGCATTTATCGGTTACCAAACTTATATGATTTCACCCGACACTAATAGTCCTGATAATAATACCTACTACAACAATGTTCCGTCGGGCAGCTATTATCAGGAAAATTATCTGGAATCCACGGGCTATAATGGTAAGGTTGCTTTTAATGCCTCGGCACAATACAAAGATTTTTTGTCCATCGGACTTAATATCAATTCTCATTTCACCGATTACGTTCAAACCACCACTTTCTACGAAGACAACAATAACAGTTCTACTACCGGTGTCCGCAATTTTGTCTTTGACAACAATTTGCATACCTACGGAAATGGCTTCTCATTCCAACTCGGAGCCATCGCCAAAATCACCAACGCCTTGCGCGCCGGTATCGCCTATGAGTCACCAACCTGGTATACCTTACGCGATGAATTGAACCAAAACGCAGCAAGTCGCGGATTTTTTACCACTCCTGTAGGCGATCCTGTATTGACAGAAGCCTACTCCAATTCTGACATCATCACCATTTTTGAACCCTACAAACTTAAAACACCCGGTAAATGGACAGGAAGTGTTGCTTATGTGTTCAACAAGTCAGGACTGATTAGCATTGATTTCGGAATCAAAGATTACAGCAATACAAGGTTCCGTAGCAACGGCTTTAGCCTTGAGAATACCGACATGAACAACCTGCTCAATTACGCCCCGGAGATTCGTGTGGGAGCCGAAAAGAGAATCAAAAAATGGAGTCTTCGTGCCGGCTACCGTTTTGAACAAAGCCCATACAAAAATGGCAAAACCATCGGTGATTTAACTGGCATTTCTGGCGGTTTCGGATACAGTTTTGGCTACACCAAAATAGACTTGGCCTACACCCACCTGCAAAGAGACACCCAACAGTCTATGTTTTCACAAGGATTTACAGACGCGCCAACGATTAAAGCGCAAAACAATAATATTGCGTTGACCGTTACTTTTGATTTGTAGCCCACAACGCATTGCTCCAAAGGCCATCATTAGGATGGCTTTTTTTTTTGGTCTTACCCAAAGTCATTCGGCTTCACAAAATTTCACTAACGTTAGCACCGTAACTGCAAAATAGCTTAATTTTGCACGCTCCCCGAACAATCGGGAATCCAATTCAATGAGAACCAAGTCCTTAAAGAAAAACAAAATCAACGTCATCACACTGGGATGCTCTAAAAACGTCTACGATAGCGAAGTACTCATGGGCCAATTGCGCGCCAGCGGGAAAGAGGTAGAACACGAAGCGCCAGCCCAGCGTGAAGGCAACATCATCGTGATCAACACCTGCGGATTCATCGACAATGCCAAAGCCGAATCGGTGAACATGATTTTGGAATACGCCGACAAAAAAGAACGCGGCCTGGTAGATAAGGTTTTTGTGACTGGCTGTTTGTCTGAAAGATACCGTCCAGACCTTGAAAAAGAAATCCCAAACGTAGACCAGTTTTTCGGTACGACCGAATTGCCGCTTTTGCTCAAGGCTTTGGGTGCCGATTACAAACATGAATTGCTCGGCGAACGCCTCACTACCACTCCAAAAAATTACGCTTACCTCAAGATTGCCGAAGGTTGCGACCGTCCGTGCAGTTTTTGCGCCATTCCGCTCATGCGCGGCAAACACGTTTCGCAACCGATTGAAAAATTGGTAAAGGAAGCTCAAGGTTTGGCTAAAAACGGCGTCAAGGAATTGATTTTAATCGCTCAGGATTTGACTTACTACGGGCTCGATTTGTACAAGAAACGAAATCTAGGTGAATTACTCGAGGCGCTAGTAACCGTAGAAGGGATTGAATGGATTCGACTGCATTACGCCTTCCCCACCGGTTTCCCGATGGACGTGCTCGAGATCATGGAACGCGAACCGAAAATCTGCAATTACATCGACATCCCGTTGCAACACATCTCCGATTCGGTGCTCAAATCGATGCGCCGCGGGACAACCCAAGAGAAAACCACCAAATTACTTAAGCAATTCCGTGCGGCCGTTCCCGGAATGGCGATTCGTACCACCTTGATTGTGGGTTATCCCGGCGAAACACAAGATGATTTCAACAAACTCAAGGATTTCGTCCAGGAAATGAAGTTCGACCGTTTGGGTTGCTTTGCGTACTCGCACGAAGAAAACACGCACGCGTATTTGCTTAAAGACGATGTCCCCGACGACGTCAAACAAGCCCGCGCCGAAGAAATCATGGAACTGCAATCGCAAATATCCTGGGATTTGAACCAGGAAAAAATCGGGCAGACTTTTAAATGCATCATCGATCGTAAAGAAGGCGCACATTTCATCGGTAGGACCGAATTTGACAGCCCTGACGTAGACAATGAAGTGTTGATCGACGCCACCAGGTTCTACCTCAAAACCGGCGATTTTGCGATGATTAAAATTGTTGATGCGACCGAATTCGATCTTTACGGCGAACCGGTTTCAAAAGACAACTGACCATGAATGCCGAGACACATCAAAGCCGATGACAAAAATCATCGGCTTTTTTATTTTGGTGTGCGTCGCAGAACCGCTCGCAACTTTCAAAACATTCAAAAATAATTTATGAAATAATGCAGAATTTCTGCAGCTTGGTTATCGGGAAATTTCTTAGGGACGCATTCGCCCCTTCCCCTAAGGCAATCTACGTATTTCTGATGAATCATCAAAGCAGAAAAACTACAGCAAATGCTAATAGCGGTAACCTCCAACAGTCGCATTAAATATCCATCCTTAACCGCTAACAATCAATTGCCTGTCAATAATCTCAAAAACCTTCTCCTTATCCAACGGTTTGGTAATATAATCGTTGAATCCGGCGCGCAAAACCCGTTCGCGATCTTCGTTTGAAGAATGAGCCGTTTGGGCAATTACGGGCAAATCCGGCCGCAGTCTGCGCACGTGTTCAAACGCGGTATAGCCATCCATGACGGGCATTTTAATATCCATAAATACCAAGTCTATATTAGGGTTGAGTTTGCAACAGTCTACCGCTTCTTGTCCGTTGACGGCGCGCAAGATTGTGTAGTTTTTAATTTGTAGGATTTTCTTGAGCAGCAGGAAATTGATGTTGTCATCCTCGGCAATCAAAATGGTGCGGTTGCTATCATACTCGCAACTGTTCCCGAGGTCGGTTTGGTTTGCTGTTTCTGGAGTTTCATCAAGCTTGAGCGGGATTGTAAACGAAAAGACCGACCCTTTCCCTACAATAGACGAAACACTAATCGTACCGCCAAGCATCTCCACATAAGCCTTTGAAATGGCAAGCCCCAAGCCAAGTCCGCTGAGTTCTACCGAGAAATCATCCTCAATCCTTCTGAAACGGTCAAAGATAATCCTTAGGTTGTTCTCGTCGATCCCAATACCCGAATCCTGTACCCTGAACTCCACCAAACCTTGCTGCTCATCAATCGAGTAACCAAAAGTTACAAACCCTTGCTGAGTGTATTTGATCGCGTTGGTAATCAGGTTGGTCAATACCTGTCGCAATTTGGTTTCATCCGACAGGATTTTGCTCGGCAACAATTGCTTGGCCGGCTCGATAGAAAATGTTATTTCCTTGTTTTCAGGAATAGTTACTTTGATGGTCTCGAAAATTTCATTCACGCTTTTCTCCAGGTCGAATCCCTTGAATTTGGGCGTAATCTGTTGGGCGTCGATTTTAGACATCTCAATCAAATCCTCGATAATAGATACGAGGTTCGAGCCACTGTTACGGATGATTTTTAGGTAGTCGGCTTTGTCTTCTTCGGCCAGGTTAGCATTGTTAAGCAAATCGCTAAAACCGATAATCGCGTTCATCGGCGTCCTGATTTCATGCGACAGGTTCGCCAAAAACGAAGACTTGAGCTTGTCACTTTCCTCGGCTTTGCGTTTAGCAATCTCAAGCTGCTTGCGCTGGTGGTCATTTTCTTCAAAAAGATTCCCGATGTAACCAAACTCGCCTGGTGCCTGTTTGAGTTGCGCAATCGTCTTGCCATTTCCGGTCTCAAGAATTTTGGTAATCAACTGCAACGGTTTGTATACCCAGCGGCGCGAATAATACCAATACACCAGCATACTCAACACAGAAGCAAGCATTATCACCGACAAAATTTCCTTGGTGTTCTTAAAATTGAGGTTGAACGGCCTCTTGAAAACCAAACGCACCACTTCCTTATTTTGCCAATCTTTGAGCGGCACCTGTGCGGTAATGGTTTCATCGGTGGCTTCGGCTTTATCGGCATCTACGAAATTGACTTGCGAACTGCTGATTTTCTCCAACCTCGCAAAGTAACTATCGTCGAGCAGGCGTGCCATAAAAAAGTAGCCCGACGGTTTCGATTTGTTCTTGCCAGGATCGTCCGACGGATGGATCGTAGCGCCAAAAACCTCCACCACACCTTCGGGAATCCGCATATAGTATCGGATAAACTTTGATTGGTAGAGCTTTGAAAATACCGCTTTAGGAATAAAATCCTTGGTCTTGATTTTGGCCGTCGATGTGTTGTTGATGAACTCATTTTGCAAATCGTACACGCCAATATAATCCACGTCGTATGAGTTGAACTCCATCACCACATAACGCCTAAACCAATCAGGGTCTTTGGTCTGTGTGAATTTGACCAAATCGTCCCAAAACGTCACGTCAATAATCGATGCCGTATGGATGTT
>JAKQJQ010000100.1 GCA_029561105.1 Bacteroidota bacterium
AGGGCGTGAGAGTCGAGCCTGCAAGGCGAGCGGCTTAGCCCGGAGACCGCGTTCTGAGGTAGTTTTCAAGATTGTAATTTGGTCGCTAAGGCATTTTTGCTTCTTTTGTTGCCAGACAAAAGAAGGCCCTCGCGGCAGCGATAGCCCTGATTGAAGCGGATATCCTTTTTGCGGCACAGCGCAGCGGAGCCGCAAAAAGATTGCAGCGGAAAGCGGGAAACAGCTCCTAAAAAAACTACTCCTTATGCTCCAACTTATCCAAAGCCTTATCCATAATCTTACGTTCCTTAGGAAACCATCCTTGCGAAAGCAGGAAGACGCCCGATATAATTAAGATTACGCTAATCACTTTTTTGATTAAAAGGATGTTATGCGGATTAAGCTGGTTTCGCAATTGCTTGGCCAGAAGAATTTTGAAAAGGTCGGTGACAAAATAGCTCAGGATCACTGTGGTGAAAAAAGTAAACATTCGTGTGGCGTCAAGCTGCAGTTTCGGGCCAACGGTAATGAGGATAGCAAGCCAGAATCCGAGCACGCCAATGTTGATGAAATTGAGAAAGAATCCTTTAAAAAATAGCGATACGTAATTGTTTTTGGCAAGTTCTTCAGGGTCTTCGGGATCAATATTTTTCTTGGCTTTCTTGTTCTTGATAAATGAAATGATACCATAAGTAAGCATCACCAAGCCACCAAAAACAAACAAAGCCGGATCATCCTTGATGGCTTCAATCAAACGATAACTACTGAAGTACGCAATGAGGATGAAAATCACATCGGCCAAAACCACACCCAAGTCAAAAACCAATGCAGCACGGAAACCCTTGACCACACTGGTCTCGAGCAACACAAAAAAAACGGGCCCGATCATAAACGACAGAAAAAACCCGAGTGGAATGGCCGCAAAAATATCTTCAATCATCGAATGAATAATGGTTTTAACAAATATAATTTAAAATATAAAACGCCAATCCTATATTTTGGCTATTCGCGAATTTCCTCGATTTTTCCGCCCAGGGTGGTTTTTCTTTCTACTCGCTTTGGGTTGCCGTAAATCAGGATTTTCCCGCCCGCGGTCACATGCGCATCTACCGATTCTGAAGCGCGCACCTGCGCCTCGCCACCAGCCTTGACATCAACGGCCGAAGCAACCGATTTGAGGTTCTTGGCTTCAAGGATTCCGCCGGCACCAAGCTTTACATCAAGGTCTTTTGTGGTTCCGGACACTTTTATTTTCCCACCGGTCGCCGCCCTGATTCGGGTTTGTTGCGTGTCGGCGGTGATCTTGACTTCGGCGCCTTCTTGCGCCGAAGCATAGATAAATTCCTGTTTGAATGGTTTGTCGCAACCGATGAACGAGCCTTCATTGGCATCGATGTCGGTGAGTTGCCTGAAATATACTTTGGCATCGATAGATTCACCGTCGAGCAATTTTCCGGTCCGCATCCTGATTTTGAGTTCACCGTTCTTGTTGATTACCTCGGCATCAGTGCTGCGGCTTCCGTTGAATTCGACGCGTTCTTCATTAGAGGGAACAAGCGTTACCGTAATGCGGTCGAAGGTTTTTATTTTGGTGAATTCGCCGACGTTCTTCTTGATCTGTCCATGACACAAAGGTGCTGTTAGAATCACCAGTAGCACAGTGTTTAAAACGTTTTTCATGATGGGATAATTTTAGTTTTCGTTCTTCCGGATGTAATTGAAATCGAGTTGTTTCTTAACCAGATCGGCATTCTTGACCTTGACCCAAACTTCATCGCCAAGCTGCAAGATGTTCTTGGATATTTCTCCCACGAGTGCGTATTGCTTATCATCGAAAGTATAGTAATCATCTCGGATTTCCCGGATTCTGCACATGCCTTCGCATTTGTTGGAAATGATCTCAACGTAGATTCCCCATTCGGTCACGCCCGAAATCACACCCAAAAATTCCTCGTCCTTATGGTCCTGCATGTACTTGATCTGCATGTATTTAACGCTGTCGCGCTCTGCATTGGTGGCCAGGCCTTCCATGGTTGAGGAATGTTCGCATTTTTCCTCATATACTTCTGCGCTCACCGATTTGCCGCCATCCAGGTAATACTGCAACAATCGATGCACCATCACATCGGGATAACGACGGATGGGTGAGGTGAAGTGCGAATAATAATCAAACGCCAAACCGTAATGTCCTATGTTTTCTGTAGAATATTTGGCCTTGCTCATGCTTCTAATCGTCAAGGTGTCTACAAGGTTCTGCTCTTTTTTACCGTTGACGTCATTGAGCAGCTGGTTGAGCGATTGCGAAATGTCTTTCTTGGACCTGAAATCAATCTTGTAACCAAACTTTGAAATGATGGTTTGCAGGTTGATGAGCTTGTCTTCATTGGGTTCATCGTGGATTCTATACACAAAGGTTTTCTTTTGTTTCCCGATGAATTCTGCAACTTTTTTATTGGCTAATAGCATGAATTCCTCAATGAGATGGTTGGCATCTTTGGATATTTTGAAATACACGCCCTCAGGCTCGCCTTGGTCGTTGAGATTGAATTTCACTTCTACCTTATCGAATGAAATGGCGCCATTGGCCATCCTCGCGCTGCGTAATTTCTTGGCCAATTCGTCGAGTTTTAAAGTGGCATCGACAATTTCCTTTTGAACCCGATAGGCTTGTCCGGTAATCGAAGTTTCTGCTGGGATCGTATCGTCTTTGGTTTCTATGATGTATTGCGCTTCTTCGTAAGCAAATCGTTGGTCAGAATAAATGACGGTACGGCCAAACCATTGGTTGATGACCTGTGCTTTTTCATTGATTTCAAAAATCGCCGAGAAGGTGTATTTTTCTTCATTCGGTCGCAGCGAACACGCAAAATTCGAGAGTACTTCGGGCAACATCGGTACCACGCGATCTACCAGATACACCGATGTAGCGCGTTGGTAGGCTTCGTCGTCGAGGACGGTTCCTTCTTCTAAATAATACGAAACGTCGGCAATGTGAATCCCGATTTCGTAGTTGCCGTTATCTAGTTTTTTAAACGACAAAGCATCGTCGAAATCCTTTGCGTCTTTTGGGTCAATGGTGAAGGTGAGTGTGTCGCGCATGTCTCGGCGTTTGTCAATCTCACTTTGTTGGATAGACGTATCGAGTTTCTGTGCGAAGACTTCTACTTCGATTGGAAAATCGTAAGGCAGTCCGTATTCAGCCAAAATCGCATGGATTTCAGTATTGTGTTCGCCGGGTTTCCCGAGTACTTTGATAATCGATCCAAATGGGCTGTCGGCTTTCTTAGGCCAGTCTTCGATGTGTGCAATCACGACATCTCCGTTTTCGGCATCGCCGATTTTATCCTTAGGAATGAAAATATCGGTGTACATTTTGGCGTTGGCCGTACTCACAAATGCAAAATTCTTCTGGATGTCGATCACGCCCACAAAATCGGTTTTGGCGCGCTCGAGCACTTCAATCACTTCGCCTTCAGGGCGTTTGCCTTTGCGTCTGTTGTAAACATAAACCTTTACTTTGTCCTTGTCTAAGGCATGGTTGAGGTTGTTGGTGGGTATGAAGACATCATCCTCGAATTCATCACAAATAAAATACGCAGTCTTTCGCGAAGTCATGTCAATGGTACCTTCGTAATAATCCTGACTGATCGCTTTGACGAGGTATTTTCCGGGTTCGGATTCGATGATGACTTTTTGTGCGGCGAGAATCTTTAGGTCTTTGATAATTTCGTTTCGGCTCTTGGTATCGTTGAGCTCTAAAATGGCGGCAATTTGTTTGTAGTTGTAGCCGACATTGGCATTTTTGGATAGTATCTTTAAAATTTTCTCTGAGAACGTTTTAGTATTTTTTCCAAACTTTTTTGGTTTCTTGTTCATATCATCTTTTCTAATAATGCTGAAAATTACGAAATAGTTCACAGTTATCCGGCCAAGCCCAAATATTTAAATAAAAAATAACTTTCCTATCTTTAACAAAAACAACTCAAACAGAAGATTTTGAAACCATTGCCATCTTCTGTTATCCTCACGGCCGGAGCTTCAAAACAATTCAACAATGCAAGATTTTATCACAATAGCCACGTTTAATTATACGCACGAAATAGTAGTGCTCAAACACCGCCTGGAACAGGAAAACATCGCTTATTTTTTTGAAAATGAGACGACTTTGTCGGTCGCGCCGTTTTATTCTACCGCGCTTGGCGGCATCCGGCTCAAAGTGCATCAAAACGACTTTGAAGCCGTGAGACAAATCCTTGAGGAACTCAGCGGGCCGAATCTTAAAATCGTTTAGCAATTGGAGATTACAAATAGCCAACTTTCAATTCATTGTTCATCAGTTTTCAACAGTCATTAAAAACAACAAAAAGAATTTTAAAATTCAAATTAATTTATGGTGGTTATTATAGCGTGTTGATAAGTACCATAACTTTCTCCCAAGACTATTGTTTTTGTAGTTATGCTTATTTATACCAATTTATCAACAACCAAGCACCTTTATAAAACATTCATTTTGAGTCAATTTTTAAAAAGCATCAACAACTGTTAACAAACTAAAATCTATGCTTTTTGTAGATAATTCTCCTCCCATAATTTTGTTAACAAGAGCTTTTTTCACGCTCAAAACTTATCCAAAAAATAACCAAACTAAATTTGGTTTTGAACTTCGGGTTTTGGATTACAATTTTTACCCATACCACCAAAAAATACTTCCTATTTTCTATCTCAACTTATGAACAATTCGTGTTAATTTAAAGTTAACTGAAAATCAAGCCATTGCGAAAAATGATTAACAACAGGTAATGGTAAGCTATAAGCCTTAAGCAATAAGCATTAATTCCACGCCATTATTTACAGCTTACAGCAAAAAAAGCCGCAACCGAAACGAATTTCAATTGCGGCCTTTACAAGTCCTTGCTAACACCAGATCAAAAAAGAAAGATCCAGATAAACGATAAAAAAAGCGCGATTTTTTTCATAAGGTTCTGTTTATTAGTCCAATCAAAAATACAGCTTTTCTCGATACGCGAAGATAACTTTCTGTAAATTTGCAGCACACCACAACTAAAAATACATCCACATGAACATCTCTATAGGAAACGACCACGCCGGTCCCGATTACAAAAAAGCCATCGTGGCCATGCTGCAATCCAAAGGGCACAACGTTACCAACTACGGCACAGACACCACAGACAGCGTTGATTACCCCGATTTTGGGCATCCGGTCGCGACAGCTGTAGCATCCAAAAAAGCCGATTTCGGTATCGTCATCTGCGGTTCGGGCAACGGCATCAATATGACTGTTAACAAACACCAGGGCGTGAGATCGGCGCTCTGCTGGACCAAAGAAATTGCCACACTGGCACGCCAACACAACGATGCGAACATCATCAGCATTCCCGCGCGTTTCACCTCAATCCCGCAAGCCGTAGAAATGGTCGAAGCTTTCCTTGCCACCGCTTTCGAAGGCGGCCGACACGCCAATCGCGTCGATAAAATCGCCTGTCAATAAATATTTTTTCGTTAGTACCATTTCCGGCTGTACGCTGCAAGCTTTTCAAAAAAAAACTATTTTTGGCACGCCACAAAACGAGCTTCCTGCGGTCGCTGTTTTGCATCGGCAAAAATCAGGTTTTTTTATAGAAAAGGCTTTGCGCTGCCATCCGGGGTAAGGCCGCCGTTTTCAAAAGCAACATTGTCATGACCAACATCGAATTCATTTCAAAAACGGTCGCTACCGCGACAAAGAATATCCAAAACACCTTGCAACTGCTCGCCGAGGATTGCACCATCCCATTCATCTCGCGCTACAGAAAAGACCAAACCGGCAACCTCGATGAGGTCGTCGTGGAGCAAATCGCCAAACTCCAAAAACAATACGACGAAATCCTCAAACGCAAGGAAACCATCCTCAAGGCAATCGACGAGCAAAAGGCCCTCACGCCAGAACTCCAACAAAAAATCAACGCAAGTTTCGACCTCCAGGAACTCGAGGATTTCTACCTGCCCTACAAAAAGAAAAAGAAAACCCGCGCCGATGTGGCCCGTGAAAACGGCCTGGAGCCGCTCGCCAAAATCATCATGGCGCAAAACAACGACGATGTCGATTTTATCGCCTCCCGTTACCTCAATACAAACGTCAAAAACGAAGACGAAGCCTTGCAAGGCGCGCGCGACATCATCGCCGAGTGGACGAGCGAAAACATCTATGTACGCAAGCAATTGCGTCGGGTTTTCAACCGCAAGGCCAGCATTTCAACCCAAGTGGTCAAGACCAAAAAAGACAGTGAAGACGCGCAAAAGTTCAGCCAATATTTTGATTGGTCAGAACCGCTAACCAAAGCGCCCGCACACCGATTGCTGGCCATGCTGCGCGCCGAGAACGAGGGTTTTGTAAAGCTTAAGGTGGCGGTAGATCCCGAAACCTCGGGCGAAGATCCCATCGACCTGATCGCACAAATTGTCATCAAAAGAAACAACGACACCACGCCACACCTGGAAATGGCCATCTCAGACAGTTACAAACGACTGCTCGCGCCAGCCATTGCCAACGAGGCGCTTCAGGAAGCCAAAGCCAAGGCCGACACCAACTCGATCCAGGTTTTTGCCAATAACCTGAGCCAGCTGTTGCTTGCGCCACCGCTCGGTGAAAGACGCATCCTGGCCATCGATCCGGGATTTCGCAGCGGTTGTAAAGTGGTTTGCCTCGATGAAAAAGGCGATCTGCTCTACAATGAAACCATTTATCCGCATGCGCCGCAAAAAGAAGAAACCATGGCACTTAAAAAGGTGCGCTCGATGGTCAACTCGTATAAGATTGACGCCATCGCCATTGGCAACGGAACGGCTTCGCGCGAGACCGAATTCTTCATCAAAAAAATCGCTTTCGACAAGCCGGTTCAGGTTTTTGTAGTGAGTGAAGCTGGTGCGTCGGTCTATTCGGCATCAAAAATCGCGCGGGATGAATTCCCGAATTTTGATGTGACCGTACGCGGTTCGGTGTCTATCGGAAGGCGTTTGTCAGATCCATTAGCCGAACTTGTTAAAATCGACCCGAAAGCCATCGGCGTTGGGCAATACCAGCACGACGTAGACCAATCGAAATTAAAAGAAGAACTTGACAATACAGTCATCCGTTGTGTGAATTCGGTGGGCATCAACATCAATACGGCCAGCAAGCATTTATTGAGTTATGTGAGTGGAATCGGGGAGAAGCTCGCCGAGAATATTGTGAACTACCGCGCAGAGAACGGACCATTCCAAGACCGAAAGCAACTCAAAAAAGTACCACGACTCGGCGAAAAGGCTTACCAGCAAGGCGTGGCTTTTATAAGGATTCCCAACGCGATAAATCCGCTCGACAATTCGGCTGTTCATCCAGAGGCTTATCCGATCGTTGAGAAAATGGCCAAGGATTTAAAACTTTCTTTGGATGAACTTATTGCCAACAAAGAAAAAACGGCATTGATCAAGGCCGAGAATTACCTCACGCCAACCATCGGTTTACTCGGGCTTAAGGATATCATCAAGGAACTTGAAAAACCGGGACTTGATCCCAGAAAAACGGCCAAGGTTTTTGAGTTCGACGCCAATGTCAAAACCATTAAGGATGTCAAATCAGGTATGGTCTTGCCCGGGATTGTCAACAACATCACCAACTTTGGCTGTTTTGTAGACATCGGCATCAAGGAAAGCGGTTTGGTACACATCTCGCAGCTCAAGGCAGGCTTTGTTAGTGATGTGAACGATGTGGTCAAACTGCATCAGCAGGTGCAGGTCAAGGTAACAGAAGTCGACGAAGAACGCAAGCGCATCCAGCTCAGCATGGTTCTGTAAGCTTATAAGATATTCCTTAAATCCTGAAAATGAGGTAAGCGTTGTAAAATCGCAAAAGAAAAGGACGAATCATGGTGTTATCCGACAGAGACAACGCACTTAGGCGCGCTGTAATGCAAAGCCTTACCGAATCCATTTGGAACACTGCAGCATTGGTCAGGGTTGATCCCAAATAAAAGAACAAGATTAAAAGGATGTGTATTGTCCGGCGCAATGATTACGACCATCATCGATAGGGGCAAAGACCAACCTTTCGGCCACATTGCAAAGGCATCGACACCAATTTGAGCAGCGCCCACGAATCCAAGCGCCACATCCAAAAGACAATCGACAAGCATTGACTTTAAAAAGGATAGTCTGATTTTCATTAATTTGCCATCGAAAAACAACCCTCCAATGGACAAAAATAAAATTGCCGTGGCGCTTTTCGACAAGCTTGCCCAAGTGTATCAGGAAAAATACATGGATGTGGCCTTGTACCACGACACGCTCGATTGGTTTTGCGAAAACCTGCAAACGCCTAATGCCCGGATTCTAGAACTCGCTTGCGGTCCCGGCAATATTACCAGACGTTTGCTGGAGCAACGCCCCGATTTTAAAATCCTCGGTACCGACCTGTCGCCCAAGATGGTTGAATTGGCCGCAATCAACAACCCAACCGCCCAGTTTGAACTAATGGATTGCCGAGAACTGTCGCGCCACAACGCGAAATATGACGGTATTATGTGTGGTTTTTGCCTGCCCTATCTGGAAAAAGATGAAGTGTTGCGATTGATTGTAGACGCAAAAGCTATTTTAAATGACGGTGGCCTATTTTATTTGAGTACGATGGAAGATGACTATGAAAAATCGGGATACAGGAAAGGGAGTACCGGAGACGAGATTTACATGCATTATTATCCCAAGGCATTTTTAGCAGAGGCTTTGCAAGACGCGGGATTTAGGATTTTACAGGTCAAAATACAGGATTATCCAGAAAAGGAGGGTAGCCAAACAATCGATTTAGTTCTGATTGCCCAAAAATAAAGACAAAAAAAATGCCCCATCGGGACACTTTTATTTTGTTTCGTCTTCTTTCTTGGCTGCCGGTTGGTCATTGTCTTTGGCCGCGTTCTTGAATTCTTTGACGCCGCTACCTAAGCCTTTCATAAGTTCCGGAATTTTTTTACCTCCAAAAAGCAACAATACAATTGCTAAAATTACGAGGATTTCTGTCATACCTAATCTTCCCATGATGTATTAATTTGTTGCCGAGGCAAATGTGTAATTAGATTGCAAATGTACATACAAAATCCCGAAATAGTTTTTAGAAGTTGGCAAATATTTGTGATTTCAACGCGTTAAATCTCAAAAGTCACGACGCGAGGGTTATTTTTATGCAAGCCTGTCGCTTGACTTGGCGACCACATTAATTGTTATATTTGCAGATAAACCCAGCTTATGTCCGAAAAACGGCTCAAACGCAAACAAATCAAGAAAAAACTCTTCACCAAAAACCGCCTGGTCATTTTGAACGAAGATACTTTTGAGGAAATCTTTTCCCTGAAACTCACCTTGATGAATGTTTTTGTTGTGGCCACCGTGGGCGCTGTGTTGATTATTTTTATCACGACGTATATCATCGCTTTTACGCCACTTCGGGAATACATTCCCGGATATGCCTCAAGCAAACTCAAGCGCGATGCCACCGAACTGGCCATTAAATCTGACTCACTTAGCGTAGCGCTCCAAAAGAACGAAGCTTACATGGCTTCGATCAAGAAAGTACTCACAGGTGATCTCGATTATGCCAAACTCAACAAGGACTCTATCATGGCCACGCCACCCGAGACCCAAAAACCAGAGTTGAAACCATCCGAAGCTGATCTTAAGCTGCGCGAACAAGTGGCCGATGAAGACAAATACAACTTGTTTGAAAAGGCGCAATCCAAAGTGAGCATTGTATTGTTTCCGCCGGTTAAGGGTCTGATTACCGACCCGTTCGACCGCCGTAAAAAACACTTTGCCGTAGACGTCGCCTTGGCCAAAAACACGCCCATCAAAGCCACCTTGAACGGAACAGTTATTTTTGCCGACTGGACACCGAGTACAGGGAACGTCATCATCATCCGACACAACAATGGCTTCCTATCGGCCTACAAACACGCTGCCTCACTGACCAAAACACAAGGCGATGTCGTAAAAACCGGAGAGGTCATTGCCTTGGCGGGCGCAACCGGACAGGAATCCACGGGCGTGCATCTGCATTTTGAACTTTGGAAAGACGGTTACCCGATAGATCCCACGCAATTTATTGAATTTGAATAGTATGTCGATAAAATCCATCGCTGCCAAGCTGTTTGCCAAACAAATTGTCAAGAAGACCAAAATTTGGAGCGCACAACCCGTGGCGGCGCAACAGCGTGTTTTTGATCATTTAATCGCGCAGGCCAGGCACACTGCTTTTGGAAAAGACCATCAGTTTGAAACCATAAAAACATTCGCCGATTTTGCCAGGCAAGTTCCCATTCGCGATTACGAAGCTTTGAAGCCCTACGTAGACAAGGTCGTCAACGGCGAGCCCGACATTTTATGGAAAGGCAAGCCACTTTATTTTGCCAAGACTTCTGGGACCACATCGGGTGTCAAGTACATCCCGCTCACCAAAGAATCGATGCCGTTTCACATCCAGGCAGCGCGCAACGCCATTCTGCATTATATCAATGAAACCGGCAATGCCGATTTCGTGAACGGCAAGATGATTTTCCTGCAAGGCAACCCCATGCTTGAAGAAAAGAATGGGATTAAATTTGGCCGACTCTCGGGTATCGTGGCGCATTTCGTGCCCAAATACCTGCAAAAAAACAGGTTGCCCTCGTGGGAAACCAATTGCATCGATGACTGGGAAACCAAGGTCGATGCCATCGTCCGGGAAACGATACAAGAGAACATGACCGTGATTTCTGGGATCCCGTCGTGGGTGCAGATGTATTTTGAGAAACTGCGCCAGCAATCGGGCACCCGAGCCGGAGGCGAACAGGGCGAAGCCAAATCGGTAGGCGAACTGTTCCCAAACTTCAACTTGTTCATCTACGGCGGGGTCAATTATGAACCTTACCGCGCCAAGTTTGAAAACCTGATTGGGAGAAAAGTAGACAGCATTGAACTTTTCCCGGCATCCGAAGGATTTTTTGCATACCAGGATTCGCAAACCGAAAAAGGCATGTTGTTGCTCCTGGATTCGGGGATTTTTTATGAGTTTGTCAAATCGGAGGAGTTTTTTACCGACAACCCACGAAGGTTCACCATCGGCGAAGTCGAGATTGGCGTGAATTACGTGTTGATTATTTCGACGAATGCGGGTTTGTGGGGATACAATATTGGGGATACCATCCAGTTTACTTCGACCCATCCGTATCGTGTCATCGTTTCAGGTCGTATCAAACATTTCATCTCGGCATTTGGCGAGCACGTTATTGCCAAGGAGGTGGAAAGCGCATTGCAGCAAGTGATTTCGGGAACCGATATCAGAATCAATGAATTCACCGTCGCACCGCAAATTACACCCGACCAAGGTTTGCCTTACCACGAATGGCTCATCGAATTTGAAAATGAACCCGAAGACTTACAGGCTTTTGCCACGGCTATCGACAATGCGATGGTACAACAGAACACCTATTATGACGATTTGATTTCAGGAAACGTCCTGCGACAACTCGTAATCACTAAAATTGCCCAAAATGGTTTCCAGGAGTATATGAAGTCGATTGGGAAACTCGGCGGACAGAATAAAATACCAAGGCTCAGCAACGACCGAAGTATCGCAGACAAATTGCAAAAAGCGATTTAAATGAAAAAGAAATTCACGCTTTTATTGTTGTTTATGATCGGCGCAATATCGGCGCAGACCAGAGGTGTAATCAAGGACAGTCTCACAGGGAAACCGGTTCCGTTTGTGAGCATTTGGAGCGAGAATGAAAATATCGGGACCACCTCGGAGGAAAACGGCAGTTTTGCAATAGGCACCACCCAAAAAAGCAAAACCCTGATTTTCCATTCGCTTGGATTTGAGAAGAAAAAATTGGCTATAGCAAATACCGCAGTCGTGCTGCTCAGCCCAAAAGTCAATGCACTTGATGAAGTCGTCGTGAGAAAACGCAAGGAAACCAAGCGTCGCGAAATCGGCATCATTGAAAGCGCTGTGCTTGAGGCTTTTGAAAACCAACCCAAGATCGACCTCAAATTTTTCCCGTATCAATCGGATTACAAACAAACCGGATTCATTAAAAAAATTGGCTTGATTACCGACAGTAGGATTGATGACGCGACCATTAAAATCCATATTTACAGCGTTGATGCCAATGGATTTCCTGGCGCAGAATTGCTTGACCGCGATTTGGTGGTTACGGTCGGGAAAGGCAACCGGCAGTCGGTGTTTGATGTAAGCAAATTCAACCTCGCGTTGCCAAAAACAGGGGTGTTCATCGGCTTTGAAAAGATTATGATCGAGAAGAATAAGCGAGAAGACCGCAATTCTTACTATCCGTATGTGTTGTACAATTGGGTGGCGCGAAATCGGTCGTTTGCGTATTTGGGCGGCCAATGGACCGCGCAATCTGCCGAGAAAAAAAATATTTACGAGCCCGCAATTACCCTTGTTCTTACCAATTAAATAGAAAAACACTACATTTGCCGGTTAGAAACAGAAAAGAACGAAAAAGCCTTCACGCGTAAGGACTTGAATTTAAAAGAATTACATGAAAGAAATTAAAAATATCGTACGATCAAGGGCACAGGAATCTTCAAGTGCCGTTGAGAAATTATACATCACGATGCGCCACCTTTTCAACCGCGGTTTTTACAAGCCGATGGGTGTCTCGGGAGAAACATTGCGCGAAGCATTGCTGTCTTTGCGACCAGAAATTTACGGCACCATTGCCGAGGAAAAAGTAGAGCTCAACGGGCTATTATACGTCATCGAGCGTTTGCCTATTGGGATTGAGGAATGTCGGTTCATCAACCTCACCTCGGACGAAGGCTATTCTAAATCGCATTTCAAAGCGATTGTTCCGCCAAAAAGAAAAAGAAACTGTTACCGCATTGACGAAGAGCAGATGAACGTTGAGATCACACGCGGTCGTTCGGATATTTACGACATCCTTACCCACCTTACGTTCATCTTCATCGAATCGCACAAAATTAAAGACCGCATCTTAATTGATGAAAGCGGCGAAGTCACGCGCGACTGGCAAAAGCTCGAAGCTGCCGTGCTGCAGAACAAAAAAATGACGCAGATCGAGAAGGAAAAAACCATCTCTCATACGGCCAATATCCTTGGACGAACGTTTTCTGAAGTGCTCGATATCTACGACAATTTTGGCACTGCCGACAAACCCGACCGTTTCCTGCACGTGATATACTGGCTCGGGAAATTGGCTTTAGAAGAAGTGATAGACAATACCAAACGCACGATTACCTTTAGCCCAATTTTGCGTGAGCGCCTCGGTCACCACATCCACGGCGAGATCTGGGCCACCAACATCAAGGAAGTGCTTAAGGAAAACGAATTGCTCGATCGCCCGATACACATCATCAGTGCCAATATGCACAGTGTGATGAACTCGATTTTCGCCACGCACGTACACAAGGCCAAGTTAAAAGACAAGACCGATTTCTTCATTTATGAGGAACTCAGCAAACAGGGCGCGCATGACGTGCGCGATAAGGTAGAGGAGTTTGCCAAACAGCACGGCATGATTTCACTTCCGGACACGTCGGGCACCAACATCGACGTGCAGATTTTTGATACCGCAAAAATCGACTTTAAGAAATCGGCTTTCCCAACAGCTAAAAACGAGGTGCCTCCGGTGATCATCGTCATGGATTATGCCTTTGGAGAACAAGCCTATGAAACAATAGATGAATTGCTCAAGCCATATAAAATAGATCGGGACAACAAGGTTTTTCTAAACGTAGAGTCGGTATCGATTATGGGAAAAGCAGGGATTTTACAGGGCGGAAAAGGCGACATCATGATTCCGTCGGCACACATCAACGAAGGAACCGGCGACAATTATCCGTTTGAGAATGAACTGACCGCCGAAATGCTTGAAGGCAACGGTATTCCCGTTTACGCCGGACCAATGGTTACCGTTTTGGGAACTTCGCTGCAGAATAAAGATTTACTCAAATTCTTCCACGATTCTACCTGGGGCGTTATTGGCCTGGAGATGGAAGGCGCTTACTACCAGAAAGCGATACAATCGGCTTCGAGAATCCGCAAAAGTATCAATCCTGATGTGAAAGTGCGGTATGCTTATTATGCGTCGGATAACCCATTGGAAACAGGCAGCACACTCGCTTCCGGAGGTTTGGGAACCACAGGAGTGAAACCCACTTACCTCATTACAATTAAAATATTAGAACAAATTTTCAACATTAAATAGTGGCTACATGAGTACAAACACACCACAAAACCAGGAAGTAGATTTGTCTATGGTTTCTAAGGGAATCGGCAATTTCGTCCAATACATCAAGTTGGTGATTTTTCGCGCCATCCAGTTTGTCATCAAACACGTTGTCGTCATCGGGATTTTGTTTGCAATTGGTGTTGGACTGGGGCTTTACCTGGATAAAACACAGAAAACCTACGACCACCAGATTATTGTACAGCCCAATTTTGGAAGTGTCGATTATCTTTATGCAAAAGTTGACTTGCTTGAGTCTAAAATTTTAGAAAAGGATACGGTGTTTCTTGAAAAAATCGGCTTGCATAACCCAAGCGCTTTTAGCAGGATTGACATTAAACCAGTGGTGGATGTTTATCGTTTTATCAACACAAGTGAACAAAATTTTGAACTCCTGAAATTAATGTCGGAAGATAGCGACATTAAGAAAATCGTAGAGGAAAGGGCAACGAGTAAAAACTATCCTTACCACGTGATTTCATTGAAGTCAAAAGCAAGGATCTCACATACAAATTTTATTGAGCCTCTGATGGCTTATCTCAATAACAGCGCGCATTACGCCATAATGCAGAAGGAATATTTGAACAACCTGAAGATAAAAGTAAAAGCCAACGACCTTACCATTGCTCAAATAGACGGCTTTTTGAATACTTTTTCGGGAACGGTAAACGGTCCATCCAAAAGTGACAAACTGGTTTATTACAACGAGAATACGCAACTAAACGATGTCATCCAGACCAAAGATAAATTAATTAAGGAGCAAGGAAATTTGAGGCTTGAACTGGTCAACGCTGATAAGATTGTAAAAGAGAACAGCAGTATCATCAACATAGAGAATAACGAATCAATCAATGGGAAACTAAAAATTATCCTACCGATTTTGTTTATTTTCCTATACCTGTGCATCCACTATTTTGTGAGATTTTACAAAACGCAAAAGGCAAGACTTCAATAATCGTTTATAAGAATATGAAAGGAATAATTTTAGCCGGAGGATCAGGTACGCGCTTGCATCCGTTGACTTTAGCCGTAAGCAAGCAATTGATGCCGATTTACGACAAACCCATGATTTATTACCCATTGTCTACTTTGATGTGGTCTGGGATCAGGGAAATTTTAATTATTTCAACGCCACATGATTTGCCGTTGTTTCGCCAGTTATTGGGCGACGGAAAGAGCTTGGGCTGCCGTTTTGAGTATGCGGTGCAGGAAAATCCCAACGGCCTTGCCGAAGCTTTCATTATTGGGAAGGAATTCATCGGCAACGACAAAGTAGCTTTGGTACTGGGCGATAACATTTTCTACGGAACCGGCCTCTCAGAATTGCTGCTGGCCAACAACAATCCCGATGGCGGCATCATCTACGCCTACCACGTGCACGATCCCGAGCGCTACGGTGTTGTTGATTTTGATGCCGATGGAACCGTGCTGTCTATAGAAGAAAAGCCAGAAAAGCCCAAATCAAACTACGCCGTTCCGGGTATTTATTTCTATGATAACGACGTGGTTGACATCGCTGCCAACATCAAACCAAGCCATCGCGGAGAACTTGAAATCACGGATGTAAACAAGGAGTACCTCAAAAGAGGCAAACTCAAAGTAAGTATCCTTGATCGCGGAACCGCCTGGCTTGACACCGGTACGTTCAACTCGCTCATGCAGGCTTCTCAATTCGTCCAGGTGATTGAAGAACGCCAAGGGCTTAAAATCGGTTCTATTGAAGAAGCTGCATTCAAAATGGGATTTATCAATGCCGAACAACTAAAAACCCTCGCACAGCCGTTGCTCAAAAGCGGCTACGGAACGCATTTGTTAAGCATTATCTAGACCTCATATGAATTTCCTTCCTACCAAGCTGGATGGCTGTTATGTTATTGAGCCTAAAATCATTAACGATGATCGCGGCTATTTCATGGAGAGTTTCAACGAGCAGACTTTTCAACAAGGCACCCAAACCAATGTCCATTTTGTACAAGACAATCAATCCTTTTCTACCAAAGGTGTCCTGCGCGGTTTGCATTACCAAACCGGTGCGCACGCGCAAGCCAAACTGGTTCGTGTACTAAAAGGTGAAGTGTTGGATGTTGCGGTCGATATTCGTCCCGGATCTCCAACTTTTGGGCAGTATGAATCGGTCTTGCTCTCGGCCGAGAACCAGAAGCAGTTTTTCGTCCCAAGGGGATTCGCCCACGGATTTCTGGTGCTCAGCGAATCGGCCGTTTTCTTTTACAAATGCGACAATTTCTACAATAAGGAATCCGAAGGCGGCATCCTCTACAACGACCCGGCACTTCAAATCAACTGGAATTTACCCGAGTCGGGATTGATTATTTCAGAAAAAGACAAAGTCCAACCCACGCTCGCAAACGCAAAAAAAGCATGGTAGTTTTAGTGACCGGCGCCAATGGCCAACTCGGGCAGGCGTTACAATTTATAGCCACCAAACACCCAGCGCTTCGGTTTCATTTCCTGGGATCAAAAGATTTAGACATCACTGCTAAAGATCAGGTGACTGAGGCATTTGCCAACACACAACCCGATTACTGTATCAATGCCGCAGCATACACAGCCGTCGACAAAGCAGAATCCGAACCCGAATCGGCGCGCGCCATCAACGTAGACGGTGTTTTGAATTTGGCCCAAGCCGCTCAAACGTCGGGAACAATAATGATACACGTCTCCACCGATTTTGTTTTCGACGGATCCAAAAGCAGCCCGTACCTCGAAACCGACACTACCCAACCGCAAGGCGTCTACGCCCTCACCAAGCGCGACGGGGAACTGGCGTTGCAACAAACCTGCGACCGATATTTCATCATCCGGACTTCTTGGGTGTATTCTAACTTTGGTAGCAATTTCATGAAAACCATGTTGCGTGTCGCCTCAGAAAGAGACGCAATAAACGTGGTCAATGACCAAATCGGCTCGCCCACACATGCCATCGATCTGGCCGAGGCGATTGTGGCAGTAATTGAAAGCGGCAGCAAAAACTACGGAATTTACCATTTCAGCAATGAGGGCGTGGCCAGTTGGTACGATTTTGCCAAGGAGATTTTTAGCCTCAATGGAGTCGCTATTCAACTGAATCCGATTCCCACATCGGCCTACCCAACTCCCGCAAAACGCCCACCTTACAGCGTACTGGACAAATCCAAGTTCAAAACCGAATTTAAATTTGCCATTCCCGATTGGCAAGATTCGCTAAAAGCATACAAATAAAAAGGAGGCCTATTGACCTCCTTTTTTTTCGTTTACCGTTTGATCAGTTTGACATGTTCTACCTGGTCTGCCTCAGAAAGCTTTAGCAAATAAGTGCCCGAAGGTAGATTGCTAAATTCGGCCTGGGCATTCTCCAAGCGGCCTTGTTGTATTTTCTTACCGTCGATCGAGTACAATTCGTATGCGGCGTTTTTGTTGATACCAGAAACTTCAATACGGTCCACAAACGGGTTCGGGTAGACCTTAACCGGTAGTTTGCCATAGGTGACGGTTGCCATCACATTTTCAACGGTAATCACCAGGTCAAAAGTGACGCTTCCGCCCGAGTTGGTCGCGGTGACCGTGTAAGTCGTCGCAGGGCTTGGTACCGTAGGTGTCCCTGAAATGATTCCGGTATTGACATCCAAAACCAGCCCGTCTGGCAGGGTTGGGAAAATGCTGTAGGAGTTGACAGTCCCGTTTACCGACGGCAACAAATCGCCAATGGTAATACCTACCGTGAAAATTGAATTCGCGGTATAGCTCAAGGCGGTCGGTGCCGCTTCATTAACGGTGATGCTGATATCAAAAGCCACACTTCCACCCGAATTGGTCGCTGTAATCGTATAAACGGTCTGTGCCGATAAAACACTTGGTGTTCCAGAGATAATCCCTGTAGCGGGATCCAAAACCAATCCATCGGGCAATGCAGGTACAATGCCAAAGCTTGTCACGTTTCCGGTAACCGACGCAACCAGCGCAGCAATCGCACTGTTGATCGTAAACACATTCGGGTTTGGATAGCTTAAGGCGGTTGGCGCCACATCGTTCACGGTGATGGAGATATCAAAAGCCACACTTCCGCCCGAATTGGCCGCTGTAATCGTATAATCGGTCTGTGCCGACAAAACACTTGGTGTTCCGGAGATAATCCCTGTAGCGGCGTCTAAAAACAATCCATCGGGCAATGCCGGTACAATGCCAAAGCTTGTCACGTTTCCGGTAACCGACGCAACCAGCGCAGCAATCGCACTGTTGATCGTAAACACATTCGGGTTTGGATAGCTTAAGGCGGTTGGCGCTACGTCGTTCACGGTTATGGTGATATCGAACGTGACGCTTCCGCCCGAATTGGTCGCTGTAACGGTATAAATGGCTGTCGCACTAACGGCTGTCGGCGTCCCCGATATCATTCCCGTAAACGGATCAATCGATAATCCTGCCGGCAGATCTGGGCTTACGGTAAACCCTGTTATTGTGCCGTTAAAAGATGGGAAAAGGCTCGAAATACTTTCGTTCACAGTAAAGACATTCGGATTTGGATAACTCAGTCCGCTTGGTGCGATGTCGTTTACGGTAATTGTCAGATCGAAAGTTGTGCTGCCGCCCGAATTGGCTGCCGTTACCGTGTAAACCGTCGTCGGACTAACAACGGTAGGCATGCCCGAAATGATTCCGGTCACCGAATCGATACCCAAACCGTCAGGTAAATCGGGCGTGATGGTGAACGACAGCACCGCACCGCCGACAATACTTGGTATCAGGCTGCTTATCGTTTGGTTTTTCGTGAATATGTTGGGGTTCGTATAACTCAATCCGCTTGGCGCAATATCATTCACCTGAATCTGGATTCCAAAGGTTGCAAATCCGCCTGAATTGGTTGCGGTAACCGTATAAGTCGCGTTGGCCGAAACCATGGTTGGTGTTCCCGAAATTACGCCAGTTGTCGTGTTCAAAGAAAGTCCGCTCGGCAAAGCCGGCGACACGCTGTA
>JAKQJQ010000117.1 GCA_029561105.1 Bacteroidota bacterium
CGTATCTTTGCGCAATAGCTTTTACCATGTACAAAATCCTCGCAAAACTCAATAAATTACTGTTGCCGAGCTTCACCAAACGCCGACTCGACTTAGCCAAGGCTAAAAAGTGGCAACTCGCGTTAATTGCCTGGCGTTACTATGTGACCAAACGCGCTCTGGATCAATGAGGCCATTCAATGATTCGAGGTGGGCAATCGCCTCGAGTTGGTCATTTTGTGTTTTGGACTAATTTTTTGCATTTGTTAAAATATTTTCTAAGTTTAGTGTTTCTTTTCCAACCCATTACAAGAAATATTATCTTAAAAAACTCCAGACATGAAATAAATCTTTTGCACCCTGCTTGTATTGTTGGGCTTATCTTCGGTTTCCCAAAACCTGCAGCCAGGCTTCAATAAATCGGAATACCGCGAACTCGTCCTGGCTTTTTCGCGTTGGAATGACAGTTCGGGCTATCATGGCATTCCAGAATCAAAGGTTTACAAGACCATTTATCGCGCAAAGGAAAGAGGTCTCTTGAATTGTTGGGAAATGTATGAGGCCGCTGGTCACAACGTGATCAGTATTCGGGGAACCCGGGATTATGCGTTGAGCTGGATGGCTAATTTTCATGCGGCTATGATTCCTGCAAAAGGACAGCTCAAACTAGGTGATTCGCTCACATATGATTATCATTTCGCCAACAATGACAAGGCTGGCGTGCATGTGGGTTGGGCAGCATCCTGCGGTTTCCTGGTACCCGATGTTACCGCCAAAGTTTTAGAACAATACCAGAAAGGCGTTCGCGACTTTATCATTTTTGGACATAGCCAGGGAGCGGCGGTAGCGTTCTTGATGAATGCGCAGCTCAAATACTATCAAACCACTGGCAAGCTTCCAAAAGACATTAAATTTAAAACCTATTGCAGTGCGGCGCCCAAACCGGGCAATCTTTATTTCTCTTATGATTATGAAGCCGACAATCAGATCGGATGGTCGTTTACGGTGGTTAACGGGGCCGATTGGGTTCCTGAACTTCCGGTATCCATCCAGTCCATTGGCGATTTCAATAAAACCAACCCGTTTAAAAACGTACAGGAAATCATACAGAAAAGGCCGATTCTAGAAAGACCAATAATGGAATTTGTCTACTCAGAATTGACGAAATACAACCATAAGGCCGTCAAGAAATACCAAACTTATCTGGGACATTTCGTCGCCAAAGCGATCGGACATAGCTTGAAAGGTTTTGAAGATCCAGAATACCTGCACTCTAATTATTATGTGCGCTGCGGTACTTCGATAATTTTAAATCCCGATGCACAATACTACCAGAGTTTCCCTGATAGTGACAAGGCAGTTTTGGTTCACCATAACCTGAAAGCGTATTTGTATTTGTTGGAACAGCTTAAAGTGTAATGGAGAATTGTTTTGAAATGATTGCTTTTTTGATAGATTGCGAAAACAACCTTTAAAAATCGTTTCAATCTTAGCAGAATGCTTTGCGTTGTTGGAATTGCCGCGACTGGATTGCCTATCCGGAATGCGCTCCATAGTCTAAATGAAAAGCCGTTTCAATCGCAATAGAATTGCTGTCGCTGTTGAAGTTTTGGGACTGGATTACATGTCCAGAATGTGCTCCGTAGTCTAAATGAAAAGCCGTTTCAATCTGCGATTGAAACGCTTTTTGCTTTCTTAAGTGACCTCGACTGGATTTCGCTACGCGACAACCACAAAGCTCCGCTTTGAAAATGCAAACCCCAAAAAAAAACGCTCAAGTGAACTTGGCGTTTTTTTTATGGGGTTTGCATTTATTCGTGACCTCGACTGGATTCAAACCAGTAACCTTCTGAGCCGTAATCAGATGCGCTATTCAGTTGCGCCACGAGGCCTTTTTTGTGGGTGCAAATATAGGTATTAATCTTGCATTTGCAAATCAATTTTGAATAAAATTTTTAAGATTCATTAATCAGTCATTCCTGCTACTCGATTCCTCTCCATTAATGTCTACAAAATGCGAACTATTTCTGTTACGACCGGTCTGGGAATTTGCTGAAAATGATATATTTGCTTAAAAGATTGACATTTTTCATAAATACCAACTGCGGGATTCTCAAATTTGAACACCCTTTGCCATTGTAAGCATAGCCCTGGCTCGTTTTGGCTGGCTGTGCTGCTATCAACATTTCAGGAACTTTCTAACAGCGATTTACTTATAATGAATGTGTCCATGAACAACCAGTTTAAAGTCGATATCTACCGTTATTTTCGATTGGTCAAATTTGAATACAAAATATCGCTGGCGTACCTGATGGTGGGCTTGTTATGGATTTTGTTCTCAGACGAAGCTTTGGCTTTACTGATCAATGATCCGGCACTATTAACCAAATTCCAAACCTACAAAGGGAGCTTCTATATTCTGGTGACGGCATCACTGCTATTTTTCATGGCCAAAAAACATGTCGGGAAACTCGAAGAGCAACAGACGCTGTTTGAAATCATGTTCGACACCATTTCTGATTGCGTTATCATTGCCAATACCAACCGTGAAATGGTCATGGTCAACAAAAGCACAATCGAAACCTTCGGATATGCAGAAAACGAACTGCTGGGCAAAACCACCGAAATGCTCTACGAAAGCGAAGACAGCTTTAAATCACTGGGCGAAAAAATATTCGACAGACAATCCCAACAGGTCAAAAGCCAATACCTCCTCAATTATAAAAACAGCCAGAGTGAATTGTTTGAGGGAAATACCTTTAGTGCTAAACTATTCGACAGCAAAGGGATATGGATTGGTAATATGTCTATCATTCATGACCTGTCCGAACAAAATAAAGCAGAGGCACAAATCAACGAAGGCCGCATCAAACTCGAAGCCGCGCTCAACAGTATGACCGATGCCGTATTCATCTCTGACCGTGACGGCCATTTCGTGAATTTCAATGATGCATTTGCCGCGTTCCACAAGTTCAAAGACAAGGCCCAATGTGCCAAAAGCTTGTCGGCTTACCCTGATTTCCTGGAGGTCTACCTTCCGAGTGGAGAACTAGCAAGTTTTGAACAATGGGCGGTACCCCGGGCGTTAAACGGGGAAACTGCCACCAATGACGAGTACACGCTGCGTCGAAAGGATACTGGTGAGACTTGGGTTGGTAGTTACAGTTTTGCCCCCACACGAGACCAAGACGGCAAAATTATCGGGTCGGTGGTGGCGGCGCGCGACATCACCCAGAGCAAGCTCGCACAACAAGAGCTTTTGAAAGCCAAGGAAAAAGCCGAAGAAAACGATAGGCTCAAGACGGTTTTTCTGCAAAACATCTCGCATGAAATCCTTACGCCGATGAACGCGATTATCGGTTTCTCTGAATTGCTTACCAATCCCGACCTTTCCGACAAAAAGTTGAAAAAATACACTCAAATCATAATCAACAGCGGCAACCAGCTGCTCTCTATCGTTCATAACATCCTTACCATTTCAATCCTTGAAACCAAACAAGCTGCCATTTCAACAACGGCGGTAGATATTGATCGGGTGCTACAAGAACTTAAAACCGTTTTTGGCAAGATAGCATCAGAGAAAGACATTGAGTTTGATCTCGACAAAAAATCGGCAGAAAGGTGCTGCATAAACACCGACGAAACAAAACTGCGACAGATACTCACCAATCTGTTGTCGAACGCTTTCAAGTTTACCAAATCGGGAAAGATTTCTTTTGGATATGATATACAGCAAAATACTTTGGAGTTCTTTGTGTCTGATACCGGAATTGGAATCAAGCCCGAGTGTCAGGAAAAAATATTCGAACGGTTCCATCAAGCCGACGTGACCGTTAGGGAAAATTACGGCGGCACAGGACTTGGCTTATCCATCGTCAAAGAATTTGTGACCCTGCTGGGCGGGCAAATGCGCCTTGAGTCACAAGAGGGTTGTGGTGCGACTTTTTACTTTACCCTTCCGCTAAATTTGACAACCCAAAAGGATGAAATTCAAGATAGAATACTCCCCAGATTAAACAAACCGCTGATTCTTGTGGCCGAAGATACCAAACTCAACTATTTGCTGCTCAAAACATTGCTTTCAAAACTTGACGTAAAACTCATCCACGCGTGGAATGGCCAGGAAGCTATAGACCGCTACGAGCAACATCCTGAGATAGACATCGTCATCATGGATCTCAATATGCCCATTATGGACGGATACCAAGCCACCACCCTGCTTAAAAAAAAGAACCCATCGCTGCCTATTGTTGCCCTGAGCGCCTACACGCTACCGCAAGAAATAGAAAACGCAAAAAAGCATGGCTTTGACGCCTACCTGACCAAGCCGGTAAAAGTCAATGACCTCGACAGTATCCTGGAGAAATACTTTGGAGAAGGCAACAGCCAAAGCTAAAAGCTAGTTTTTTTTATCCTCATGATCCTCAAAGGTAAATTCACGCAACTGTGGTGCCTTGAAAAATGTAAACGCAATCACGCCTAACGTAATGCAACCCCCAGTCACTACGGCTCTTACCGTACCCAACCAATGCGCCATGAGGCCACTTTCAAAATCGCCGAGTTCATTGGACGAACTGACAAACATGGTATTGACAGCCGCCACCCGACCGCGCATCTCATCGGGTGTGACCAGTTGCAGGATGGTACTCCGGATCACCACGCTCACTGCGTCGAACATCCCAGAAAGTAAAAGCATCAGGAAAGACAGGTAGAAGTTTTTTGAAAGCCCAAAGATGATGATCGAGACGGCAAAACCCGTCACGCACAAAAACAATTTACGTCCCGGATATGTCCTGAGGGGCAGGAACGCCAGCAAACCCAAGGTGAGCAATGCCCCTATTCCCGGCGCCGACCGCAAAATACCAAATCCCATTTCGTTGACATGCAAAATCTCTTTCTGGTACACCGGGAGCAAGGCCACGGCACCGCCAAACAATACCGAGAACATATCCAGGCATTGCGCAGCGAGCAAGGTTGGGGTTTTTAGCACAAACCGCAAACCTTCGGTGACGCTCTGCAAAACCGGTTCTTTTACTTTTTTTAAGATCGGCTTGTCCGCAATGCGCAACAGTGGATAAAACAAAATGACTTCGAGGATAACTACCGCGAGTAAGCCTGCCGGAACGCCCACCCAAGCGATAGAAAATCCGGCGGCCAATGGGCCTAGAACGGCGCCCATCTGCCAGGCCATACTGCTCCAACTGGTTGCGTTGGGGTAGTGCTCGCGCGGAACCACCAACCCAAACAAGGCGAACATCGACGGGCTGTAAAACGCGCGCAACGCCCCTCCGATGAATATAAAAAAATACACCAACGCACTGATGGAACCAACAGAAAGACTCGCATGTACCGCCGGCAATGCAATGGCAAACAGGCAGATTCCCGTAATGAGGTAACCTGCCATACAGGTCAATACCATCTTGCGCTTTTCATTCTGGTCTACGACATGGCCCGAAAAAAAAGAGCAGCCTATGGCAGGGATTACTTCGGCCAAACCCACCAATCCCAATGACAATTTATCCCCGGTAATTTCAAAAATCCAGTAATAAATGATGGTGGTCTGCATGTTGAGTGCAAAAATAATCCCGAGTCTGAGGGTAAGGTAGGAAACAAATTCCTTGATCTTGAGCGCCGGATTTTTCCCGAAAAAGCCCGAAGCAGGAAAAGGTGTTGTAGGTTGCGACATAAACTGGCAGTGAGATGAGCCGGCAAAGTTACTAATATTGTGATTGGCAAGTGAGGCCGACAGGAGAGATTTTTGTCGAAACAGCAAAGCCATCGCTTAAAACTTGGAAGATTCCGCTCGAGGGGAGAACGTCAGACGCACGCAAATCCTTATATTCGCCGAATGAGCAATTACGTCCCTGATGCCAAGTACCAACACCTGACCTACGCGACAGACGACTTGAATTTCACCGACTTTGAACGCTGCCACTTTAGCCATTGTGATTTTTCTGGCTGCACTTTCCTTGCGGTCACCTTCATTGACTGCTCCTTTACCGATTGTGTCTTTGATGGCGCCAAAATCAACTATGTGGCGTTGCGGACAGCGGCTTTCATTCGATGCCAGATCCGCGAGGTCAATTTCTCCATGTGCGACAAATTGATTTTTGAAATCTCATTCGACCAATGCATCCTGGATTTTTCAAAATTCTATACCCTCAGGCTCAAGCAAACCTCATTTGTCGATTGCAGCCTGATTGCGGTAGATTTCATGGCTGCCAATTTAACCGAAGCGGTTTTCGACCGTTGCGATTTGTACCGTGCCGAGTTTGCCAACGCTATTGCTTACAAAGCCGATTTCAGGACGAGTCACAACTACACCATCGATCCCAAAAAGACAATAATCAAAAAAGCGCAATTCTCCCTACAGCAAGCCAAAGGATTGCTGTTCAAACACGAAATCCGGGTATCAGATTAGATTTTCTTTTCCATTTTAAAATCTTCCATAAGGTAACCACGCCCGATATCGATGTCTTCTTCCCCGACGATCTCAAATCCGTGCTTGCGGTAAAAGATTTGCGCTTTATTGAAGCGGTTCACGTTGAGTGAGATGACCTTAGACCCATTTGCCACAGCCCTTTTCTCAACGGTTTCCATCAAGAGCTTGCCCGCGCCTTTACCTTGCGACTGGGGCAACAGGTAAATTTTGTGCAACCGCGTAACGGGTAGACTTTGATAATGGTGCTCGTACGAAGCAAAACCAAGTGCTTCCTCATTTTCTAACAGCAACAGGAAACGATGGTGCTTTTTAGTATAATTTTCAAACAACGCCGCGTCAGAATAAAACGCGTGGAGCATGTATTGCAATTGATCTGGCGACAAAATTTCGCCGTAAGCCTCTGGCCACGTTTTAAAGGCGATGTCGCGGATGGTGGCAAAATCGGCTTCGTTGGCTTGGCGTACCGTCATCATATTTTGTTTTTTGGAAAGTAAATAGAAAACTTGGCGCCCTCATTAGGCTTGGCCTTTACCTTAATGAACCCGTTGTGGTTGTCGGCTACCCTTTTGCAGATGGCCAAACCCAAACCCGTTCCCGAATATTTGGAATCGGTTTCCAGCCGTTGGAACAGGTAAAATATCTTAGCTGCATATTCTTGCTTGAAACCTATGCCGTTATCGGCTACAACCACCTTGTGGTAATCATCTTCGGTAACGGGTTTGCCGTTGTGCGTCTGGCGCGATGCAATCTTCTCGGTGCGGATGTGAATAATCGGCGGCACTCCTTCCCTACTGTATTTTAGCGCGTTGGTGAGCAGATTGGTAAACAATTGCTCGAGCTGGAAACGGATACCGTCAACCTGTGGCAATTCACCTATGTGGATTTCTGCTTTTTTCTCGTCGATGGTGTTGGCCAAATCGTGTACAACCTGACGCGCGATATCATCCAGCCTGATGGGTTCAAAATCCTTATCCCCTTTTACCGTGCGCGAATAATTGAGCAGATCAATGAGCAAAGCCTGGGTACGGTTGGCGGCCAGCTTGATTTTGGAGAAATATTCGCGGCCTTGGTCAGACAGTTTTTGGGTTTCATTTTCCTCGAGCCTTGAAATAAACATCTGTATTTTGCGAAGCGGTTCCTGCAGGTCATGGCTCACAATGTTGTTGAACGACTCGAGCTCTTCGTTGATGGATTGAAGTTCGCGGTTGTTTTCCTCTAATTCCCGAGTGTTGAGGAACTGCTCGGTGATGTCATAGTTTACGCCAATCTTGACAGTCTGCCCGCGGCTGTTTTTGGTAAAATTACCCACCGCCATGATGTAGCGCATTTCACCCGAAGCCAACACATAACGGCACATTGCAGAAGTCGGCTCAAGGTTTTCGAGCGAATCGTTGTGTACTTTCATCATGCGCTCATAGTCATCGGGATGCAGGTATTTGCCCATCTCGGACACATCGGGTTTGGTTTTATCGGGGTCGATGCCCATCAGTCGGTAAAAATTATCAGAGAAGGTGTAACTTTTGGTTTCGAGGTTGTATTTCCAGTATCCGAATCCAGCAATTTTCTCGGCGTTGTTGAAAGAATAATTTAGGAATTTGAGCTCGTCGTTGGCTCGCTTGAGTTGGTGGAGGTCTACTCTCATCTTATTGAACGACAGCAATAAAATCAACAGTGAAAGAATGACCAGCAAAAACGCGGTCGCAGCCGAGCCCTGCAGTTCAAAATGGTGGTTGGAGTTGTGGTATTTTACCTTAATACGCTCACGATTGATGGTCTCATAAACAAAAGCACGCATGTCATCAGTACACCTGCTGCTTTCCAGCAGTTTGGCATTGAGCTCGTTGAAATCGACTTTCTTAGCCTTGGCAATGGTAACGGTTTCGCGGAACAATTCAAACCGGTAATCGATAAGTTTTTTAAGGCTATCGATGTCTTTGGTTCGCAAAGCGTTGTTTGAAGCTAAATTATTTAAGTTTTTGAGGTTCAGCTCGATGCTTCCACGACTCAAAAAGCGATCTCGGATATAGTTCTCGTCTTTGGTGATGATGAAACTGCGCAGGTTGGTCTCGTAAATACTGATAACAGAAAGTAGTTTCTCGAGTTCGAGCTGGGTTTCATTAGAATTAGAAATGATGGCTACCGACTTGTTGAGCTCCCGCATCTGTGTATAAAATACCGTAGCGAGATAACAAATCACCAATATGGCAATTCCCAAAGCAATTTTAAAAACTTGCGAATTCTTATACAGCTTCAGGAATTTCATCCACGAGGGCTTTATATGCTGAAGAAAAACGTTTCTTTATTGAGTCCTGACGAGTGGAATTGCCAATTCATGTGAACGACTTCCTTGATTACTTTTTTGAGTTCAGAAAAATCATTGGGCTTTTTGATGTAGATATTAGCTCCTTCAACAAACGTATTCTCGATGTCTTTTTCTGACGATGACGTAGAGTAAATGGCAATAGAAACATTTTTAAAACGCTGGTCTGCACGGATTTCCTTGAGGCAATCCAAACCATTTTTGTACGGCATGTTTAAATCCAGGAAAAGGATGTGCGGTAACTTAGCGTCGGGATTGTGCATGTATTCCATCAGGTCTTTTCCGTCGTTAAAGAGCGTAAGCTGATTGGTCATCTTCAATTCGGCAATCGCTTCGCTGAAAAAGGTGCGGTCATCTTCATCATCATCCGCCAGAAGAATTCTCAATGTACTTTCGTTTGTTAGCATAACTTAGGGTTAAATTAGTTGTTGGTTAATTTTCTGCGTTTGTCTACGATTCTCTTGAACATAGACGGCGTTAGCCCGGTGACTTTCTTGAACTGGCTTGACAGGTAGGCCACGCTGCTGTAGTTTAGCTTGTATGAAATCTCGGTCAGCGTCAGTTCTTCTTCTATTATCAGCTTCTTGGCGCGCTCCACTTTTTGGATGATGATAAAATTCTCAATAGAAGTGTACGTGTTCTCAGAAAAGATATTGGCGAGGTGACCGTAACTAAAGTTGAGTTTATCCGAAAGGTAATGCGAAATGGTCGTGTTGGGCATCTTATCTTTCTCATACACCATCTCCACGATGGTATCCTTGATTTTCTGGATCAATTGCGCTTTCTGATTGTTGACGATGTTGATTGAATATCGACCCAACGACTGCTGCAACTCGGCAAACGTCTCGGCAGGAACTTCATCACTAATCTCTATTTCGCCCAAATCCAGCAATTGGTATTTGATTTCGAGTCGCTCGAGTTGCTCTTGGAGAATGACACGACAAGCCGTAATTCCGTCGAAATTGATATAAAGCTTCATAAATTGATTTTAACTAAGTTTTGCATAAATATAATTGAAAAATTCTACACCACGCCAGTCACAAGTAAATTAAACGACGAAATACAGCCCTTTTTGTCTGCTTTATCCTAAAAAAAAGCCGATAAAACCTTGACTCTGAAGCCGATAAATTTTTCTTAAAATTTTTGGTGTCTACCCGTGAATGGTTTCGCTTTTACCGTACCTCGCGATGACAGACGCTTCGAACTCAAGCCATTCGCGCCAGCGTTGCTCAACATCAATCCCGTGCCCGTATTTCCTGGCATAGGAGATGAACGTAGTGTAATGCGCGGCTTCGCTTTCCATAAGGTCGCGGTAGAATACCGATAGTTCTGGATCGTTTATATTTTCAGAAAGCACCTTGAAACGCTCACAGCTCCTGGCTTCGATCATGGCCGAAAACAACAATCTTTCTACAAGCCCCGAAACCCGACTACCGGTGTTGCTGCGCTTCATATACTGCGCGAGTTCACCCACATATTCATCCTTGCGCTCACGACCCAGTTGGAGCCCGCGTTTTTTGATGATTTCATGCACCATGTCAAAATGCTCTATTTCTTCCTTGGCCAAGGCAAGCATATCGGTGACCAAATCAGGGAACTCCGAGTTGATCGTAATCAGCGTAATGGCATTCGACGCCGCCTTCTGCTCACACCACGCATGGTCAGTAAGGATTTCAGAAATATTCTTTTCTACGATATTCACCCAACGCGGATCGGTAGGCAGTTTTAATCTAAGTATCGACATGATATGAGGTGCTAAAAGTGCCCCAAAATTACAACAATAAATGGATTGGAAATTAATTTTTGACCCGGTTTTTTTCGGCATCGGCACCCGTGGCCTGGTAATCCTTGGTTTGGAACGCTTTACCAAAACTGTAAGTAAAAATAAGTGCCACGTTACGCGTGTCGGGCTTGTTGACCCAATTGGCATCGGTTAACCTGAGGTTGTTGATCGTACCCGTGTTGATGTTCGTATAAAAGAGATCATTACCGGTCAATTTGATACTTGCCTTGCCTTTCATGATTTTTTTCTGCACGGCAACACTCACATAACCGCGCGCACCCAGCGTAAACTGTGACGAAACGATATTGGTGTGGTAACTTCCCGCAAGTTCGGCCGACCAATCCTTAGGAAATTTAAAGCTGTTCGTGGCATTGACAGACCAGAACGTTCCCGATGAGTTGAGCGTCTCGGTATACAGCGCGCTGTTGAACAGCATATGGGTTACCTCAGAATACAAATTGGTAGAAAGCCAGGCAGCAAAAGGGATATCGGCATTGACATTCAAACTGTAAAACTGACCTTTCCCAATGTTTCCAGGGCGGCTGTAATAAATCCCATCTCTGATTTCTATTGTTTCGGCGATGTCGTCCTTAGAGTAGCCATAGCTTGCGGTCGTCGAGAAATAGCTTTTGTAGCGGTACGAAAGCTCAATATTGTGCATAAAAGTTGGGCTCAGATACGGATTTCCGGCATAAAAAGTAAACTTATCGAGCGGACTCACAAACGGGTTCAAATCCTCATAATACGGACGGTTGATGCGTTTTCCGTAAGAAGCCACGAGTTGATTATTGCCAATCGAGTCGAGTTTGTACTGCACATAAAGCGTTGGAAACAGATTGGTGTAGCGTTTGGTGAACCGCGACGCGGCCTTAATCATATTCCCCAATTGATTCCCTTTAGACTGGGTGTGTTCTACGCGCAAACCCGATTGAATATTCAACCTTTTAAAACCAACATTGAAATTTACATACGCCGCATGAATGGTTTCATCATATTTGAAATGATTGCTCATGTCAAAATCGGGCGTTTGAATCCCGGCGATAACATCGCGGTAATCTGCAATGTTGTCGGTTTTAGAAATACTCATCTTATAGCCGGTCTCGAAAGCGCCATCATTCTTAAGCGGTAGCGCATAATCGGTCTTGAACGAATAAATATTGATGTCTGCGGGCAAATAACCTACCGAGGCATCCTGGCTGCTTAAGATATTGTTGGGCTGGTACACGAAATTATTGAAAGTCTGGTCTGTAGTATTGCGGTAATTGAGGTAATCCAGATCGGCGGTAAGCTTCTCCCCTTTTTCATTGAAATCGTGGCGGTAATTGAGGTTGACACCCAAATTCGAGAAATCGTCTTTTTCAATATTCCTGGCCACAATCGTCGAGTCTACCACACCCAAAGGACTACTAAGCACACTGCTCACGTCCGAAGTCTTCTTCCCCGATTTGATGATGCCGTTCACGCCCACGCCAATCGTCGTCTTATCAGAGACGTAATAATCCATCCCTACTTTGGCGTTGCCCGTATGCACCCTTGTCAAGAGCAAGCTGTTCTGATCAAAATTGCTCTTGGTAGACAAGTCTGGGTTTTTAAAACGTCGGTAAATGTAGAGTTCGTTGTTGGGCTGGGCATAGCCGTAGCCTACGTTTCCGTACCAACGCACCTTGTCATTGAGGTAATTCAAATTGAGTCCTTGTCGCGTAAAGGTTCGTTTGCCTTGCGACACACGCGATGTTGCACTACCGTTAAATCCTCTGGCTTTTGTTTTTTTGGTGACGATGTTAATTACACCTGCGCTTCCGGCAGCATCGTATTTGGCCGGCGGATTGGTCATGAGCTCAATCTGATTGAGTGTACTCGCTGGCAAGGATTTGAGGTAAGCTTCTAGCTCGGCACCCGATAAATACGTAGGTTTGTCATCGATAAACACCGCAACACCCGATTTTCCCTTAAAGGTAATCGTACCGTTTTGATCTACGATGATACCCGGAGATTTCTCGAGCACATCCATCGCGTCACCACCAGCCACCGAGAGCACCGCATCCACATTCACAACGGTCTTATCGATCTTGTGCTCCACCACCGGTTTCTTCTTCTGTACCGTTACCTCATTGAGTTTGTTGGCCGCAGCGTTCAGGTGGATAGCTGGAAACTGGATTTGCGCGCCCTCTGCCACTTCAATCACTTCACCCAAAAAAGGTTCATAGGAATCGGCTTCTATACTGATTTGGTATCTTTCGGGTTGGAGTCGGTCAAATTCAAAACTACCATCGGCATCAGCGATTTGCGTCTTTACCAGCGACAGATCTTTGGCTAAAAGCAGCGAGACAATTACGGTCTCACTGTTGCTCACCGGATATTGCAGTCTTCCGTTAATTTTTGCAGTGTTTTGCGCGTAAAGCATGCCGTGAAAAAGGCACAGGAAGTAAATTGCCGTTTGGATTGATTTTGTCATTTGTTTGTTTTTGATTTTTTCCGTTGCGCTCCGAACAGTTTGGTGTACAACGGTTGATGATTGCTGCTAAGAATTGTCATTGGTCTGTTTATGCCCAATTTGTTACAGGTTCAGGTCGACTAATTCGTGATAGCAGCGAGGAGCGCTACAAAAATAAGGTTCAATTAACGCTTTATAACACGTATAAAAAAACCCGCCAATACTGCGGGTTTTTTCATTATTAATTTGGGTTGTTGGGCAACTCATCCGTTTTTGTTAAAAAACAAACATCGCTCTTTCGCCCATCATCTCATTGACTTCCTCGCCAACTTGCTCGATGATTTCATCGTTAGTATGGTTCATCAACACGCGATCAATCATATCCACGATGGTTTCCATATCGCTCTCTACCAAACCGCGTGTCGTGATTGCCGGTGTCCCGATTCTAATCCCCGAAGTCACAAATGGCGACTTGTCATCAAACGGAACCATATTTTTATTTACGGTGATTTCTGCCTTTACGAGTGCATTTTCGGCTTCTTTACCAGTGATATTTTTATTTCTCAAATCGATGAGCATCATGTGGTTGTCGGTTCCGCCAGAAATCAGGTTGTATCCGCGTTCCATGAACGCTTCGGCCATTGCCTTGGCATTTTTCTGAACCTGCATCGAATAATGGAAAAATTCATCCGACAGGGCTTCTCCAAAAGCCACCGCTTTGGCAGCAATGATGTGCATGAGCGGGCCACCTTGGTTTCCTGGAAAAACGGCCATGTCCAGTAAGTTCGACATCATCTTCACTTCGCCTTTTGGTGTGGTCAATCCCCACGGATTCTCAAAATCTTTGCCCATCAAAATCATACCGCCTCTTGGCCCACGCAATGTTTTGTGCGTAGTCGTGGTTACAATATGACAATGCGGAATCGGGTCGTTCAATAATCCTTTGGCAATCAATCCCGCCGGATGTGAAATATCGCCAAACAACAAAGCCCCTACGCTGTCGGCGATTTCGCGGAATCTTTTAAAATCCATGTCACGGCAATAAGCCGACGCTCCAGCAACAATCATCTTTGGCATTTCGCGCGTAGCGATCTCCTGGATCTTGTCGTAATCAAATCGGCCGGTTTCTTTTTCAACGCCGTAAAAAACAGGCGTGTATAATTTTCCCGAGAAATTCACCGGCGAACCATGTGTAAGGTGACCGCCGTGCGAAAGGTCGAATCCAAGGATTTTGTCTCCGGGTTGCAAACAAGCAGCGTAAACTGCGGTATTGGCCTGTGAGCCCGAGTGCGGTTGTACATTGGCGTACTCGGCACCAAACAATGCCTTGGCGCGATCAATGGCGATTTGTTCTACAACATCCACCACTTCACAGCCACCGTAATACCTGCGTCCCGGATAACCCTCGGCGTATTTGTTGGTCAGGCACGAACCCGCAGCTTCCATCACCTGGTCACTTACGAAATTCTCCGAAGCGATAAGCTCCAAACCGTGAATCTGCCTGTCTTGTTCTTCTAAAATTAAATCGAATATTTGTTGGTCGTGTTGCATCTTTTTATTTTGTTAAAAACTGCTCAAAATTACGAAAATGGTTTGGTAAACTAACATATAATAATATATTTGGTACATGAATTTTCAACAACCAATCAACACTAACAAATGCCGATAACTGCCAATGATCCAGCGAGAAAATCCTGGATTGAAGTTCCCGCCGACAGCGATTTTCCGATACAAAACATCCCTTTCGGGGTTTTCCTAACCAAAGACGACGTGATTACCATTGGTACGCGCATCGGGAATTTTGCCATAGACCTCGGCGCCTTACAACAACTCAATTATTTTGAAGGCATAGAGCTCACCGATGATATGTTCATGCAGGATACGCTCAACGACTTCATTTCAGACGGCAAGAAAACCTGGCGGCTTGTGCGCAATCGTATCGCCGAACTTTTCGACGCTACAAACCCAGAACTGCGCGACAACAAAGACCACTGCGAAATTGTAGTCTTTAATATGGAGGACGTAGAAATGCAACTTCCCGTACTCATTGGCGACTATACCGACTTTTATTCGAGCAAGGAACACGCCACCAACGTAGGCTCCATGTTCCGCGATCCGGCCAACGCGTTGCTTCCCAACTGGCTGCACATTCCTGTTGGTTACCACGGACGCAGCTCCTCGATTGTTCCGTCAGGAATCCCTGTCCACAGGCCAATGGGACAAACCGTTGCCGTTGGTGAGAACACGCCTGTTTTTGGGCCATCGCGTGCCATCGACTTTGAGCTCGAAACTGCATTCATCACCACCGACGCCAACATCATGGGCGAAAACATCCCCGTACACGAAGCCGAAGATTATATTTTTGGGATGGTGTTGCTCAACGACTGGAGTGCGCGCGACATCCAGAAATGGGAGTATGTTCCGCTCGGGCCATTTTTGGCCAAGAACTTCGCCTCGTCTATTTCACCGTGGATTGTGACTATGGATGCGCTAGAGCCCTTCCGTACCAAAGGTCCCAAACAAAATCCTGCGCCACTGCCCTATTTGCAGCAGAAAGGCAAACACGCCTTCGATATCTGTTTAGAAGTTTCCATCCAACCCGAAAATTGTGAAGCAACCGTCGTATCAGAATCCAATTTCAAATATATGTACTGGTCTATGAGCCAACAACTCGCGCACCATACCTCTAACGGCTGCCGCGTGAATTCGGGCGATATGATGGGTTCGGGGACCATTTCAGGGCCAACACCCAACAGTTTCGGGTCTATGCTTGAACTCACCTGGAACGGCAAGAATCCCATCGCAATGAAAGACGGCACAGACCGCAAATTCATCAACGACAACGACACGGTCATTATGAAAGGCTGGTGTAAAAACAACGAAGTCCGTATTGGTTTTGGTGAAGTGAGCAGTAAATTGTTGCCGCCGTTTGTGAGAAAATAAATCCAATCCTACATTTAAAGAAACGCACTTCCTATGGAGTGCGTTTTTTATGGCGCTGCCCTTCACACCGGCTTGCGCACCTGCAGGCTTCCCGCTAGAACAGCCCACTGGACTGTTTCTTTATGCTCGGCCCTGGGCCAGGCTGTCCGCACTCGCTTTTTTGCTTCATACTTCAGCAAAAAGAGCTCAGACAAAGCTTCCATCCTTAGCGCGGCCAACCGCAGCAACAACTCATCCCTTCGACCCGGCACAAACCGGCAGCACTTATATCCTTTCGGCCAAAGCCATCGCATCGATCGCGTCGTGAGAAACATCAAAAACCGATTTCCCATCCTTTATCACCAATAACTGCGGTGATTGGTGCACCACCTTAAACTTTTCGGCAATCGCATCAGAAATGTCGCGATAAGCCAACAAGTCCAGGAAATACGGCGTAACTTTATCTTCAAGATTGTACCTGCTTTCAAACCGCTTGAGCACCATGCGGCTGATACCGCAACGCGTGCTGTGCTTGAAAATCAAAACCGGCCGTTGGTTAGAAAGGGCTGTGATTTCGTCCAGCTGCGCCAAAGATGTTAGCGCAATCCATTTGACCGGTGATTTTTCTGGCTCGGAATTTTCTCCGAATATATTGTTTAAGAAACTCATAATGGCATTTTTAAGACAATTTGACGTTTAAAAATAGTCAACTCCCACACTTTCAAGACATTTTGTCCTGATTTTCGCCTTGGAATGTAAATTGACTATCGCCCCACAAATGTAACCCATTTCTAACCCGAATGATAACAATAAAAACCTAAAAGATGAACCTCAATAATTTTACAATCAAATCACAAGAAGCTTTGCAACAAGCACAATTGCTCGTGCAAGGCAATGAGCAACAGCAGATTGAAAACGAGCACCTGCTCAAAGCGATCTTTGAAGTAGATGAGAATGTAGCGCCGTTTATCCTCAAGAAACTCAATGTCAATGTGCCTTTGTTCAAGCAAATCCTCGACAGCGAAATCCAGAGTTTCCCAAAAGTTTCGGGTGCGCAGGTCATGCTTTCAAGAACGGCAAATAGTACACTCAACGAAGCAGAAATCATCGCCAAAAAAATGAACGACGAATTTGTTTCGATTGAGCATTTGATCCTCGCGATTTTCGCCTCCAAAAGTAAAGTCGCCCAAATCCTCAAAGACCAAGGCGTTACCGAGAAAGGACTCAAGGCTGCGATAGACGAATTGCGCAAAGGCGAACGCGTCACATCGGCTTCTGCCGAGGAAACCTACAATGCGCTCAACAAATACGCAAAGAACCTCAATGAACTTGCTGCCAACGGCAAACTCGATCCGGTGATTGGCCGTGACGAGGAAATCCGCCGCGTATTGCAGATTTTAACGCGCCGCACCAAAAATAACCCCATGCTCGTGGGCGAACCCGGCGTGGGTAAGACCGCAATCGCCGAAGGTTTGGCACACCGTATCGTAGACGGCGACGTACCCGAAAACCTCAAGGACAAGGTTATTTTCTCACTCGACATGGGTGCGCTCATCGCGGGCGCGAAATACAAAGGAGAGTTTGAGGAACGCTTAAAATCGGTAGTCAAGGAAGTAACGACCTCAGAGGGCGATATCGTGCTATTCATAGACGAAATCCACACACTGGTTGGAGCTGGCGGTGGCGAAGGTGCGATGGATGCCGCCAACATCCTCAAACCCGCATTGGCACGTGGCGAACTGCGTGCGATTGGCGCCACCACTCTCGATGAATACCAGAAATATTTCGAGAAAGACAAAGCGCTCGAGCGCCGTTTCCAGAAAGTCATGGTAGAAGAACCCGATACCGAAAGCGCCATCTCAATCCTTCGAGGTATCAAGGAAAAATACGAAACGCACCACAAAGTGCAGATCAAGGACGAGGCGATTATTGCCGCGGTCGAGTTGTCGCAACGTTACATCACCAACCGTTTCCTTCCAGACAAAGCCATCGATTTGATGGACGAAGCCGCGTCGAAACTCCGAATGGAAATCAACTCCAAACCCGAAGAACTCGACGTTTTGGACCGCAAGATCATGCAACTCGAGATTGAGATCGAAGCCATCAAACGCGAAAACGACGAGAGCAAACTCAAAAACCTCGGCATGGAACTCGCCAACCTCAAGGAAGAGCGCAACGAGATTTTCGCCAAATGGAAATCAGAGAAAGATGTGGTAGACAACATCCAAGCGGTGAAGACCGAGATTGAGGATTTCAAATACGAAGCCGAACGCGCCGAACGCGAAGGCGACTACGGTAAGGTGGCCGAAATCCGTTACGGGAAAATCAAGGAAGCCCAATCACGGCTCGACGCTTTGCAAAAACAACTCCTGGAAAACCAGTCGGGGACGTCGCTGATCAAAGAGGAAGTGACACGTGAGGACATCGCCGAAGTTGTCGCCAAATGGACTGGAATCCCCGTGGTAAAAATGCTCCAGGGCGAACGCGAAAAATTGCTCCGCCTGGAAGCCGAACTGCACAAACGCGTGGTAGGCCAGGAAGAAGCCATAGAAGCCGTGAGTGATGCCGTTCGTCGCAGCCGCGCCGGATTGCAGGACATGAAAAAACCCATCGGTACTTTCTTGTTCCTCGGTACGACCGGAGTAGGTAAAACCGAACTCGCCAAAGCGCTCGCCGAATATTTATTTGACGATGAAAATTCAATGACGCGCATTGACATGAGTGAATATCAGGAACGCCACAGTGTGAGCCGTTTGGTGGGAGCGCCTCCGGGATATGTAGGTTATGACGAAGGCGGTCAACTTACTGAGGCTGTGCGTAGAAAACCGTATTCAGTTATATTGTTGGATGAGATTGAGAAAGCACATCCCGACACCTTCAATATCTTGTTGCAGGTACTCGATGAAGGCCGACTCACCGACAACAAAGGGCGCCTCGCCGACTTCAAGAATACCATCATCATTATGACCTCAAACATGGGTTCGAACATCATCCAGGAGAAATTCGAGAATCTCAAAGGCGGTATCGAAGCCGCGACCGAGGCTGCAAAAATTGAAGTCCTGGGCTTGCTCAAACAAACCGTGCGCCCCGAATTCATCAACCGTATTGACGAGATTGTGATGTTTACGCCACTCACCGATGCAAACATCGCTCAAATCGTGGGGTTACAGCTCAAGAGTGTCACTAAAATGCTTGCGCAGCAAGGCATCACCATGGACGCCACGCCCGAAGCGGTCAAATACCTATCAGAAAAAGGCTTCGACCCGCAATTTGGTGCAAGGCCGGTAAAAAGGGTCATCCAACGCGAGGTTTTGAATCTATTATCCAAAGAAATACTCGCGGGTAAAATTGCCACAGACAGTATTATTTTACTCGACTCATTCGACGGGCAGCTCGTATTCCGCAACCAGCCTGAACTCGTAAAATAAATTTTTCATAATTAAATTGGTTAGTGAAAGCGCCGGATCATAAGAGGTTCGGCGTTTTTTTTGTTGGGGTTAAAAAAAAACAATTTGTTAATTTTAATTCCTTATTTTTGAAATCTTTAAGTCAAAACAAGATGAAATCAATTGTACTTTTCCTGCTGGTTTTTGTAGCCACAGCGCAGGCTCAACCCCCTGCAAATGATGTGGCTTCGGCAGCAACGTCTCAAAAAACCTATCGCTCCACAGAAGTCGATGTGAAACCCCAACTCAAGGATGGTATGTACACGCTGTCGATGTTCATCAGCGACAACTTTCAATTTGCAAAAGACATCAAGAACAAGAAAATAACGATTTTCTCGAGTTTCATCATAGAAACCGACGGCAGCATGACCGACATCAAGGCGTTTTACGTGAGCGTGAAAGATTATATTGAAAGCAATGTGGTCAAGATTGAAACCCAGGACCAAAAACTCAACGAAGCCGACCAGATCGAAAGCATGAAAGGCGAAACGGTACGCGTGCTCAACTTGTTCAAGGAAACCTGGATTCCGGCCACCAAAGATGGCAAGCCAGTACGTTGCCTCTACAATTACCCTATAAATTTCAAGATAGAATAACGCGTCAATCTTGACGCGCACCCAATAAAAAACTCCAGCGTTCGCCGGAGTTTTTGTTTTTAACTTATATCAGTTGCGAGTTTGCCTGACAACTTGGTTCTGTTTTATTGATTGTCATTGATTTCGGTTTCCTCTTTTTTTATCGGATGGTCATTTTTATTCAGGAAATCTTCTAGTTCTTCTTCGTCTTTTAAGTTTCGCTTCACGAGAAAAACAACCAAGATTGCCGCGCAAGCGATTACCACACCGATCACCAACCAATTTGCTTCCATAAGCGTTCTGTTTGGTATAAAGTTACAAAACCAAACGGCATGTGCTTTCATTGAACATTATCAAATGGTTAACTTTTGAACACGAATTCTAAGATTATTTTTCGCGTTTGAAGACGAACTGTTGCCCTTCTTGCACCAAGGTCATTTCTGTCTTGGAGTCGTTGAACCGGAACTCCATATCGGCCTGACCGAACCGAAACCGGTCCTTGCCCGAAACTTCTAACGGATACGCGCCCTGTCCCGCAATCTGGAAAGACAGTTTGTTGTTCTCTTCAGAAAAAGTGATCTTGGGCGCAGCAGGATTCATCGAAAAAACGCCCGTGTAAGGTGCTACGATTACGTCTTTTTCGAGTTGGCTTAACGCTACAGTCCAGGTGTTGTTTGCGGGGTTAAAATCGGGTAAGGCATGGTCTGGATCAAGTGTGATGCTTTCTATTTCTTCGTTCACTTCGGGGTTAAATGTCCAGGAGGTGTTGCGCATCCAAATCTCTACTGGTAATTTCACTCGTGTGGTTTTGCCGCTTTTGGTTTTGATATCCATGATGACGGGCATGGCCATTCTTTCCAGGTTGTCTATCGTGACGTTCACGCCCTGTGCCGGATCGTTCTTGACATATTTCACCTTGCTGATGGCCTGATCCAAACGCCAATTATTAAGGAACCAGCCGCGCCAAAACCAATTGAGGTCTTCTCCTGCTACATTTTCTATGGTCCTGAAAAAGTCATCGGGTTGCGGATGCTTGAAAGCCCAACGTTCGATATAAGTCCTGAACGCTCTATCAAAACGTTCCTTGCCCAACACCTGTTCGCGCAGCATTTGCAATCCTGCCTGCGGTTTGTAATAACAGAGAAAACCGATGTGCGCTTCTTTCATGACATCAGGCGTGGTAAAAACCGGTTCCATACTCGGGTCGGTCATCGTCGCGCCGCGTTGGTTCATGTTGATGGGTGCTTCTTTGTATTCGCCATTGTTAAAATCATCTGCGCTCAACGAATTGATGAACTGGTTGAAACCTTCGTCCATCCAGGCAAAAAGGCGCTCGTTAGAGCCTACAATCATTGGGAACCAGGTATGTCCAAACTCGTGGTCGGTGACGCCCCATAAATCTGATCCCTGCGACTGGTAATGACAAAATACAATACCCGGATACTCCATGCCTCCTTCGTTTCCGGCCACATTCGTCGCTGCCGGATAAGGATACTCATACCACCTTTTGGAATAGTTTTCAATACAATACTTGGTATATTCGGTAGAGCGGCTCCATGCCTTTTGCCCGTCGCTTTCTACAGGATAGGCAGAAATAGCCATCGACCTTTTCCCGCTGGGAAGATTGATCCTGGCGGCATCCAGGATAAAAGCGGCCGATGCGGCCCACGAAATGTCGCGGGCGTTTTTGATCTTGAATTTCCAGGTTAATGTTGGTTTTGCCGTGGGCCGCGAATTGGCTTGGGTAACTTCGGTCGCCGAGCGTATGATGACTGTTTTATCACTCTGTTTGGCGGTTGCCCAACGTTTTTGTTGCTCTGGTGTGAGCACTTCGGCTGTATTTTGCAGCTCACCCGAACAAACCACGATATGGTTGGAAGGCGCCGTGATATCTACATCGAAATCGCCGTATTCGAGGTAAAACTCGGCTCCGATATAGGGGTTTACGTTCCATCCGCGCACGTCGTCATACACACACATCCTAGGATACCATTGGGCGATGGTGTATATTTTACCGTTTTTGGTATCGAGGATTCCGGTGCGGTCGGATCCGTATTTTGGAGAAATGTATGAAAAATCGATTTTGAGTTTGATGGAATTACCGTTGGCAGGAAGTGCTTTGGGCAACATCAGCTGCATTCTGGTATCGTCTATAACAAACGGTACTTTGGTTTCTGCAGTTCCGGCCTTTGTGCTCGAGATTACGCTGACCGATTTGATCCGAAAGCCGCCATCAAGGATTTCTCCCTTAGTGCCTCCGCGGCTTCCATCCAACGGAATCACAGCACTGCCCCTAGAGTTTTTGGCAAACGCATTCTGCTCGAGATTCATCCACAAAAAAGAAAGATTGTCCGGGCTGTTGTTGGTGTAAGTGAGGATTTCTGAGCCCGAAATCTCGTCGGTCTTTTCATTGAGGCTTACCGATAACTTGTAATCGGCGCGGTTCTGCCAGTATTTTGGACCTGGTTGTCCGCTGGCCGAACGCGTCTGTGTACCGTCTTTGGTATAGAATCCGGGAGCAAAGAGCGCATAATAATCGTACTTGGAACCAGTGGCTGTCTCCTGCGCCATGACGCCGGGAAGCTGCACAAATAAAGCCAATGCAACGACTGCCTTTGTGATTTTACTTTTCATAACTACAGAATTTAGTTTGCCGTTGGTCGCAACAGCCACGGCAAAGTTACAAACCTACGGATATAATCCTAGCGCTATGTTGGAGTGATCATGTTGACACACGGTTGACACAATGATTCCTGCATCAACCAAAAGCAATTGACTATAGGCAATGCGCATCCGGCAATAAATCGGAAGGTCGATCACTTTGCGCAAAAAAATGAAAATGGCCAGACCGCAAAAAGGAAAAATCTTGATTTCATGTAGTTGGAATTAAAAAAAGGCAATCCGGTGGGATTGCCCTAATGTATCAAAGACCTTCAAAAAATTCGGATTGGCTTTTATCAAGTTCAGGATAATCGCGCGGCTTAGATTCGCGTTGTGCTTCGCTTTCCTCTTCGGGCGAATTCTGGTGTGGTGTTGTGAAAGGCTGTTGGATGCGGTCGTCTTCAGTAGAATAATGGCTGTTATCATCGGTAGCGCTGCCTTCCTGAATGATGGCCTCTTCGTGTGGCTTAGGGAAATTTTTGTAACGGTTGGGATCGGTGTCGAGGCGCTGGTTTTCCTTCTCCGAGTAATTTGGAGCAATCGGCTGCTCGGGCTCATTGGTATTGGGGTTGGCAGTCGAAAATTCCTCTTCGGTATGGTCGTGACGATAATTGTGATCGTCGTGGTGTTGATTTTCCATGGTGTCGTAGATTTTTAGGTTTAGTGTGTAGTAAAGTTAGTCGACGGTGAAACCTATTGGCTTATATGATTTTAAACTAAGCTTATAATATTTCGAAGCTGCAAATCCCGTAATATTTTGGCAAAATCGCGTAAGACAAAAAACACGCTTTATGTTGAATTTTAAATCCACCAAAAATCAAAATCTTATGCGATCGATTTGGACAGGCGCCATCAGCTTCGGGCTGATCAACATTCCTATAAAACTGTATTCGGCGGTCCAGGAGAGTACGCTCGATTTGGATATGCTCGACAGCAAAGACCTTTCGCATATCAAGTTCCAGCGCATCAACGAAAAGACGGGAAAAGAAGTCAAATTTGCCGATATTGTAAAAGGCTATCAGGTAGATGACAAGTACATCGTGCTCGAGGAAGCCGATTTTGAAGCCGCCGATGCCGAGAAAACCAAACTCATCGAAATCGTGAATTTTGTCGCCGAAAAAGAAATCGACAGCATTTACTACGAACAACCTTATTATGTTGAACCCGATAAAAGTGGTACCAAAGCCTACGCCTTGCTGCGCGATGCCTTACAGAAATCAGAAAAGGTAGGCGTTACGACCTTTGTATTGCGCAACAAGGAGTCGCTTGCTATCCTGAAACCTTATGGCAATGTAATCGTGCTCAACCGCATCCGCTTTGCGCAGGAAATCCGCGACACCTCAGACCTGAAGTTACCCGCCGTTGCCAAAACCAAAAGCAAGGAAATAGACATGGCCAATAAGCTTGTGGAACAGCTTACCGAAAAATTCGACATCTCTGATTTCAAGGACACTTACACCGAGAAACTAATGAAAATCATCAAGGCCAAAGCCAAAGGAAAAAATCCGGTCCCGGCAAAAATGAAGGTCGTGCACAAACAAAGCGACGATTTGATGAGCATGCTCAAAGCGAGTCTTGAGAACAAAAAAGTCAAAAAGTCGTCGTAATCATTTATTTGCGCTTCAAAGCCTGTGCAATCCCTTTGAGTAGCAATGGTTTCATTACACTATACCCGTCCAGGTTAGGATGCACGCCGTCTTCGGCATACCCTTCTTTCATCCCGTTGCGCGCGTCCTTCATAGCCGAATGGTAATCAATGTAAGTAATTTTGTTTTTGGCCGCATAGCGTTTCAGCATAGCGTTGAGCTTAACGATTTTCTCTGCCGGCGCTACCTCGGGCCGCCATTTGAAATCGTAAGCCGGCAAGACAGAACACAACACTACCCTGATTTTATTGGATTTGGCGAGTTGCACCATAGACACAATATGCCCAAAAGTATCCTCGAGCGCTAACGGCCCATCGTTTAACGCAATGTCGTTGGTCCCGCCCATAATCACCACGAGCTTGGGGCGCAAATCGATGACATCTTCCCTGAATCGCAGCAGCATCTGAGCGGTGGTTTGCCCGCTGATGCCACGATTGATGTAGCTCCCGGTAAACAATTTGCCGTCGATGACTTTCCACAATTCTGTAATCGAATCGCCCATCAATACGATCCGGCGGGCGTCTGGTGTAGTTTGCAGCAAGGCATTTTCGGATGCGTATTTCCCGACAGGTTTTGAATCGGTGTCACCGGGTTGGGCGTAGGCCGAGCAAATGCCACACAGCAAAAAGAGGAGGATTTTTTTCATCGAATAAAAGTATTATTCTTTTTGGTTAGATTCCATGCGTTTGATGATTTTGAGGATGTTGGCGCCTTTACCCAAAACCGGCTTCCACAAATCGCCTTTCTTTTCAAGCCTTTCGAGTATGTTGTGAATGGTAAACTGCGAAGGTGAAAGCTGGTTATTCACTTCATCCCATTCTAGCGGTGTTGAAACCGTAGCGCCGTTCTTAGGCCTTACCGAGTAAGGTGCTGCCAACGTCTGTCCTGCACGGTTTTGCAAAAAGTCGATGTAAATCTTGCCGTTTCTTTTCTTTATGGTGCGCTCGGTGGTTGTGATTTGGGGCAAACGCGACTGGACTTCGTGCGCAATGAGCTCGGCGAAAATCTTTACCGTATAATAGTTGTATTTGGCCTGCAGCGGAATATAAACATGCAAGCCGGTCGCACCAGATGTCTTGCAATAGCAATCGGTTTCGAGTTCGTCCATAACGGCCTTGACGGTAAGCGCGGCTTCAACGACGGCTTCGAAATCATTTTCCTTTCCGGGATCGATGTCAATGACCACCCAATCGGGATGTTCGGGCTTTTTGATGGTTGAATTCCACGGATTGATCTCGATACAGCCCAAATTCGCCATATACAGCAGCGTGGCCTTGTCGTTGCAAATCAGGTAATCGATGTCGGCGTCGTTCGATTTAGAGTAGACCGATTGCGTCTTGAGCCACGACGGCACTTTCTCTATGTCGATATCCTTTTGGTAAAAACTCGGGCCGTTGATGCCATTGGGGAAACGGTTCATAGACTGCGGACGGTTTTTGAGATACGGCAAGATGTAATCGGCAACTGCAGCGTAATATTGTACAATATCACCTTTGGTGAAACCGTCTTTGGGGAAATACACCTTATTCGGATTGGTCAAATGCAGGGCGATTTTCCCGACCTTTAAATCGTAGTCATCTTCAACTTGTCGTTTCATGGTTTTGGATTTTGGTTGATTGGTTGGCTGCGGGCGTTTTACTTCGGAAGCTTTCTTGTCTACACGAAGCCCCATAAATACCGGATGTCGCAAGCTGCCTTCGCGCGTCCATTCGGTGAATTTGACCTGACAGACGAGTTGCGGTTTGACCCAATGTATTTTGGCCGGAGCAGTAACTTTTTCTTCGATTGGCGATTTTGCGACATCGAGTTTTTGAAATTGGGCGTGCAATTCCTTGAGCGCAGTATCATTGAATCCGCTGCCGCAGTTACCAATGTATTCGATCGTATCGCCCCTGTATTGTCCCAGCAGCAACGATCCGAAATAGCTACGCGCGCCTTTGGGTTCAGTGTAACCAATGATGATCGCTTCCTCGCTTTGGATACTTTTAATTTTAAGCCATTCGCCACTGCGTTTGCCCACGCGATACGGGCTATTGGCGTCTTTGGCGATGATGCCTTCGAGTTTGTGTTTTTCTGCCTCTTCAAAAAAAGCAATGCCTTTGGCGGCGATGTGTTCTGAATAGTAGATGCTGTCGAACTGGTATTTTGAAAGCAACAGCCACAGCAATTCCTTGCGTTCTAAAAGTGGCAACTGTGTCGTGTCGTGGCCGTCGAGCTGCAGGATGTCAAAAACATAATATTGGAGTTGGCCTTTACCTGTTTTCCAGAAACTTTGCAACGACTGGAAATCACTTTTCCCGTCAGATTCCACCACCACTTCCCCATCAATTACGGCATTGTGCCCGATTTTTTTTAGCGCGTCGGCTATGGATTTAAAATTTTTATTGAACGACAATTCATTGCGGCTGAAAAGGTTCGCTACACCATCCTCAATCACCGCAATTGTGCGGTAGCCGTCGTATTTCGTTTCGTACACCCAATTTTCATTGTCGAATGGTGCGTCTGCAACGGCTGCCAGCATGGGCGCGATAAATTTGGGTTTGGCCAGCTTTTGGGTTTTATCTTTTGCTATTTGCTTTTTTGCGTGATTTTTTACAGACGCCTGTTGCTGGTCTTGTTTCTTCTCAAGGCTTTCTATGGTCATGCCCGAAAGAACCGATTTATTTTGTTGAAGTACATCTGTTTTAGAGGCGTGTTTGTCATCTTTTTTGAGCAGCAGCCATGCATTTTCCTGCTTGCTGTTCCTGATCTTGACCAGCGCAAATTCGCCCTTGAGCTTTTTGCCTTTGAGGATAAAACTCAGGTGGCCTTTGTGCAGACCGGCGCGCAAAGCTTTTTCTTTATCTGCCAAATCTTTAACTGTTGAAGTATAGGTTCCTCGGTCCCAAACGATGACGTTGCCGGCACCATAATTGCCCTCGGGGATATTGCCTTCAAAATCCTTGTAATCGTAAGGATGATCTTCAACCATCATCGCCAGGCGTTTGTCGTCGGGATTGAGCGACGGGCCTTTGGGAACCGCCCAACTCACCAATACGCCGCCCAGTTCCAGCCTGAAGTCATAATGCAGGTGCGATGCGGCGTGTTTTTGAACAACAAACATCAACTCCTTTTCAGATTTCCTGATTTTCGCTTGGGGCTCGGAGGTTTGCGTGAAATTGCGCTTTTGCTTATATTTTTCTAGTGCCATGACAGGTGAATTGGGAGTTAAATTTCCTGTAAATCCAGGTTAAATGTGTTACGCAATTCAGTCAATTGGTTTTAATATTTGACACAATCATATTGCCCTCCCCACTTCTAATATTTAACAACAAATGCAGAATAACTACATTTCGGTTTTCGGGCGTTTTGTTAAGGGATACATTTGCCCCTTCCCTGAAGGTAAAATACAATTTTTTCCAATAACGGTTCTACATAAAATCTATAGGTATTGTTAACGAAAAAATCAACATTACAGCGTTGTCAAAATGTGTCTTTTTTAACTTCTGTTGAACAGGAAAATTCGGCGACCGTTTTGTAAATTTACCGCACTTCAAAAAGCAAGCCCCCATGTCTGAAAGAATTCGAGAGAAGCTGCAAATCCTTGCCGATGCTGCTAAATATGACGTTTCCTGTTCCTCAAGCGGCAGCAACAGAAAGAACAATTCTAAAGGTTTGGGCGATGCCAGTTCATCGGGTATTTGCCATACCTACACAGAGGATGGCCGCTGTGTATCGCTGCTCAAGATCCTGCTCACCAACCATTGTATTTTTGACTGCGCTTTCTGTGTGTCGCGCAAAAGCAACGACGTGAAGCGTGCCGCATTTACCGTTGAGGAAGTCGTAGAACTAACGATGAGTTTCTACCGTCGCAATTACATTGAAGGCTTGTTCCTGAGTTCAGGTATTTTCAAGAATGCCGATTATACGATGGAACGCCTCGTGCGCATTGCCAAGAAGCTGCGGCTCGAGAACAATTTCAACGGCTACATACACCTCAAGACGATTCCCGGTGCGAGCCAGGAGTTACTTACCGAAGCGGGTTTGTATGCCGACCGCATGAGCATCAATCTTGAAATGCCCACAGAAGCCGGACTTAAATTGCTTGCGCCCGACAAATCGCATGAGGATGTGAAGCAACCGTTGTCGTTTATACAGAAAAGCATCGTTGCGTTGAAAGATGAAAAGAAAATCATCAAACACGTCCCGAAATTCGTCCCGGCAGGGCAAAGCACGCAGATGGTGATTGGCGCCACACCCGAAACCGATATGGAGATCATGTACAGTGCCAACGAATATTATAAAAACTACGACCTCAAACGCGTCTACTATTCGGGGTATATCCCGATCAGTTATGACGACCGCATGCCCATTATAGGCAGCCAGCCGCCGCTATTGCGCGAAAACCGTTTGTACCAGACCGACTGGCTCATGCGCTTTTATGGCTTTGAGGTACACGAAATCCTGAATGACAGCAATCCGCATCTGGATGTAGACATTGACCCGAAATTGAGTTGGGCGCTGCGCAATATGGACCTGTTCCCGATTGATATCAACACGGCCGATTACCGCATGATATTGCGGGTTCCCGGAATTGGCGTAGGATCGGCCAAGAAGATTGTGATGGCGCGCAAGTTTGGTCGTTTGCGCTCGGAGCAATTGCAAAAGATTGGTATTGCGTACAACCGCGCCAAACATTTTATTCGTTGTGCCGACAGTGTGCTGCAGCTCAACACACCCGACGCCTTGCAGGTTAAACATACGATTTTGTCTGACAGCCAGAGCAAATACCTTAAGGTGCCGTTGAACCAATTGAGTTTATTTTGAGTTGGATGTTGTTTTGCGCGAAGGATGGCAGCGGTATCCTTTTGCGGAGTTTACGAAGCAAAAGATTTAGCGGACAGCCTGACGGCACAAAGTGTTGATGGATAACAGAATGTTGATTGCCGGCGCGCCCAAAAAACAGCAACAAGGTTCAGGCTACAAGGTACGAGCCAGTTGAGAACTTGCACCCCGAAACCTGTACCCTGTACCCTGTACCCTGTACCCTGAACCCTAAACCTCATCCCTAATGACCACTTATATTTTCGACGGCTCCCTTGAAGGCCTGCTCACCGCAATTTTTGAATTTTACGAACGCAAGTCTGGAACAATCAAGCTTGTCGCTGCGGCAGATTATGAGCCGCAATTGTTGGGAGAAACCCTTGAAATTACGAGTGACGAGGTTAAATCGAAACGCGTTTGGGATGGTCTTAAAAAGAAACTATCACCCGATTGGCTATTGCGGTTTTACAAGGCGTACTTATCAGAGGATCCCGAAACATTCCAGCAGTTGTTTGAATTTGCGTGTTATATTTTTGACCATGAAAAGGGCGCCGAACAGAACTTTGGGCACAAGGCGGTTTTGGCGGTGACGCAGATGGACCGCAGCGTGAACCGCGAGAAACACAGGATGAAAGCGTTCATCAGGTTTCAGGAAACGGCTGATGGGATTTTTTACGCGGGTATTGAACCCGATTTCAATGTATTACCGTTGGTCTCGAATTTCTTTAAGAACCGATATGCCGACCAGCGCTGGATTATCTACGACCTCAAACGCAAATACGGCTTGTATTATGATTTGGAAACGGTGACCGAAATCCAATTGGATTATGCGCCCGAGATGAAATCTACCACGCCGTTGTTGCCCGAAAACGCTTTGCAGGACAAAGAAGGATTGTATGCTTTGCTGTGGAATGATTATTTCAAAAGCACGAACATTCCAGCGCGCAAGAACATGAAACTGCACATCAGGCACGTTCCCAAACGCTATTGGAAATTCCTGACAGAGAAGCAGTGACGCTTTAAAACTTTAAAAATGCGAAAAGCCACCTCAAATATGGTGGCTTTTTTATGTTGATGATAGTCGGTTATTTTTTTGGCGGCGTTGCCGTTGTGCCATCTACTCGTTGGGTTCCCGACGGTGGTGTGTGGTCTATGTCGGTGTTGTCGATTTTGGTATTTCCCGGCGTGGTGACGTGTTGGTTGGTGTTGGCGTTGCCGTTGATGATGCTGGGTTTGGTATCGTTTTTTAACAGTGGCTCTAACTGCCCGCCGGGTGTAATGGTGGCTTGCGAATTGCCCGGCTGAATGGTTTGACTTTGAGGGATGACCGGCACATTGGCGTTGGGTGTGACTGCGGTATTGGGTTTATTGGGATCGGGCTGTGTGGGATTGACCGGATTGCCACTGCGATTGGTTTGCGCATACAGGCTAACACTGCCCAACACCATCATTAGGATTAGGATCTTTTTCATGGCATTTTATTTAAGGGTTAATTTTTCCTTCTATTGAATCGTCGAAAGTCTCACCAACCACCGCGCCGTACGCGCGTTTAATCATACCCACAGCCATACCGTTTTTGGTGTCCCAATAGTAGCCTTCATTGGGAGATACTTTAATGACGGTAATCCTTGGATCATCTTCGCCCTGGGTGAACCAATTTTTCATGGTTGGATCCCAAAGTTCTTTGATGCGTTGCTTGTCGGTGGAGATTTCGGCGGTGCCGTAAAGGGTCATGAAATCGCTATAAGACGAACCCTGAAACAGCAACTGTACCTTGTTGTCGACTTGGATTTCTTTATTTTTGTGGCTGTCGGAAGCGCTTAAGAACCACAGGTTGCCTTCGTCGTCTATTTCTTCTGCTGCCATTGGGCGCGTCGCGAACGGTTTGCCGGTTTGTATGGCCGTGCAGAAAAAGAACGATCCTGATTTTTTGGCGAGTTCTTTTATTTTTTCGATGGCTTCCGGGCCATAAACATCTTTAAGGTTTTCTTCTTTTTGATTTTTGTTGATACTGTCCATAGCGTGGGAATTTTATTTTTTGACTTGTATAAAATTAGCGCTCGGTCAACCAACGCCGTTATGGTATTGGCGGGATTTGTTATGTAATTTTAAAACGGCAACGCAACCTTTGCGTGTTTGGTCAATCTATCAATGGTCAATCACAATCTAAGAACGATGAATAGAATTACACTTGCTTTGTTGATGTTACTGCCTTTTTTGGGCTTGTCTCAATCTTTTGAATGGGTTGCTACGCCAACCATCAACTTTTCCTGGAATCCCAACATGATTGCCTACGTCACCACTTGCGATGGTGATGGAAACGCGTACTTCGCCGGATACAAAGACAACGCATTTGCCTACAGTGAAATTATGGGCGACGTTTATTTCAATAAATATGACGCCACGGGCAACGCTGTATTCTCTAAAACGATCAGCGGACGAGTTGCTGTCTCGAAATTGCTGGCCGATTCTACCGGCGCGATATATCTGTTGGCCTTTTATGTGAATACCCTCTCTGTGGATTCGCTGGAGCGCAACACTACCAATCAAGGAGAACAACCCATCTTGATTAAGTTTGACGCAAACGGCAATGTACTTTGGCATTACGAACCGCAGACCAATGGCGAGCCAGTTGCGTATTGCAGGGCGATGGCCATCGACGCTTTAGACCAGATTTACCTGGGCTTTAACGACTACGAAAACGCCTATATCGAAAAATTGAGCCCGCAGGCCGGGCTGCTTGCAACAATTGTACAACAGCACGTGCGCATGATCAGCTCGGTGAGTGTAGATAACCAAGGCAATGTATACAGCGCGGGCGGTTGTGCCGAATTCAATTCGGCTTTTGCCGGAGTGTCGGCACCAGCGCCATTTACCTATACGACTTACCTCGCCAAATTCAATGCTGCCGGCGTTTTTCAATGGGTCAAATATGTAGAAGACATTACGTGTCCGGAGCCACAGGTCAAGGCGATTGAGCCCAACACGGTTTATTTCAGTTCGTATCTTTTTGGCGGATTCACCTTTGGGGATTTCATAGCCGAAGGCCCAATCTCGGGTGCGTTCTCGGACGCCTTTATCACAAAACTCAATAGCGATGGCCATTACCAATGGATCAGGGAAGTACCGGGCGCTGGTTACCTTGCCACCGGAAATCGCGATTACCTCACAGCCGATGCCGAGGGCAACGTTTATTTTTCGGGCAAAACACGAGGCGAAGTAAACTGGGACGAGCAACACCAGACATCTACCAACGGATTCAACAATGACGCTTTGTTGCTTAAGTACAACAGCGGTGGCGAATTGCTGATGGCACAAACCGCTGGCGGGAATTCGGAAGACCGTTTTGACAGTGTCGCGGTCGCATCAAACGGGGAAATCTATGTATCGGGTATGGCTAGCGGAAGTGCTTCGTTTGGAAATTTGAATCATGAAGCTCCTCCTTTTATTTACTATCCGTTTGTGGCGAAAATGAGCAGTGGTGCACTGGGTATCAGACAATCCGCACAACCATCAGTCGGATTGGTTCCGAATCCGGTAGAGAGTAGCTTTCACCTGACCGGTATAAACGGCAATCATCAAGGTATTATTTTCAGTATGCTGGGCCAGAAAGTGAAGCAATTTGAAGTGATGGGTGATGCGCCTGTTGATATAAGCGCGTTAGAGAAAGGTGTCTATTTCCTAGACATCGACCAAACCCGTTTAAAGATTTTAAAGAGATAAAGTGCGTCGCCTGTGCTTTACAATTTCTATCATGTCGGCGACTAGGTATCCCAACGCAATGGTCATAACCATAGAAATGAGCGTATGCCCTTGAGGGAATAACCTGAGCAGCGAAAAACTGCTTCCTGCTGCAAACCCAACAAAAATGCTCCCTGAACTCATGTTGCCGACGAAAGCAGCATCCGCAAGGGAGCTTTTGTTGTAAATTAACTCACTTAACCCAAACCAAACCCGGACACCTTGACCTAACGCTCCCAAAATACCACTAATAAGAAGAGTTATAACTACATCGTAATTACTGGTAAAGGAATCCATCGGCATTGGTTTAATAGGCTGGGATAAAATTACATTTAATTACACCCTATCAATTAGGGAAAACCCTATTTTTGAATCAGGTTTTTCCCTAGTAATTTTATCAGTCAAAACCCCATCTTTGTCTAAACCAATAACAACTAAAACTACAATCCCCATGAAAAAAACAACACTACTCTGTTTTATGATCCTCTTATTGGGTTCATGTAAAAAAAAAGAAACGCCTACCAATGATCTCCCACAAGGCATTCTATCTACAGAAAGCGCTACCGCCACAACCGACGACTGCAGCTTCTTTGATCCGTTAGACTCCCTTGATACTGCCGACCAGGTAAAATGGTTGCGCGACAACCAAAATGAAGCATGTTTGCCCCAGTATGACCAATGCCGTGAAAATGTCCATAAGATTTCACAAGCCGTGTACCAACAAGCTTTACAGGAATATTGGGGTGCCGTAGAGGTTGTAACCACAGAGATACGTCTCGGTGATATTGAAGCCCTATCAAACCAGTCTGAATATGTCCAGTTCATTGCTGCCGAAATCAACGGAAACAAAGTCGTGAAATTGATGGCAACCGACAATTTTACACAAAGCCCTACCTGCTATTCTGTACCGCTATTTTACAGTATACAACGCCTCCACGAGTTGACAGCAGAAAGTGTGTTGGTGTTTACGGCAGGAAAAAAAGATGGGAAAGAAGTGATTTTGTTTGGCGTGAAAGGGACTTCGGATTATTATGATGTATCGAGCGCCCCAATGTAATCGCATTCTCCGAAGGATTTATGATTAAAACGATATTTAACTGCGTCACTCCAATACAAATCTATATTTTTGTAGTATTGGTCATCGCTTTACTGTTTCATTCCCTGAAAAGTGAAAATGCGAAATATCTATATGTTATACTACTTTTGAATGCGGCCACAGAATTTATCTCGATCTTACTGATGTCTAAGAACAAACCCATAGGATTTCTGATAAACATAAGTGTTTTTTTTCACAATTGTTTGTGGCTATCACTACTACTAAAATCGGTAAAAAAGCGTGATATATATAGGTTGATATTTATTTTATTTGTTGTTTCTTATCTGTTGATTTTTTACTTCGACGGAGTATCCGATTTTAGTTGTCTGGCGTTCGTCTTTGGGGCGTTTATCTACCTGATTATTTTTATCGTAGAAAGCTTTTACGAACTGCAGCGTGAAGCATTCTCGTTTTTCCTTTCTAACCAATTTTTGTTACTGTCGGCGCCAATACTGTTTTTCATTGGGCTTAGTGCTGCTTTAGGATTTCAGGATCGCGCACTGATTCGCACGGTATTGTTTTCTAATGTATCACTTTACGAATTCATCGCCTATTTCGTCAACATCATCTACTACACATTGATCATCGTCTATATTTACCGTGAAAAGAAATTGAAAGATGCTGAATAATCTCGCCTTTGGAATCGCTACCTTACTTATCATTATAAGCCTGATTGTAATGTTCTGCGTCCTGTTGGTTAAACTCCACATCCGAAAGATAAAAAACTACACCAAAGTCATCTATGAAAAGGATCTCGATTTCCAGAAAGCCATCAATACCACGATTATAGAAACCCAGGAACAGGTCTTGAACAACATTTCTCAAGATTTGCATGACGATGCAGGCCAACAGCTAACGGCCATCAATTTCCAGCTTGAAAACCTCAAAATTGATTCACCAGAGTTGCGTGGGGTTTTACAGCCCATTTCGACTTCGATTGCAGGATTGGCACAATCGGTGCGTAGCCTCAGCCACTCGCTCAACAATCAATTGCTTACCAAACAGGATTTGTTTAAGGCGATTACCGCCGAAGCCGAACGCCTCCAGAAAAACCTCGCATTTCCTATACAGGTTATCGTCGATGACGAGATCAGGAAAAATTTTTCGTCCAATGAAAAAATCGTTATCTACCGCATTTTTCAGGAGATTATGAACAACATCCTCAAACACGCCAACGCCGACACAGTGACCATTGCACTTACCAACCGTTCCCTTTTTCAAATGAAAATCACCGACAACGGCCGCGGATTTGACACATCCCAGGCTACCAAAAATATTTCTCTGGGTTTGGTAGGAATGGCCAAACGCGCGAACTTTATCGGATATACACTAGACATCCAATCAGAGCCGGGAATCGGCACAACTATTACCTTAAATGAGACTTTAAATTAGTATGGAGAAAATTACAATCGGCATTATTGACGACCACAAAATTGTAAGGCAGGGCCTCAAGGAACTGCTGCAAAAAATCATCAACTGCAAGGTGACCCACGAATACGAAAACGGGAAAGATTTCCTTGCCGCATTGCCTATGAATCCTGCACCCGACTTACTGGTGCTCGATTACTCCATGCCCGGCTTAAATGGTATCGATATTCTAAAAATCCTCGAAAAGCGAAAAGAAGAATACAAAGTGCTCCTGCTCACACAGCACATCGACGAACAAGTGATAGACGAAGCCTACCTTTTTGGTGCGCGCGGTTTCCTTAATAAAAACTGTACCGCCGACGACCTCAAATTCGCCGTGCAAAACATCATCAAGATTGGTTACAATAATATCACCGAAGTGCTCAAGAGGATTAAAAACTACGAAGATTCGATTCTTGAAATCAGGCCCAACCACGTAGTATTGTCAGACCGCGAATACGAATTCCTCGAGCTCGTCTGCGATGAACGCGAACTAACCTACGACCAAATGGCCGAAATGATGAACCTTTCTATCAAGACGGTCGAGAGCTACAGGACAGCCATTTTTGAGCGTTTCAATATCAAATCAAAGGTTGGGTTGGTACTGTTCTCGTACAAATACCAGTTAACCAAACCATTTCGTTAATCAATCGCAGCTTCAAAAAAATACTATGGCAAGGCGTTAGGATTTGATGGATTTGGCCGATAGCGGGAAATAAATATCAAAAGTAGCGCCCTCACCCACCGCGCCGCTAGCCGAAATAAATCCGTTGAGATTGTCTACAATCTTCTTGACGATTGCCAGCCCGATTCCGGTGCCCACGTACTCGGTTTTGCCATGAAGCCGTTGAAAAACCTCGAAGATCTTTTCACTATAAGCGGGGTCAAAACCAATGCCGTTATCACTGACACTGATATGGCAATAGTCTATCCCTTCCCTAAGCTTATTGTTCTTAAAATAGCCCGACGGATGGATTTCTCCTACTATTTCAATGACCGGATCTACGCCGTCCCTGGCAAATTTAAATGAATTACTAAGCAGGTTGTGGATTAGTTGCCTGAACTGGAAAGGAATGACATCGGCCTTGCCCAGTTCTCCAATGTTAATTGTAGCATTTTTGGGGAGCAATTCCTCACCCATATCATCAATTACTTCGGTGACCAATTTGTTGAGATCTGATTTGACGTATTTCCGCTCGGCATCGCTGGTTCGCGAATACACCAATAGGTCTTCAATGAGCACCTGCATGCGTTTGGCTGCACCTTGCATCCGCCTAAAGTTGTCCTTGGCATTCTCCGATAGGTTGTCGTATTCCATCTCCTGAATACGCGACGCAAACGTCTGGATCTTGCGCAACGGCTCTTGCAAATCATGGCTCGAGATGTAGGCGAAAGATTCGAGCTCCTTATTCATCTTTTCAAGTTCGGCATTCTGCTGTTGGAGTTGGGTCGCGTTGGCCCTGAGTTGTTCGGTAATTTCTTTCTTTTCGGTCAAATCGTGTGTAACCTTAGAAAAACCGATTACCTCGCCATGAGCATTATGTACCGCTGTAATGGTAACATTTGCCCAGAACCTGTCGCCGCCTTTCCTGACACGCCAACCTTCTTGCTTGACCCTGCCGGTCTCCCTTGCTTGTGCCAGCAGTAATTGCGGCAAGTTGGTTTTACGGTCTTCTTCTGTGTAAAAAGTCGAAAAGCATTTGCCAATGATTTCGTCGGCGCGATAACCCTTGATTTTCTCCGCGCCTTTGTTCCAGTTTTCAACAACGCCTTGCTCATTGAGGTAGAGGATGGCGTAATCCTGCACCTGGTCTACCATCAGGTGATAGCGTTCCTCACTTTTGGCCAGCGATTCGTTGAGTTCTTTGAGTTCTTTGGTGCGGTTGCGGACCTGCGTTTCAAGCTCGGTGGCAAACATTTTTTGCTCTTGTATATCGGTACTTGTACCTACCCACATCTGGATTTGCCCTTGGTTGTCACGCTGCGGAATGGCACGGCTCAATTGCCAACGGTACTCGCCGTCGTGGCGGAGAAAACGATGCTCAAAGATAAACGGAACACCATTTTGCACCGCATGCATCCAAGCTTTGCTGTTTTCCTCGCGGTCATCGGGATGCACCACACTAATCCAACCATCCCTTTCAAGTGATTCGCGTGTATGCCCTGTAAAATTGTAAACAGACGCATTGTAATAATCTATATTCCCCTCTATATCAGCTGTCCAAATATGTTGCGGCATGGAATCGGCGAGCAACCGAAACTTGGTCTCGCTTCTGGTGAGTTCTTCTTCATGCAGCTTTTCGGCAGTAATGTCGCGGATTGTCCCCATCATTTTCTCGGGCTCTCCGTTTTCATCATAGAAAACTTTACCGCGTCCTTCAAACCAATGTATCGATCGGTCACGCCAATAAACCCGCGCTTCATAATGCAAAAATCCGGTTTGGATGGCCGTTGCAAAAGCTTCGTCCCTAATGGGCAAGTCGTCGGGATGCAGCCGGGCGAGCAAATCGGCGTGTTGCAGTACTGTACCCGAGGGAAAGTCAAAAATAGCCAGGTACCGATCAGAATAATTTACTTCTCGGGTCTTCAGGTTGAGTTGCCAGGTGGCCAGTTCGCTTGCTTCGATGATGATATTAAGCTTTTCCTCATTTTCCTTAAGTTGCTGTTCTGCGACGACTTTCTCGTGGATGTCCATGCAGGCACCGATGAATCCTTCAAATTCACCATTGGCGGTAAAATGTGGGGCCGCCTTCTCAGAAATCCAACGGTATTGGCCGTCGTACCTGAGCAGTCGATACTCCATATAAAATTCCTCACGCCTTTCAAATGCCGCGCGACAGGTAGCCAAAGATTGTTCTAAGTCTTCGGGATGTACACCTTGTGTCCAACCCTGTCCCTGCTCCTGCGCGAGCGTCCGGCCAGTAAATTCGAGCCAGGCAGAATTGAAAAAATGGCAAAATTTACGGTTGTCCGACATCCAAATCAAAACAGGCGCATTATTGGCTACGTTCCTGAATCGCTCTCCCTCTTTTTTGAGCAACGCATCGGCTTGAATATCTGAAGATTCGGCTGTTTTAAGGAATCGTTTTTGGCTATGGAGCATGTTGTTACTTTTAATGACTTTTTGTGGGGTTTCGTTGCAGGCAATCAAAATCCCTTCGATGTTCCCAATCTCGTCGGCAATCGGGCTGTAAGAGAAAGTCCAGTAAACTTCCTCGGGTTCTCCGTTGCGGTAAATAGGGGTCAATTGATCTTCGCGACAAATGACCTCGCCGGTCGTTCGTACCTCGTCAATAAGCGGTTGGATGGTGTCCCAGATTTCAGGCCAGGCCTCTCTTGCAGGCCTCCCCAGTATCGACGGGTGTTTTCCGTTGCTGCCAAGACTGGTCCGATAGGCGTCATTGTAAAAACAAATCAATTCTGTTCCCCACCAAAGAGCCATCGGGAATTTAGAATTGAGCAAGATACCCAGTGTGGTCTTTAGGCTTTGTGGCCAGGTTTCGGGAGGACCGATCGGAGCGTCAGACCAATCTTTATCGCGCACCAGCTGGCCCATTTCACCTCCGCCTGAAAACAAATGTGAATGCGTAGATCGTGCTCTGGCTTTAGTCATTGGGGATTTTCTTTTTCAAATTTTGGAAGCTATGTTTCGCCTCGATGTTCTTAAGGACTATAATACTTCCGAAAATACTAAATTAAACTCAATATCCAACAATCCATTTTTTAGACAAAATCCAGGCTTATCAATCATTGTCTTGCAATTGCTCTTCTTTTTTCTCGAGCAGTTTGATTTCTGTCTTTTCCATTTTGATGGCTTGTCGCAAGAGCGCAAAAAGACTCATATAAACGTTTGCAATCCAGACCAGTGCAAAACCTGCAATCAAGTAGCCGCGCCAGTCATTCAGGAGCAAATGGTAACCGGTAAGGATCAACACCACTATGGTCACATAATGGCTAAAACAGTACTCGCAGGTAAAAAGGTAGAAAAACTTGCGTGACAGCAAACGACGGTCGGCTTGGCTTCTGCGCACGCAATACTCGTGCGGCTCGCGAAAGATCTCTTCGTGGGTGACAGTCCAGGCGATGCAAGCTATGGGGATCGCAAGTACAAAAAGCCATTGGAGTTGCAGGGTGATGTCCATAGGTAACATTTTAATCAAATTTAGGCAAATTAAGCCGAACACTATCCTACAGCTAACAGTTGATTGAAATTTTATAAAAACACAAATCCCACCAATTAAAAAGGTGGGATTTACGAAATCTCAGGTATTAAGTTATGGTTATTGCTCGAGTTGTTTTTTGAGATTTCTGGAGGTTTCGTCCATATCTTTCAACAGCATTTTCTTGAGCAACGGCGCCATTGCATTCATCGGGAACGGCATCGAGGTATGGAATGTCGTGGTGACCATGGTTTGCCCATCTGGCATGGGCTCGGTCATCGCTACGGCGTAACTGGTTCCTTTGAACGGTTTTTCAAATCGGATTTCTACTTCATAGCCTTGGCCGGGAAACAGTTTGGTGATTTCCTGAGCGCCTTGGCCCACATTCTTGAGTTCGCTTTTCCAGGTCGAGGTAAATCCGGGCTCACCATCGGTTCCGGTATATACGATGTGGAGATTCGGGTCGGCCATGACCCATTTGCTGTAACGCTCCTGGTTTTTGATGTGACGGATGTAATCAAAAACCGTTGCCTGCGGGCGATTGATGACTACCGATGAGGCGAGCGTGTACTCTCTCGGCATGACTGCCGCAGCCAGCAACAGTAAAACAATTAAGCCTATAAGGGCAATGAGTATGGTAGTCAGCATGATCAAATCGGATTACTGTCGTTGATTTTATGGTAGTAAATGTAAGAAACCGCGAGCACCGCAAATACCACCAAAGGGAAAAACGTGTCGCCGCCCAAACCATCCACCGCCCAATGGCTTACCGAAGCGCAAATAAAGTCAATCCCAAACCCCGCGTAAGCCCATTCCTTAATTCGTTTCGGAAATTTTGGGACAATCAGCACGATAGCACCTAATACTTTAAAAACAACCAGCATCAACCCAAAATATTCGGGATAACCCAAATGGCGTATGCCTTCCTTGGCCATTTCTGATTGGCCGGTCAATGCGGGCAAGACACCTTCGAACAAAAAAATGAGCGTCGTGGCGGTCCAATAAATGATTTTGTCTTTTTTCATGAGGATTGGTTTTTAGTTGGTTTCTGTGTACTTTCTGAAATTATCGAGTATGGCCTGCCAGCCGTCACGCTGCATCTCAATTGGGTTTTGGCTTTCGGGATCAACGGTCTCGGTGACTTTGGTATGCTGGTCCTGGCTTTCAAAAGTGATGGCCACTTTCCTGCCATCGGGCATTTCATAGGCAATGTGTTTGTGGATTTCTACGGTCGTGTAAACGCCTTCAAAGTCAAACCCAAAACTGCCGTCTTTGGCTTCCATACGTGTCATAAACTTCCCTCCTGCACGCAAGTCATTGGTGGCTTTTGGAGCATGCCAATCGTCTGAAGCGCTGCACCATTGGGTGATATGCTCGGGCAATGTCCAGGTTTGCCAAACTTTTATTATTGGTGCCGCCACTTGGGCAGTCACGGTAATCTGTTCTAAATTCATGATTGGTTATTTTTTGGTTGTATGCTGTTTTGCTTTTTCTAAGTTTTCCTTGATTCGGGTGCGGATAATTTTCTTGAGCAAAGTCACTGGTAATTTGTCCTTATAAGGCAACTGGATTGCACCCGAAGAGGTTGTAAATCCTTCCAGCTCCTTTGCAAATGCTGCTACCGTATGGCCATTCCAGGGATAAAACCCGCAATGTTCCTTCCAGGCCGCAAAACCAACGAGCATGCCCTGTAATTTAAACGCCGGCATATTGTAACTGATGGTCTCCTGGGCTTCGGGTGCTACAGACCGGATGAGTTGGCGCACCGCTTCGAGCCTGCCGTGAATGGCCTCGGGTTGCAAAGCGATGTACGCGTCGATCGTAGCCACTTTTACTTTGTTCATGTTGTTCATCGCTACTTTTTTAGCAGGGTTGCATTTTGCTGGGATCCATATAAAGCATGTTCCAGCGGTGTCCGTCGGGGTCGGCAAAAGCGAATCCGTACATCCAACCCTGGATGCTTTGCGGTTTCGCGAATACATTTGCACCGGCTTTTTCTGCCTTGGCGGCCATCGCATCTACCGCTTCAGGACTTTCGGCATCAAAGGAAATCATGATTTCACAGGTTTTCGACGTATCGGTCAACGGAAGCTGCATAAAGCCCTCAAGCGTGTTTTCGTCAAAAAGCATTATAACAATGTCCTTTTCTCCAATAGTCATGCACTCGCAAATCGCGCTGTTATGACTTTCCCTAAATGTAAAACCGAGCTCAGAAAAAAATGCCTTCGACTTCTTTAAATCCTTAAC
>JAKQJQ010000124.1 GCA_029561105.1 Bacteroidota bacterium
CCAGTTTGCATTAAGGCAGCGTGGACTAGCAAAATTAAACAATTTAGTGCTTTGGGCAAGCCAAATCGGGATATTTGCGAATAATTTAAAAAACGGTGCCTCGCAAAGGGATTCGCGTTAAAGATTCTTAAAATCGCTGCGGTTTAACGAATTTTTACCGCTTTTCATCGACATTTCTTGAAGATTTTTCAGCGAATATGCGTTTACTGGGCTGATTTTTAAGAAATTATGTTTGTGTTAGGCTTTTGTTATTTTTTTGTGTGGTGTGGTGCCAAAACACAAACCATCAATACGCGATTTACGCTCCCGCTTTTGCACAAAGTCGGGAGACTTTGCGCAGCTTTTCATAGGAACGCTTTGTATGCCGTAAGGTGCTACCGGCATAGGCTTGGCATCAACTCGAAGGTTGTGGCAAAATTTTATGTATTTTAAAAATTGACACAGATTTTGTGGCAAAATTTTCATGCGCGTAAAAATTGACACAGATTTCTCCAGTTGCACATCGTTTACTGGCTTATGCTAATTTTGACTCCCGCTGCGCAAAGTCGGGAGACTTTGCGCAGCTTTTCACAGGAACACTTTGCAGAGCCGAGGAAATATGGATTCCGATAAAAAACAAACCAGACACCAATCTCAGCAATGCATAAGTCGGCCAGTACCGCATCCTCAATTTCCCCCAAAAAAACTATATCTTAGCGCTGGCCGCACGACTCGTTTTACCGCTGTAGGCTTTTACGTAAAACCTTCCCAATCGCATAAAAAAACTGCAATTCTACCCCAATGAAGAACATTGTACAGCAATTACGCGAAGCACAAAACCTGACCCAAACCGAGCTCGCAGAAAAAACCGGGCTTTCCCTGCGTACCATCCAACGCATTGAAGCCGGAAATGTCCCAAGGGGATTCACACTAAAGACGCTGGCCAAAACGCTAGAAATCGCACCCGAAAAATTGACCGCTGCCCAAGAACCTTTAAAAACAGACCGCGCCAAGTTGATTAACCTTTCTGCCTTGATGGAATTGGTATTCCCGTTTGGCGGTGTGATCTTCCCGCTGATCTTGACTTACAAAACCCGTGATGAAAAAAACAAGGCATTGGGCAAAAGTATCGTGAGCGTGCAAATTGTATTGTGGGGCTTGCTTTCGTGTTTGCTCATTGCGTGCCCGTTTGCCCAAAAGTTCCTGGCGCTGCAATATCCGCTGTTCCTCGTCGTGCTGCTCGGGTTTATTTTGGCGAAATTGTGGATTGTCATTCTCAATGGCATCAGCCTGAACCAAAACGGCGATTTGCACAAGTACTTCAAATGGAACTATTTGTAAGCCCTGTCATGACATTGACGTAAAATTGGCGTATTGTTTTTGCCCAGAAATGGATAGACACATCCGAATTTTGCAGCAAAAAATCCCATGAAAATTGTAAAGAAAATCGTCTTGGTTATCCTGGCAGTCCTGGTTTTGGGTATGCTGGGTGCCTATGTTTATTTTGACCGCAAATTCACACCCGAAAAAAATTACCTCACCGTGTCTTATGAAAGCGGCAACGTTCCCTTTAGTTGGGTTGGACCCGAGAAAACCGCGCTGTTGTTGCCGGTTCATTTTGCCAATGACACGGTCACTTATTATTTGCAGTTTGATACGGGTTCGGCATCGACCGTGCTTTATTCTGGGGCAATCGACGGCCTGAAACAAATCGGCACCAATGACCAGCGGGCCCAAGCTACTTTTTACATCGGCAAGACCAAAATAGCATCCGACAAGTTTAAGGTTTTAAAGATTGGCGGTGCCGAGGCTAAAAACGATACCTTAAAGATCATCGGTACCCTCGGGGCCGACCTGCTCGAAAATCGCAAGACCGTCATCGATTTCACACAAAACCATATCGCGTTGAACCTCGCCAAGGCACCCACCCAATTTCAAGATCATTTGTTTGATTTTCAATTCAAGAAAAGGAAAATCATCATTGCCGGATTGCTCAATGGTAATCCCGAAAAATTTCTGTTCGATTCGGGCACCAGCGCTTATGAACTGCTGACCGACAAAGCCATTTGGGAAAAACTGAAACGCCCCGATTCAGAGGTTACCGTCGAAAAATCAGAACAATCCT
>JAKQJQ010000132.1 GCA_029561105.1 Bacteroidota bacterium
TCACTTATCCGCTTACCGCTTGGCATGTGGACTGATAAATTTGGTGGACGCATTGTATTTTTCGTGTTGATGATTTCTACAGTTATTCCTATCTATCTTATTTCACGCTGTACTGAATATTGGCAGTTTTTATTTACAGGACTATTTGTCGGCGTAGCGGGGGGTTCGTTTACAGTGGGAATTGCGTATTGCGCACGCTGGTTTCCTAAAAATCGCCAAGGCTTGGCGATGGGTATTTTTGGTGCAGGAAATACGGGTGCGGCAGTCACCAAACTAGTTGCACCACTGATTGTGGTGGCTTATGGCTGGACAATGGTGCCTCAAGTGTATGCGGTACTGATGTTAGTGACGGCCATTTTATTTTGGTTTTTTACCTTTTCTGAACCTGCACACAAAGTGGGTAACGCGGTCAGTATGCGCGACCAATTGGCGGTATTAAAAGATCCAAAAGTATGGAAATACAGCCAATATTACTCCATTGTATTTGGCGGTTATGTGGCGCTGGCCTTATGGATGACTAAATACTATATCGGCGAATACGGCTTTGACCTAAAGACAGCGGCACTCATGGCAGCGGCTTTTAGTATACCTGGTGGCGTATTACGTGCAGTAGGGGGGCATTTTTCAGATAAGTTTGGTGCACATACCGTGACATGGTGGGTACTTTGGGTGTCGCTTGTTTGCCTGTTCTTCCTTTCATACCCACAAACAGATATTTCAATTGTGACAGTCAAAGGACCGCAGACTTTTCATGTGGGCTTAAATGCCACTTGGTTCACCGTCATCATGTTCACCATGGGCATTGCCTTTGCTATCGGTAAAGCTTCAGTATTCAAATATATTTCAGATGATTATCCGCACAATATTGGTGTGATTTCAGGTGTAGTGGGCTTGGCTGGAGGTCTAGGTGGTTTTTTAATGCCGATTATGTTCGGAGCACTGCTTGATTTTACAGGTGTACGCACTTCAGCCTTTATGTTGATGTTCGGCATTATTTGGGTGTCACTAATTTGGATGTACTGGACAGAAGTTCGCCCAGTCAAGATTGGTCGTCACCATGAACGCCAAATTGCAAAACAAGCCACGCCAATCTAAGGAGAAATGACATGACCGCTAATATTGATAAATGGGATGTAGAAGATAATCACTTTTGGGAATCCACAGGTAAAAAGATTGCTTATCGTAATTTGTGGATTTCAGTCCCAGCCTTGTTGTGCGGCTTTGCAGTGTGGCTCATGTGGGGCATTATTACAGTGCAGATGAGTAATCTAGGCTTTCCATTTAGCAAAGATGAATTGTTTACATTGACTGCAATTTCAGGCTTGGCGGGTGCCACTATGCGCATTCCGGCATCATTTTTTATACGCTTGGCGGGCGGTCGCAACACGATTTTTCTCACTACCGCAATGTTACTCACCCCTGCAATTGGCACGGGTATTGCCCTACAGCACCCTGAATGGCCATTATGGGCGTTCCAGTTGATGGCATTATGGTCTGGCGTGGGTGGCGGCAACTTTGCAAGCTCTATGTCCAACATCAATACGTTTTTCCCTAAACGTTTGCAAGGTACAGCCTTGGGAATTAACGCTGGCATTGGAAATTTTGGTGTGACCACTATGCAAATTTTAATTCCGCTGGTGATGACAATCGGCGTGTTTGGTGCTTTGGGTGGTGAGCCAACAAATTTGGTAAAAGATAGCGGTTGGATTTTTGGCAAAATCCCCGCTGGCACACCAACCTTTATTCAAAATGCTGGATTTGCTTGGGTACTATCGCTCGTTCCGCTCTCTGTTTTGTGCTATTTCGGCATGAATAACTTAAAAACTATTTCACCAGATAGCGAAGGCACAATCGCAGCCTTTATTAAAATTACTTGGCTTTATACGCTGGCATTTATTCCCGCCATGATTGGGCTTTACTTATATTTACCCGCACCAACTGGCCTAGGTTTACTCAACATGTGGGTGGCAATGCCACTGATTATTGGTGCAACGTTGTTAGTAATGAAGCTAGCAGCCTTTGGCACCATGAAAGAAAATATCACCAAACAATTTGCCATTTTTAAAAACAAGCACACTTGGTCGATGACTGCGCTCTATTTGGTCACCTTCGGTTCATTTATTGGCTTTTCGATGGCGTTGCCGCTTTCAATCACAGTGATTTTTGGTGACAAACATCTGTTAGACGCAGCAACAGGTGTTTGGGAGCATGTGAAAAACCCAGCCGCACCTTCTGCACTCACTTACGCTTGGATTGGACCTTTTGTAGGCGCGCTGATTCGCCCCGTTGGTGGCTGGATTTCAGACAGGCTTGGAGGCTCAATCGTCACGCAAGTCATTTCTGTAGTCATGGTTGCAGCATCGACTTACGCAGGTTACATCATGATGCAGGCTTACCATTCTGCCACACCTGAAATTTACTTTACACAGTTTTTAGTCGTGTTTGTCGTGCTGTTTGCCGCCACAGGTGTGGGTAATGGTTCTACGTTTAGAACAGTTGGTGTGATCTTTGATCGTGTGCAAGCTGGCCCAGTATTAGGCTGGACATCGGCCGTGGCTGCATATGGTTCTTTCATTGCACCAGAAGTGATTAAAGGGCAAATCAAAGCCGGCACACCAGAAAATGCCATGTATGGCTTTGCGATTTTCTATGCACTTTGCTTGATATTGAACTGGTGGTTTTATTTACGGGCAAATAGCGAAATTAAAAATCCATAAACGATTGAGGTAGGACGAATGCAAGCATTCGTGAATTGTAAAACGACAGGAGTAAAAAATGAGCCATTTTTTAGATAGATTAAGATTTTTTGATAAAGTGAAAGCGACTTTTTCTGGCAATCACGGTATCGTCACCAATGAAGACCGCCAGTGGGAAGATGCTTATCGTCACCGTTGGCAGCATGATAAAGTGGTACGCTCAACCCACGGCGTGAACTGCACGGGTGGTTGCTCTTGGAAGATTTTCGTCAAAAATGGATTGGTTTCGTTTGAAATGCAACAAACCGATTACCCACGCACACGTGACGATTTGCCAGACCACGAGCCGCGTGGCTGCCAACGCGGCGCTTCTTTTTCCTGGTATTTATATAGCCCACATCGCATTAAGCATCCGTTAATACGTGGTCGATTGCTGGATTTATACCGCACAGAACGTATGGCCGGTAAAGACCCGGTTGAGGCTTGGTCAGCTATTCAGGCAGATGAGAAAAAACGTAAAGCTTACACCGCAGTGCGCGGCTTGGGCGGTTTTGTGCGCACCTCTTGGGATGAAGTGAATGAAATTATGGCGGCGGCCAATGTTTACACCATTAAAAAATGGGGTCCAGACCGTATTTTTGGCTTTTCACCTATCCCTGCCATGTCAATGATTTCCTATGCCGCAGGCTCCCGATACCTCTCCCTCATCGGTGCAGCTTGTGGTTCTTTTTATGATTGGTATTGCGATTTACCTGCGGCTAGTCCACAAACATGGGGTGAACAAACCGATGTGCCGGAAGCGGCCGATTGGTATAACTCCACTTACATCATTATCACCGGCGCTAACCTGCCCATGACGCGTACGCCAGATGCACACTTTGCCTCAGAAGTTCGTTACAAAGGTGCAAAAATTGTGGCAATGGCGCCCGATTACGCTGAGTTTTGCAAATTTTCTGATTTATGGATGCCGATACGTCAGGGGACTGATGCTGCCGCATTCTTGGCAATGGGCCATGTTGCCCTAAAAGAATTTCACATACAACAACAAGACCCTTACTTTCAGGAGTATGCGCGCAAATATACAGATATGCCGATGCAGGTGATGTTGCGTAAGCAAGGAAACGCTTACGTGTCTGACCGCTTTTTACGCGCATCAGATTTTGATGGTGCACTAGGTGAAACCAATAATCCTGAATGGAAAACCATTGTTTTCGATAGAAAATCATGCGCATTTGTTGTACCAAACGGCAGTATCGGTTTTCGTTGGGGAGAAGAAGGTAAATGGAATCTTTTGGAAAAAGCCGGTCATTTAGAGACAGTTGCAGAACTGACTTGCATTGATGACCGTGATGACGTGGTGTCCGTTGGCTTTCCACATTTTAACCACGATGAAGCGGATTTACTCTTCCGTAATGTGCCAGTACGTAAGGTGAAATTAGCCAATGGTGAAGAAGCT
>JAKQJQ010000140.1 GCA_029561105.1 Bacteroidota bacterium
GGATAGATGCTAACGCCAGACTGCCCGAAAGTCTCTGTAGCCAAAGCCACGTTGCTGAAATAAACATTGTCAATAAACACTGTTCCTGCTCCCGACGGATTACCCGAGAAAATCAACTGGGCGATGTGGTTTCTAGTAGTAAGCCCCGCAAAATCAGCCATTGGGATGTCATAGCTGTTCCAGCCTGAAAGTGTTGGTGTAAAGGACAACTCATGCTCAACATCATCTCCGCCGCCAAAATTGGTATCGGCGCCAAAGTCAACGAGCTTAATCCTGAAGGCAGTCATGTTGGGTGTCCAGGCATCCACATGAAAATAAGTCATGCCCGAGGCATCGATTTCGTTGGCACCCACCGTTTCAATACCAACAAAATTGAGGTTTGTATATTTCTTAGTATCGTTGCCTGCAATCTGCAGGTCGGTCAAATCGGCGGCCGACCAAACGGTTCTCCAGGTATCTACAGGCACGTTGGTGTAGGCATTACTGAACATTGAAATGACATTGGCGGCAGGACGTGTAGGCGTCGGCGCAGCGGTCATCGGCTCATTTGGATTCACGAAAGGAATGTTATGGAAATACACATTGTCTATGAAAGCGATGCCCGCTCCGGCCGGATTTCCCGAAAAAATCAACTGTGCAAGGTGTTGTTTGGAGGTAAGTCCCGCAAAATCGGATAGCGCAATCTCATAGCTGTTCCAACCTGAAAGCGTGGGTGTGAAGCTGAGTTCGTGCTCGGAGTCATCGCCGCCGGCATAAGCACCATCGGCTCCAAAGTCTACCAATTTAACCCGGAAAGTTGTCATGTTGGGTGTCCAGACATCGACATGAAAATACAACATGGAGCTGGCATCGATCAAATTCGGGCCCACCGTTTCTATCCCGACAAAGCTGAGTCCGGTGTATTTTTTGGTGTCATTGCCTTCAATTTGCAAATCGGTCAAGGTCGCAACAGACCAATCGGTTCTCCAGGTGTCTACTGCAACGTTGCTGTATGCGTTGCTGTACATTGAAACAACGTTGGCTTCTGGGCGCGTAGGTGTTGGAGCAGCAGTGACCGGATCGGATGGCGGCGTGAGTTGCGTACTAAAGGTGATGTTGTCAAAATAACACACATTGTCTGAGCTGCGCGTCTGGAAATCAGGGAAAATTACGATCTGGTCGATGTCTGTAGAAGTTGGCTCGCCTATCTTTCCCGAGAAATCAAAAGTCAGTTCCTGCCATTGGTTCACGACCGTATTAGCCACTTTGAGTTCGCCGGTAGAACCGCCCGAAGCGGTCGCGAATTTAATCCCTACATCGCTCAACACCGATTTCCAAACCATAATCTTAACGGTACAATTGGTGGCGCTCAAAGTAAAAGTCCCAATTGCTGTGCCGTGCTGCGATTCTACACCAGCATATGGCGGAGCACCGAGTAAAGGGGTAAGCTTGGCTACCGTAGCCGAGGGATTGGCCCCCGATGGATCGGGATTGGCAATAATTTCAAGCGGCGCACAAGGCGTACTCGGGTTCTCGAATGTATTCCAGGTCCAGGCTGCCCCGTTCCCACCCGTTTCAAAATTGATTGGGTTGTTTTGTGAAAATCCCAATGCGGTAATCATCAGGAGAATGCCAGAAGTAATTTTTTTCATGTTGGTTTTGTTTTTAATTGATATCCAAATTTAATCGCGACTGCTTCTTTTAAAGGGCCTGATGCGTATATAAAAACTATACAAGGATGAGAATTACCAACGTTGTAGTTGCAGGCTTGGCAACATTGGTAAAATACGAATCGACTGCGGTTACGAAAACGTTGTAAGGCTGCTGATTGGCGCGCTAAAATGAAAAATGTTGTGGTAATGTAAGGGTAAAAATGCCGTTACTTTCCATCATCGATGTCTCGGCAACAATTTTCTAACACAAAAATTATCTGAAACATAGACTTTGTATTAAAATTTTGCCATTATCACAAACCGATTGTAACCTCAGGTTTCATAAAACCCTGTTAGAATTGATTTGGTTTGAATCGCGTAGCCGATTATTATTTATCTTTACGCACACTTTTATTTTGCCATGACCACAGACTTTTCTAAGCTCGAACCCAAGAAAAATATTATCATCAAAGGCGCGCAGGTGCACAACCTCAAATCGCTCGATGTAGCCATACCCAGAAACCAACTCGTCGTGATTACCGGACTTTCGGGTTCTGGGAAATCATCGCTCGCCTTCGACACTTTGTACGCCGAAGGGCAGCGCCGTTACGTAGAGAGTTTGTCGTCATACGCGAGGCAATTCCTGGGCAGGCTTGACAAACCTAAGGTAGAATACATCAAAGGCATCGCCCCGGCCATCGCCATTGAGCAGAAAGTCAACACCACAAATGCGCGGTCTACGGTGGGCACTTCTACAGAAATATACGATTACCTTAAGTTGTTGTACGCGCGTATCGGCAAAACGTTTTCGCCGGTGTCGGGCAACGAAGTCAAAAAAGATACGGTCACCGATGTCATCGACGTCGTGAAAACCTTTTCGGTAGACAGCCGCTGGTTGCTGCTCACTCCGATACAATTAGAAGAAGGCCGCAAACTCGCCGACAAACTCAAAGTGCTGTTACAGCAGGGTTTCTCCAGGGTTTACGTGAATGGCGAAACGCTGCGTTTGGATGAGATTGATAGCGATGCGCTCGATGCACAGAACGTTTTCTTGATTATCGACCGAATTGTGGTCAAAGAAGAAGAGGAATTTTACAACCGGCTATCGGATGCGCTGCAAACTGCGTTCTTTGAAGGAAAAGGCACCTGCTACTTGCAAGCAGCCGACTCGGACCTGCGATACGAGTTCAGCAACAAATTCGAGATGGACGGCATTGCTTTCCTTGAACCCAACGTACACCTGTTCAGTTTCAACAACCCTTACGGCGCGTGCCCGGTTTGCGAGGGCTATGGCAACATCATTGGTATAGACGAAGAACTCGTGATTCCCAATACGGCCTTGTCTATCTACGAGAATGCGATTTTCCCGTGGCGCGGCGAAAGCATGGGCTGGTACCGCGATGAACTCGTCAAGAACGCCTACAAGTTCGATTTCCCCATACACAAACCCTTTTTTGAACTCACCGACGCACAAAAGGAACTCGTCTGGAACGGCAATGGCTATTTCCAGGGTTTGAACGCGTTTTTTAAAGAACTCGAGGAGAAAAATTACAAGATCCAGAATCGGGTGATGCTGTCGCGTTACCGCGGAAAAACCAAATGTTATTCTTGTAAAGGAAAGCGTTTGCGCATCGAGGCATCGTATGTGAAAATCAACGGCAAGACACTTTCTGAACTTGTGGACCTGCCTATCAGGAAACTCGTTGGATTCTTCAATACACTAGAACTTAACGAATTCGATAAAAAAGTAGCCAAACGATTGCTCACCGAAATCAACAACCGCTTGCGCTTTCTAGTCGAGGTGGGACTTGATTATCTGACCCTCAACAGGAACTCGGCTTCGTTGTCGGGCGGCGAATCACAGCGCATCAACTTGGCGACTTCTCTGGGAAGCAGCTTGGTGGGATCGATGTACATCCTTGACGAACCCAGCATAGGCTTGCATCCAAAAGATACCGAAAGGCTCATCCAGGTGTTGCTGTCTTTGCGCGACCTGGGCAATACCGTGATTGTGGTAGAACACGATGAAGACATCATGAAAGCCGCCGACATGATTATCGATATTGGCCCTGAAGCGGGTACCTTTGGCGGGAAACTCGTGGCACAGGGCGATTTTAAGCAGATCCTCAAATCCGGTTCGCTTACGGCGCAATACCTCAACGGGAAAATGGAAATCGCCGTTCCCAGGACGCGTCGCAAATCTGGCACCTATATTGAAATTCTCGGCGCGCGCGAAAACAACCTGCAAAATGTAGACGTGAAGTTTCCGTTGGAAATGCTTACCGTGATTACGGGTGTTTCAGGTAGCGGAAAAAGTACGCTCGTCAAGAAAATCCTGTTCCCTGCCATGCAGAAAAAACTAGAAGGCGTAGGTGAAAAGGCCGGACAGTTTACCGAGATGCGCGGTTACTACCATAAAATCCAACACATTGAATATGTAGACCAGAACCCGATTGGGCGCAGTTCGCGATCGAATCCGGTGACGTATATCAAGGCGTATGACGATATCCGCGATTTGTACGCGAAGGAAAAACTCTCTAAAATCCGCGGTTACCAACCCAAACATTTCTCGTTCAACGTAGACGGTGGGCGCTGTGAAACCTGCAAGGGCGATGGCGTAATCAATGTGGAGATGGTTTTCATGGCCGATGTAGAATTGCCTTGCGACACCTGCGGCGGTAAACGTTTCAAGAAGGAAATCCTCGAAGTGCAGTTTGAAGGCAAGAACATCGACGACGTTTTGACCATGACTGTAGACGATGCCGTGGCGTTTTTTGGTGCGACCAAGCAAACCAAAATCATACAAAAACTCCAGCCATTGCAGGATGTGGGCTTGGGCTATGTGCAGTTGGGGCAGTCGTCCTCTACCCTTTCGGGCGGCGAGGCGCAACGCATCAAACTGGCTTCGTTTCTCGTGAAAGGAAGCACTAAGGAAAAAGCGTTGTTTGTTTTTGACGAACCTACGACCGGCTTGCATTTCCACGACATCAAAAAATTGTTGGCGTCATTCGATGCATTACTTGATAAGGGCCATTCGATTATCGTGATCGAACACAACCTCGATTTGATCAAATGCGCCGACCATATTATAGACCTTGGCCCGGAAGGCGGAGAAAATGGTGGGAAGATTCTGGCGGTAGGCACGCCCGAGGAAATCATCAAAAATAAAAACTCAATTACTGCAAAATACCTCAAAGAAAAGTTGTAAGGAGAACCTATAATATCTTAATTATTGTTCGTTGACCGGTTCTTCAAGCTGCAGGTTGAATACAAAAATCTTCACATACCGCTGCTCATTGCTTTCGTAGGAGTAAGTGATTGTCTTTTTCTTTGGGTTGAGCATGAGTTTGCCACGCGCATTTTTAGAGCGCATCACCCACACTGAATTGCCTTCTTCGTCCACGTTAAACGACACGATTGATCCGTGGTACAAGCGTGTTTTACCGTCATCGGTGAGGCTTATGGCAATGTATCCGTTGCTTCGGGTATTGATTTCACGGATGTCAACGATGGAATATTCAAACTCGGTATCCTTAAGATCGTAGGCGTCTTTTGACTCATTCCAGACATAAAACAATCGGCTATCCGAAACGAAACGTGTTTGCTCATTGACCTTCAACGGCATATTTTGGGCAGAGACAAGAGTGGTAAACAACAGGAAAAAACCGAGGAAATTCTTCATTGGTAGCTGACAATTTGCGCCAAAAGTATAAAATTTTAAAAGCAAACAAGCCGAATCAAGAGAAAAATTAACAAACAAATGACATTTACCAAAACAGTAGCGCATTGACAATTAGGCGCTTAAAAAACAAGCTTCCCAAATTGCTTTGTTGCTTTCATTTTTTGGCATGTAAGTTGGAAACGCCAATATAACGCGGGAACGAATCGCGCGCATCACCTAATACTATTGATCATGAAAACTATTACTTTACTCGCAGCCGTCGCCTTGCTATGGGGAAGCAACGCAAGCGCATCAACAGTAAACAGCCGATTGGACAACCCAATTGAAAGGCGTTTCAACCTTGACACACCGATTGAATTTACCGAAAGAGGTATTTTGTTTCTCGTTTTCCCTAATGGTGAATTTGATTTCAATACCGAGGCTTCACAAAATTCGGGAATCGTATATAGAAATGGTCATAGGAGCAACAACCAAACTTACGGTGTTACGCCAAACCGCGGAGTAGTGATCGAACACGATGCGTTGGGAAGGGTTCGCAGGATTGGGAACGTTTTTGTGAATTACGATGCGCAAAACAGAATCAGGAGAATCGGCTCTGTTTACATGACCTACAACCGTTTCGCCTTGTCACAGATTGGCAACCTGAGGATTGTCTACAACCGAAATGGCCAGATCATCAATATCATTGGTTCGGTTAAGGGCTATCGATACAATGAAGAGAACGACGCCGATTGTAATTTTTATGAAAATCATAACAATTCCAGCGTTTATTATCGCTCAAATGGCACAAAAGTTGCAAGCACAAAAATATAAAGTTGGTTAAATAATTGGTTGGTTTATCCCGTTGGTATTCGTATCAGCGGGATTTTCTTTTTTACCACCTAACGCCAAATTCTGGAAATGGCCTTGCCAATCAATTCATTAACTTCGGCCGATACGGCAAATCGGAAATTCAAATACCCATATACCATGGTAATGAGAATCGACTTTACTGCAATCGATACCATCGGATGGAAATCAAAATCCCAAAAATAAAACGACACAAAGACCACAGCAATAATCCCAAGTGACTTTATGGTATTTGCGGTGAACGGATACAAATTCACTTTCCTGACAATAAACATCAGTTTGATCGTATTGTAGACAATAACAGAAATCAGTGTAGCCAAAGCCGATCCCACTATTCCAAACATGGGAATGAAAAGCATATTGAGCCCAATCATCATAAACACAAGCAGTAGTCCAAAGAATAGCACCGAGCGATAATATTGGGTATTGAGGATAATCGCGTTGTTGTTGCCCAGCACCATATCGTAAAATTTAGACAGCCCGATGAGAAAAACCACGAGCAAGCCGCCGCTGTATTCGGCCGGAATCAACAAATAGAGCTGCTTAATGTTGAGAAAAATACCCAACATAACCAACCCGCCGAAGACCTGCAAGTTGATTGCGCTTTTTTTGTACAAATCGTTGAGTTCGTCGAGCTTGTTTTCGCTCATGAGCTTGGCGGTAATCGGGTAAATAATCTGTAACATCGCCCGGCTTGGCACTGCAATGACCGTAGCGATGAATATGGCCACCGAATACAAAGCGTTACTACTAATGTTCTCATAGGCCGGTATCATGACCTTGTCAAAATCGAGCAGCAAAACGGCTACACTTCCAGATAAGATGATGAAAAAGGAATAGCCGACAATCTCCTTTATATTGTGTGGAACTTTAAACGACAAAACCGGTGCCTTGACATACATTGCATAGACTTTCATTGCGAGGAATTGAAGGAAATAAGCGCCACACAAACCATAGATAAAACCATCTTTGCTGAGCCAATCCAAGTGCACGGCAAACAGCATGGCCATGACCACCACGCGCACCAATACTTCACTGATAAAATTGCCAAATACCGACTGCATATGTACCTTAACCCAAGCATAATACACCTCAAAATAGCCCATGAAAATCCCGATCAGCGGAATCAGCCATAAAAACGGGCGTATTGTTGGGTTGCGCGCCAAAATAAAATAGGCAATCTGGTCGTAAAAAAAGTAAGAAATTGCCGTGACGGGTATGATCAAAAACAACGGCATGAGCAACATAAAACTCAGGAATTTCTCGCGCTCGGCTTCGGATCGGCAGCGGGAATAAAACCTGATTAAGGTATTGTGTACACCAAACGCCATCAGCGGCATCATGATATTCGAGGCCGACAGTAAAAAAGCCACCATTCCGTAGTGCGTCTTTCCCAAAAAATTGGTGTAAAGGAACAAAGCATTGCAGGCTCCAATCCCAAAACCAAAATAGGTAATGACCGTGTTTTTTACCGATTGGTTGATGACGATTCCCATAAGGCGACTAAGATCCGAAGATCAGTTGTGAAAGTTTCTGGGTGAGGTTCTTGCGCGAATATTGCTGTAAACCCACCGGATAAGACTGTAATTTCCCTTCCTTGTACGCGGCAAAATGCTTGAGTATCGTTGCTTTGAGCTTGTCTTTTTCGTCGTAGTCAAAGAACGCACCGGTATTGGTTTCGGTGATGATGTCGGCAAACTCTGAACCGCGCGGACCAATGGCAATAATTGGGCGTTCAGACACCATGTATTCGAACAATTTGCCGGGTATGATACTGATGGTTTCTAGCGAATTGATCTCGATAAGCAGCAATACCTGCGACTTTTGCTGATGTACGATTGCTTCCTGATGCGATACATAGCCAACCAGATTGAGGTAGTCGCCCAAGGTGTAGGCGTGGATGGTTTCCAGGATTTCCTGTCCGATCGTTCCGATAAGTTTGAGCTCGAAATCACGAGCAAACGCCTCATTTTCTTTCACCAATTCTGCGAGGCATTGCCAAAGGATTTTTGGATTCCTCCCTGACAAAAATGAACCGATGTGCGCCATCGAAAATTTGTTGTCGAGCGTTTGCTTTGGAATCCCTTCGAAATCATAACCGTTCGTAATTACCTCAATAGGTTTATCGGTAATCTTACTGAATTCAAGTTTCGTAATCTTACTCGTTACAATGATTTTATCGGCAGTATTGAGCACCTGGCTCTCAAGCATTTTATGTTTGTTTTCTGAATAGACCGATAACTTGAGTGATTTGTGGTAACCGATTGTTGTCCACGGATCGCGAAAGTCGGCAAACCAGTGCATGTGGAGTTTTTCTTTCAGTCCAAGCCCAATGAGGTGCATGCTGTGCGGCGGTCCAGAGGTAATTACGGTATCAATCTGGTGCTCACGGATGTACCACTCGAGGTACGCCACCGAAGGTTTTACCCAAAAAACACGCGCATCAGGGATGAAGAAATTCCCACGAACCCAAAGCAAGAAACGCTCGACCGAAGTTTGTCGTTTCTTATTGGCAATAATGCCCGAACTGATTTTCCTGGTTTTGTCCTTTGAAAAAATAGACGCGAACCGATAGGGTTCAAAAATAGGTTGTTTCAATATCGTAACATCTTCTGGTATCTCCGACAGCAAAGCCTTGTCTGTAATGGGATAAGTGGGATTCTCAGGAACATACACGATGGGTTGCACACCAAAATCCGGCAAATACTTAACAAATTTCAACCACCGCTGCACACCAGGTCCGCCGGCAGGAGGAAAATAATAAGCAATTATCAGGACTTTTTTCATCAGCTCGTTTAAATAGAAGTACTATTTTTTAGATCCAAACCACTGTTTGCGCCTTTCCCAGTACAAACCGCCCATTGCCAGAAACAACATTCCGATTGAACTGGCCAGTGCGATGGTGCTTCCGGTTTTTACCACTTGGGGTTCAAATTTGAATTCGATGGTGTGTTTCCCTGCCGGAATCTCAAGTGCACGAAGTACGTAATCGGCCCTGAAATGGTCCTTTGGCTTTCCGTCAATATAGGCATTCCAACCGTCTTTATAATACATTTCTGAAAAGACCGCGAGGCCGTTTTGCGTATTATTGGAAACGTATTTTAGGTAGTTGGGTTTGTATTTTTGAAGCGTAATGGTAGCCAGACTGTCTCTGGTGAACGCGGTGGGATCGCTTTTAAATCGTGAACCGAACTCTTTTCTATTGACCAACGCCACGTTTTTTGTGTCCAGGCTGTCGAGTGATTTCATTTCCTGGTCGGGCGAATCAGCCCATTTGATGCTACTCACAAACCAAGCATTCCCATTGATTTCAGGGTTTTGCGATGCGAATGGCTTGCCTTCTTTGTCGGTTTGGATGATGTATTTCACGTTGAGCATATCAAGCACTTCCATATTGTTTTTGGCGATCTGGTAGTCAAACAACTGCTGTATCCGCCTTGGTTTGGCCGCATGATAACCGCCAAGGGATTTGTGAAAGTAAGAGGCACGTGCGCTAGACATGTTGCCATCGACTTCAAAAACGCGGTAGTGTGTAGTATCCTGCAGAATCTGAGCATCAACCGCGGTTTGCTGGAAAGGCTCGTCTACTTCACGGGCATTGAGGAAGTCTTTTCCGCTTACGTAGTTCTTGTCGATAAAAAACAAATCGGCCACCATCAACAATCCCACAAGAATCAGTGCGGTATTTTGTTTGAGGCGGTCTTTGGTGAGAAGCCACAATATTCCAGCCGATGTAAGGATGAAAAAAGCGCTCCGAAGCAAATCGGCCGAGTACAGACTTTTGCGGTCTTCCTTAAGGGCATCGACGAATTCAGGCCCATAATTTTGGATGTAATAGCCGTCATTCCCTCCCGAAAAGGAGAATGAACCTTTAAAGACGAACAACAAAATCAAAGTGCCCACGCACAGCCCTGCTGTTTTAGCCAAATCTTTTACCCGATCTTTATCCTCCGATTTCAAAAAGGATTGCAAACCCATAATGGCCAGAACCGGAACGCACAATTCAAGGATGACCTGGATAGACGAAACCGCACGGAACTTATTGTAGAGGGGCACATGATCAATGAAAAAATCGGTCAGTATCGGGAAATTTTTGCCCCAGGACAACAACAGCGAAACTATGGCTCCGGCTAAAAACGCGTATTTCAATTTTCGTTTGTCGTGGAATAAGGCCAACATCGCCAGGAAAAACACCACCGCACCAACATACGCCGGCGCTGCAACAATGGGTTGGTCGCCCCAATACAACGGCAGACCTGATGTAAACTCGGCTGCCTGCGACTCGGGGACACCCTGCTTGATCATAAAATCGTACATGCTGCTTTGTGTGCCGAGGTTCTCGCTATTAGAGCCACCAAAAAGCCGCGGTGCAATGAGATCGAAGCTTTCGGTGATACCGTAGCTGTACTCGGTGATGTATTCGTTAGAAAGCGCGTGGTCATTTTTGCTGGGACTGCCGTCGGCATTGAAGGTAAGCTCGGTCTTGTCCCGCGTACTGAACTTGGCGTACTGGGCGGTAGCCATCAAATTGGTGGCGTTGGCTCCGATGGATAAAACCCCTGCAACGGTAAAGATTCCCGCGGCGTAACCAATCGTTTTCAAATCCTTTTCCTTGACATATTTGTAGATGAAATAAACGGATAAAACCAATAGCAAAATCAACAGGTAATACGTCATCTGGAAATGGTTCGCGTTGATTTCCAGTGCCGCAGCAACCATTGTTAGAATGCCTCCCAAAACGAACCTGCGCCTAAAAACCAATAAGACTCCAGCCACAACCAGCGGCATATAGGCAATTGCATGCGCCTTGGCATTGTGCCCGACTCCCAAAATCACGATGAGATAGGTAGACAATCCAAAGGCGAGCGCTCCTATGAAAGCCAGTAAAGGCCTGGCTTTGAGCACGAGCATCAGTACGTAAAAACCCAGGAAATAAAGTAAAAGGTAGTCGGCTGGGCGCGGCAGGAAGCGCAAGGCCGAATCGAGCATTTTGACGTAGTTGTGCGGGTAAGTCGCACCCAATTGGTAGGTTGGCATCCCACCAAAAGCAGCATTGGTCCAATAAGGTTCTGTGTTTGCTGTGGCCCTGAAATCATTTTGTTCTTTGGCCATCCCGATATATTGCATAATGTCAGACTGGAAAATCTTCTTGCCTTGCAATACAGGGTAAAAATATATAAGTGAAATGGCGATAAAACCTACTATCGCAAAGAAGTGGGGATAAAACCTATCGAGTTTTTTCATACAAAAGAAAGTGTTCCGGATTTTAAAGACCAAAAGTAGTCAAAAAAACCACTCGATAAGCGTGAAAAAATGTCTAAATATTTATTCTATCTCCTCGTAATCCACGTATTCGCCTACTTTTTTGGTCTCACGTGGTTTGTCTGATTTTGGAGTTTGATAGGTAATATCTTGGGCATTTGACCGGTACTGGTTTTGGTAACCTTGATAGGCCTGTTGCTGTTGTTGGAAGTTTTCACCCGCTTTTTCTACGGCCTTCTTCACAAGCACCGGCAAGAACAAGCGCGCCAGGAATTTAAAGACGTAGTAAAACGCAACTGCGTAAAGTATGGTTTTCAAAAGACCGTTAAAAGAAGCGGTTTCCATATGAAATTAATTTTTTCAAAAATAACAAATCCCCGTTTCAATCCGTCTTAAATAAATAATAAAATATAGTACATTTGAAATGCGTTATAACCTGCACCTTAAAAACCTGCCTATGTCTGCAATAAAGCCTCTTTTTACCACCACATTGTTCTTTTTTTATACTTTGGGTTTCGCCCAGTTCACCGATGTAATCAACTCTAACAGGCCGGGAAAATCAATGGCTGCATTCTCTGTAGGAAAGACCGTTATTCAGGCCGAGCTTGGTGCAAACGTCTACAAAGAAGACTACTATAACGACTTTGACGACTACACCAACGACTATAAAGGTGATGGCTGGCAATACGATATGGCCTTGCGTTACGGTGCCTTTTTTGAGCAATTGGAGTTCATTGGCCAACTCGAATACCAAGCCGAACATTACTCGCAAATCAACACCATTTACAGAAAGAGCCGGTCGCTCAAGAATGCCACCATTGGCGCCAAGTTCTTGATTTATGATCCGGTGAAGAATTATGAAGCCAAACCCAATTTGTACAGCTGGAAAGCCAACCACAAGTTTAGTTGGAGGCAGTTTATTCCGGCCGTTGGCGTGTATGGTGGGCTCAACTTTGACATGAGCAATAACAAGTTTTTACGTCCGGGCACGCTCGCCAACAAAAAAATGAGCTTTAGACTCATGGCGCTTACCCAACATCAGTTTGGCCGTTTTGTTTTGGTGAGCAACATCTTTTTGAACCGGTTTCCCGAGAAACGCAACATCGATTATATCGTAACCCTTACCCGTGGATTCAACCCAAGATGGTCGGGTTTCATTGAAGGCCAAGCCTATAACAGCGAGAACTATGGTGCGATGTTCAGGGTTGGTGCAGCTTACCTCGCCTACGAAAATATCCAGATCGATGGCTCGATAGGAACCAACATACAAAACAATCCTTCGCTGGTTGTAGGCGGAATTGGTGTTTCCTGGCGTTTCGACGACAACTACCAAGACGTTTACCTGCGCATCCCAAAAGAGAAAAAAAGCAAGGAAGACAAGAAAAAAGATAAGAAGAAAGAAAAAGCGAAAAAACGCCTCGACGCCATAGAGAATGGCGAAAAAGTAAAAGAATGATTACCGTTAAAGAAGTTACCGATAAAAAGTTATTAAAAGATTACGTCATTTTTCCTTTTGGGTTGTACAAAGACCATCCGTACTGGGTTCCGCCTTTGATTGCCGATGAAATGGAGACGTTTGACAAAACCAAAAACCCAGCGTTCCAAACGGCCGAAGCTCATTTTTTCCTCGCTTACAGAGACAATAAAATTGTGGGGCGCATTGCCGCCATCATCAACTGGAACGAAGTCAACGACCAAAAGAAAAGTAAAGTGCGTTTTGGGTGGTGGGATGTGATCGACGATATCGAAGTATCTAAAGCGTTGCTTGAAAACGTCTTTGAACTCGGCCGCAAACACCAACTTGAACATGTAGAAGGCCCCATGGGATTCTCCAACCTCGATAAAGTAGGCGTACTTTCCGAAGGCTTTGACAATATCGGAACCATGATTACCTGGTACAATTATCCGTATTACGTCACGCATCTCGAGCGACTTGGTTTTGTAAAAGAAAAAGAATATCATGAAAGCTGGTTCCCGTTCAACGACATCCCAACCGACTTTTTTGAGAAAGCACAGGCGATGATTTCAAAGCGTTACCAACTCAAATCGCTCAATTTCACGAACACCAAAGACATCATGCCGTACGTAGACAAGATGTTCGATTTGTTCAACACAGCCTACGCGAACCTCGCTTCATTCGTAGCGATTACCGATGTGCAAAAGGAATATTTCAAGAAAAAATACATTCCGTTCATCAATCCCGAATACATCAAATTTGTAGTAGACAAAGACGATAAAATGGTGGCCTTCAGTATCGTCATGCCCGATTTCTCGCATGCTTTGCAAAAATCCAAAGGAAAAATATTCCCATTTGGTTGGTACCACCTGCTCCAGGCCCGAAAACACAGCAAAGCGGTCTTGTTTTACCTGATTGGGATTTTACCGGAGTACCAAAGCAAAGGGGTTACTTCGATCATTTTCCACGAATATTACGAAACGTTCGCAAGGCTCGGCATTACGCATTGCATCCGTACGCCAGAGCTCGAGGAAAACCACGCCATTCATAACCTCTGGAAACATTTCAACCCAGAAGTCCATCGCAAGCGTCGCACTTATCGTAAGGATTTGTAGTTATTGGCAATTGTTTTTTTTAAGGACGTGCGTGCTGTCAAATTTAAGCGTTCTCGTGTCCTTGAAACTTACATTGCCATGGTTGTCATCCACCACTTCACCGTAACCTTCCAGGTAGTTTTTTCCTTTTTTGAGGAATGCCACTTCGCGCACCGTGGCCGCACCTTCAGACATAAAAGTATAGGCCGCTTTTAAAGTATCGCCCACGATGAGCCCGGTAAGCTCGCCTTGGTTATCATCTTTCTCGAAAAAGTTATAGCGCAATTGACCTGAGGTGACTTCATTACCCTTGAGCTCGAGGTTCATCGTGATGGTGTCTTTACCTAAAACCCCTTGATAACATTCGTGCAAAACCGGCGCTTCAACGGCAACGGGTTTTGGAAGAATAATAGGTTTTGGTTCCTTTTTACAGGCAAACACTACTAGTAAACATGTAAAGGCGAGTAATTTTTTCATAGTGCAGATTTAAGTTCCAATCTTAAATTTACAATTTTAAGAAAGCCCACTCTCAAATTTAACAAGCCTTTGTAATTCGCCAATATCCAAAGCTGCTCTTTGATTGTTTTAGACGGATGACGTTCGTTTTGGGATCATGGCGCTTTGTCTATTTTTAAACTTTAACAAACAATCCAGATTTTCTGCATCCAGGAAATCGCAGAATTTACTAGGGACAACACCAGCCCCTCCCCAGTGCCAATCTACCAATTCTAAACCACTTCGCAAACCATAAATTCTACACCAAATGTTAAATACAAATGAAAGAACAACAACCAATAAAAAAGCGCCCCAAAGGAGCGCTTAAAATTCATTTCGAGTTTTAATCTATTCCACGTCACACAAATAATCTGCTCCACCAATTCGCCAAAGCTCGTGCGGCGCGTCTCAGATCGTGATTCAACTACAAACTATCGCTCTTCACTCATGTCAACGGTTTTCTCCGCCGCAATCTTAAGATACGTACCGCTTGTGAGTTTTTCACGAACCGCCTCAAAGGCATCAAGCGTTTCATTAATGTCGCGCAAAGTATGGCTTGCCGTCGGGATCATACGCAACAGGATAATCCCTTTCGGAATCACCGGATACACCACAATCGATAAGAAAATATGGTAATTCTCACGCAAATCATTTACGAGCATCATCGCTTCAGGTATACTACCTTGCAAATACACCGGCGTCACACAAGTGTTGGTGTCTCCAATATCAAAGCCGCGCGATTTTAGCCCGTTTTGCAACGCATCTACATTCTCCCAAAGTTTGTCTTTGAGTTCTGGCATCGTACGCAACATTTCCAGGCGCTTGAGTGACCCAATGGTCTGGATCATCGGCAACGCCTTGGCAAACATCTGCGAGCGCAAATTGTATTTCAAATAATCAATAATATCCTGGTCTGCGGCCACGAACGCCCCGATATTGGCCATCGATTTGGCAAAGGTAGAGAAGTACACGTCTATCCCATCCTGGCAACCTTGTTCCTCACCTGCTCCGGCGCCGGTTTTACCCAGCGTTCCAAAACCGTGCGCATCGTCTACGAGCAAACGAAAGTTGTATTTGTCTTTCATCGCCACGATTTCCTTGAGCTTGCCTTGTTGGCCACGCATCCCAAAAACGCCTTCGGTGATGAATAAAATTCCACCTCCGGTTTCCTCGGCCATTTTGGTGGCGCGTTGCAGGTTTTTCTCCATGCTCTCCAAATCGTTGTGGCGGTACGTAAAACGTTTGCCCATATGCAACCTCACGCCATCTATGATACAAGCGTGCGAATCCACATCGTAAACGATAATGTCATTCTTGGTCACCAACGCGTCAATGATAGACACCATACCCTGATAGCCAAAATTGAGCAAATAAGCGGCTTCCTTCATCACAAAGGCAGCCAATTCTTTTTCAAGTTGTTCGTGGTACTGGGTGTGCCCGCTCATCATACGCGCACCCATCGGATATGCGGCGCCATATTGCTGTGCGGCTTCGGCATCTGCCTTACGCACCTCGGGATGGTTGGCCAGTCCCAGGTAATCGTTGATGCTCCAATTGAGGATCTCCTTACCGTGAAACTGCATGCGCGGCCCCAAATCGCCTTCGAGTTTCGGGAACACATAATACCCTTCTGCCTGCGATGCCCATTTGCCCAAAGGGCCTTTATTGCTCTGAATTCTTTCGAATAAATCTTTTACCATGATCGTTTAAAAAAGCGGTTTTTGATGGCGCAAAAGTAGGGATTTCCCATGTAAAATTGGCGTAGTTTTCTAATTATTTTAAGGAGCCAATTCCTGCTGTACGCTATATCTTTTACTGGCTAAAGAAGCCAGCAAAAGGATACCGCTGCCATCAGGGCTAGGGCCACGGTTTTCAATTGATGTTTTTTGTACATTTGAATACAATCCAAACCCATGGCCAATAAATTTGCAGCCGAATTAGACGAGCTTGTCCGTGCGAAAGTCATCACCCCTGACACCGCGCGCGACATCCAACGCTATTACGAATCGGGTGTGAGGGCCAATCCGGGAAAACTGCTCACCATTTTTTCAATACTGGGCGCGATCCTTAGCGGTTTGGGCATCATCCTGATCCTTGCCCACAACTGGGACGATTTGTCGCAGTTTACCAAAGCCTGTCTTGCGTTCCTGCCAATGCTCATCGGGCAACTCTTCTGCGGATTTGCGCTTGTTAAAAAACCAGAAAATGCGGGCTGGCGGGAAAGTGCCTCGGTATTTTTGTTTTTAGGGATCGGCGCGAGCATTGCCCTTGTGGCGCAGGTTTACAACATTCCCGGCAACCTCGAATCATTTGTACTGACCTGGATGGTTTTGGCTTTGCCGCAGGTATATTTGATACGTTCCTCGGTGACTTCATTGCTTTACATTTCGGGGATTACCTATTACGGAAGCTTTGCAATCGAATATTGGGACGATGCCAATTATGACTATTGGTTGTTGCTCGCTGCAATTGTTCCTTACTATTACCGGCTGTTACAGTCAAAACCCTCCCAGAATTTCACGTTTTTCCACCATTGGTTCTTGTGTTTGTCAATAATGATTTGCCTGTCGCGGTTTTGCGATGGCGGCGGGGATTTGATTTATTTGTCTTACCTGAGCTTGTTCGCGATATACTATTTTATTGGTTCGCGGCCTTTTTTTCAAACGCAAAGACAGCGCAACAATAGCTTCTCTATAATCGGGCAAATCGGAACAATCTTTACTTTGCTCCTCCTCACTTTTGAACGCCACCTTTCCTTTCACACCGCCGAGGCTGGTTGGATTACATTTATAACCGGCCCTAAACACCTCACCTTTATCACTACCGCGCTGCTCACGCTCACAGCGATTGTTTTGTTTTTTAAAAAAAATCACGCCCATTACAAACGCATCCGTATTATTGACATTGCTTTTTTATTGACGACGGTGTTGTTTTGTACGGGTGATTTGAGCCACATCGGCGCCAACATCCTCGTACTGCTCATGGGCCTATCCGAAATGCGCCGCGGCAGTCAGCAAAACAATCTCGGCATCCTCAATTTCGGGCTTATCATCATTACCATCTTGGTGATTTGCCGTTTCTTTGATACCGAATTTAGCTTTGTCGTGCGCGGCACGCTGTTCATTTCGGTCGGCCTCGGGTTTTTCCTCGCCAATTACCTCATGCTTAAAAAAAGGAAATCAGATGGGCAATAAAACCAAACTCATGCTCTTTACCGTGTTGGCTGTGGTACAACTCGCGGTGCCATTCCAGATGATTTTCCATCAGGAAGACATCCTCGATACCGGTAAAGTCTGGAAATTCCGCACTGCACCTGTAGATCCAAACGATCCATTCCGCGGCAAATACGTGTACCTCAATTACGAGCAAACCAATTTTAGAATCAAAAGCAAAGACCTTTGGAAAAGCGGCCAGACCGTATTTGCCAATTTAACCACCGATGAAAAAGGGTACGCGAAAGTCGCTTCTATAAGCTCTCAACGGCCTAACAATCCAAATTATGTCACGGCCAAAGTAGATTATGTTTTTGGTTTAGACAAACCCACCTTGACCATTAGTTATCCGTTTGATCGTTTTTACGTCAATGAATACAAAGCCGCCAAAGCAGAGCGGATTTACAACGAGTCGTCTGATAATGTCAAAAAAGAAGCCTATGCCGTTGTGTTGCTCAAAGAGGGCGAAGGCGTCATCAGTGATGTCATGGTCGATAACATTTCAATCAAAGTATTAGCCACTAAAAGATAACCTTATGCCAAATTATAAAGAACTGCGATTAGCCGTCCTCATCGATGCCGACAATGTGCCATACAGCAACGTGAAGGGCATGATGGAGGAAATTGCCAAATACGGAACGCCAACCACCAAACGCATCTATGCCGACTGGACACGCCCCAACGCAGCCGGTTGGAAAGGTGTTTTGTTGGAACATGCAATTACGCCGGTACAGCAGTACAGTTACACCACCGGAAAGAATTCATCCGATTCTGCGCTCATCATCGACGCGATGGATTTGCTTTACACGGGGAAAGTAGACGGTTTCTGTATCGTATCCAGCGACTCCGATTTTACGCGACTGGCTATCCGTTTGCGCGAATCGGGAATGAAAGTGATTGGCATTGGCGAGAAGAAAACGCCCAATTCGTTGATTGCCGCCTGTGACCGTTTCATTTTCCTTGAAGTACTTGAAGGTGCAATACCAAAAAACAAGATACAAAAACCAACACCAACGGTGGCATCAAGTGGCAATTCGCGTAGGAAGTCCAAGATTGTCCCGGTAGAAATTGCCGTAGAAGTTCCGGTAGAAAAAGAAATCGTGAGCAGAATAGATGCGCAAACCATCGAACTCATCGAATCGACCATTGAAGCCATTGGTGACGATGACGGTTGGGCATTCCTGGGTGATGTAGGCAATTTGATCGTGAAGAAAAAACCAGAGTTCGACCCGCGCAATTACGGATTTGCCAAACTCACACCTTTGCTCAAATCGCTCAAGGACATTGTAGAGATTGACGAACGCGACTCAGAAAAAAGAGGCATTAAGCATGTCTATGTACGGATGCGTTTGGGTTGATTGTTTAGTACCTATAAAAAAGCCTGTTCGTCATGAACGGGCTTTTTTTCTGCCTTTACCATAAAAAAAGTCCCTCCGTTTCCGAAGGAACTTTTCATTATTAATTGCCAATTGTCAATAATCAATTGTCAATTATTCATTGGCCTTACCTCTTAATCACGCGAAGTGTCTTAGCATTCTCACCTTGTGATACAATAACATTGTAAACACCAGATGGGTAACGGCTTCCAAGTTCTTGCGTACCCAATTCAGATACACTGATCTCTTTAGACTCAACGAGTTTTCCGATCATGTCGTAAACCTTAACCGATACGCTTTCCTCTGCTGAGGTGTTGATATCCAATTTGAAGTTCTCAGCAAATGGGTTCGGGTAAGTCTTCACATCGAATACAGTCACCGGAGCAGCTGCAGTTCTTGCGAATCCACCGGTGGTGGTCACCGTACAGCTAGGACCGAAGTCACCATAA
>JAKQJQ010000156.1 GCA_029561105.1 Bacteroidota bacterium
CATTTGTTGCTCAATTTCAGGTGGCAACGGTTGCCCAAATTGCTGTGCTTGCGCTTTCTGCATTTCAAGAATTTGCTTTTGCTCGTCAGTTAAATATGGCAATCCCGTCATTTTTTGCCATGTTTCTGTGCTGAATTTAGATGCGGCAATTTCTAGCATCATGCGGAGTAAATCACGCGCATAACGCTGAACTTCTGACTGCAAGCGTTTTAAACGTAGGGTGCCAAACGATTTTTTAATCTCTTGTGCGCCCAATGTTTCGTTTGCGTTAGTAGAACCGCGCATAATGTCTGAAATGCCGGTAATTTCGTATATAATCTGCTTACACTGGTTACGCGCCTGATATAGCTGAATAAGCACATTCACTAACTGCTCAATCGGCATGAACCAAATCGCGTTGCCAAGACCTTTCTCAGCAGCAAACGATGCTGATTTATCGGCTGGAACTAGCGCGTTATCTGATTCATCCATAATCTTAGCAATATCATCGCCAAGTTCTGAATCGTAAATACCACGCGCTTTAATCGCTTCGACAACCTTCTGAATGCGTATGGTCAAGCGGTTTAACTCGGTTGCCTGATTTTCATACAGCGTATATAACGCTACCGGCATCAAGTCGTTGGATTTCTCCAAGAACATAATCGGGCGTGGCATATTGAAAAAGCCAGTAAGACCAAGCGGGTCATCTTGTTCTTTTAAATAACCCTCTTTGTAGTCTGGGCTGACAAAAATAACTTTCTTGGTTTTTTTATGCCAAATCTGATAGATACAGGTCGTTTTCGATAACTGGCCAGATACTTCTTCGTCAGTTTCTTTTTCTTCTTCCTCGTCTTTGGTGTTGTACTGCAATTTACCTGCAATTTCTTCACCAAATAACCGAATCGCCTCAGTTTTATCTACAAATTCCTCGTAAACGATAAACGGCACCTTAGACCAGCGTTTTGCGTAGCCAAAATACACTTTATCCCATGATCGGGTCTCAACACATACCAATTCTGACTTTTTCTCGTAGGCTTCTTCCTCTGCATCAGATTCTTCACCTTCACGGTCATCTTCACCAAGCATTTTAGACAATTCTGCATCGTATTTTACCGATGTGAGACCACGACCAGCTAACAGACCGTCTAACGTTGCCGCCCTCAGGCAATCATCATACGTTTCATAGCCTTCAATGTTAGTGTCTAGTAAAAACTCAAGTACGCGCTCACCAGCTTTAGCACTTGCTTTACCGAGCATATCATCGTCTTTAAATCTTCGTTGCACCACTGGGCGCGGTACAGAGGAATATAGGGCTGGAAGTAGGGTTTCTGTGTTGCTGTAGAGAATATTAAACGGGATTTTTTCCTCTTTTGAGCCGTTATATATGTCGTGGATTTTCTTTCCGTCTTTTCGGTAGTCTTTTTCGCGCTTTTTAGCGTCATCAATTTCAGCAAGCCAAGCGGTTACTTTATTGTCCACCTTTATTTCAACGTCTTTAAAATCGTCTTTATTCGCCATTTTTGTTCCTAGTGGTATATATCGCTACGCTTACTTTTCATCCGACTTAAATGCTGTTGCTTAATCTTACCAAATGTCATTTCTGCAAGCGCCCCTGTCATCAGTTTTTGCTCAAACGACTGTGTGGCTTCCTGAGTTTTCGGATTACGCCATGACATCGCTAAATAACGAAACGCATCAGCCCCGTGTGACGTATGGTCGTGAAACGC
>JAKQJQ010000168.1 GCA_029561105.1 Bacteroidota bacterium
CTGTACTACCTTTTCTCGAAACTTCCCTTCGTGAAAAATGATGCTGACTACAGAGCTCTTTTGCCATTCAATGTATCGAGGAAAGAGATACATTCTTTCGCCATTGAAAACTGGCTCGCACTGGATTCATGAGACGGTTACTGTCATTTCGGGGTATTTGCGGTTTTACGTCGAAATTCGGCTTTTCCCCCGAACTACGACGACTCTCCTAACCCGAACAACTGAACCAATCAAAAACTACACGGAGGTGCGACAATGACTAAACGGACTGTTGCCAACAATTTTTTATACTACATTTTTTGCGGATTCAGCGGTGCGGTTACTTCGCTGATAGTATGGCTGTTTCTAAAACTTATGGGTTTGGGAATCGGTCTTGTGTGGGATACAATTCCGTCAAATTTTGATTTCAAATTTTATCCGATTATCGTCTGTACGGCAGGCGGAATTATTCTCGGAATATGGCAAAAGCTGACAAATGCCGTTCCCGATGAACTTGACGAGGTTATGAAAAAGGTAAAAAAAGATAAATTTTACCCGTATAACAAGGTGCTTTTGCTCTGCATTTCGGCACTTTTGCCCCTTGTTTTCGGCGGAAGTCTTGGCCCCGAGGCAGGTTTGACAGGCGTTATCGTCGGACTTTGCTACTGGGCAGGAAGTCATATGAAAGACGCTAAAAGTAAAATTCCCGAACTAATGCAAATCGGCATAAGCGCAACCCTGAGTGCGGTATTCTACGCACCGCTTTTCGGTCTTGCATCGGTCAATGAAGAAAGGCTTGACAGCGAAGAAAAGCCTACCGATATCCGTTCAACAAAGCTTATTTCAAACATCATTGCCGTACTTTTTGCGGCGGGAACTCTGTTTTTGCTTAACTCGATTTTCGGCGGAAGTATGGGACTTCCACGACTTGGCGGTTATAACATTACAAATTTTGAGCGTTTGTGGGGAATTCCTCTCGCACTTTTGGGCGCTGTATGCGGTTTTCTGTTTATCATATCTTCAAAAATTTTCGGAAAATTTTTCGCACTCATTCAGGGCAAGCTCGGCATTATTATCAGCACAACTCTCGGCGGAATTATCCTCGGTGTTATGGGTACATACCTCCCCCTCACAATGTTTTCGGGTGAAGAAAGCATTACCGTTGTCAAGGAAAGCTTTGCCGAATTTGCACCGTGGATTCTTATTATCAGCGGTGTGCTGAAACTTATTCTCACAAACATCTGCATAAAGTCGGGTTGGAAAGGCGGTCACTTCTTCCCCGTCATCTTCTGCGGAGTGAGCATCGGCTACGGTGTTGCAATGCTCGGCGGACTTGACACGGCATTTTGTGCGGCAGTCGTAACGGCAGGACTTCTCGGTGTCACAATGAAAAAACCGCTTGCCGTAACAATGCTCCTTTTGCTCTGCTTTGACGCAAGAGTTATTCCGTGGATTTTGCTCGCCGCATTTCTCGGAAGCATTATTCCGACTAAAATTTTCGGCAGTAATAAAAAGAAAGCTAAGTGAGTATATAAAAAACTGCCTTGCGAACCACCGTTTCCTTTGGAACGCATTGAAAAAATGGCCGCTCTTATGGGTGGCGACGGTTCGATTAAATAAAACCAAGAAATCCGTGTTGTAACCATGCAACACGGATTTTTATATAAAGAACAACCTCCCCGTAAGCTGAAATGCTTTGCAGGGAGGTTGTATTATTCTTATATGGAATTTTATTTTACTTGCGGATAATTATTGCTTTGCCGTTGCAATGAATCTTACTGATAGGAACTGTCATTTCGGTGGTTTTGCGGTTTTGGGTCAAAATTTGGATATTTCCCCGAACTATGACGGTTTTTGCACCCCGAACAACCAATCTAATCAGAATTTTTCGGCAACGCCGACTCTATGAAGAGTAATTCCAGTCTATTCCCGCCGTCAAGCTCTGGTTTGCGCCAATCTGACAAAGTTCCAAGATATACCTTCCCCACGAAGCCATATAAGCACCGATTTCGAGGTTTTATCCTGTTCCGCATAAAATCCGTTTTTGGGTATTATACCGACGCCAGAGCCAGTTCGGGAGGTGAACGGGCGCTCATAGTCACCGGCGGCTCTCGTTCTTGTTGTCGTACCCAGTCAATTATCTTGGTGAGCGCCTTGGGATCCTCGATTATCGCAACAACCGACATTGTCCCGTGACATTTTGGGCAGATGAATGGATCAACTTCGTAGACTTTTTGTAGCAGCCTTGCCCAACTTTGCTTGCGTAACTTAGCCCAAGCATCAGGTACCACGGTGCTTGAGGGCTCATCTGGCATGGTGGCGGCAATAGTAGGGGCCTTGTTCGGGTGCACTTTCTGCCAGCTTTCCGGTGCCAGCCGGTAAATACTGGGGCGATCTTGCCATTGCTTGCGGACTTTTCCGGCGTATACGCCATAACGCCGAATAAGTTGCACTCGTCGTGGTGGTAAATGAGCTACAAGCTGGTCGACGAATTCAAAACCCTTGAAGGTCTCGGATTTTCCTTTGTAGAATCCCTTTGGGGCAGCTGTCCAAATAACAGTGTCGGTAGCTTGGTCATATCGGATTTTATCGGCACAGGTAGCCCCACGAACGACATATTGTCCCAGAGCTTCGCGATCAGCCTTGCTGAATAACCTAGTTTCGCTCTCGATACTGAAACCGGAATGCTTCCAGTCCTTGAGCATGTTCACTTGGGCTTGGTCAATCAAGCCCTTTTTGTGAAACATAGACAGGATCGCCGCTTGCCAAACTTTGAGCATCCCATAGTCTGCTCCAAGTGGCAAATAAACAAAGCGGTCGTGCTTGGTAAATCCACCTTCCAGAACCAGAACATGCCAATGCGGGTGGAATCTGGCAAACTCCCCAAAGGACTGATAACTGACAACACAGGCACACAGCAGTTCTCGTCCTGCTACCAAGGAGAAAAACTCGGATAACAGCGAGAATATCAACCTGGACACCTCACCGAAGAGCCGCTTATTGGATTTGAAGTAGGTTCTGAGTATCTTGGGGATGGTAAAAACAAATTGACGGTGAGGCAAATCCAAGAGCAGGTCCTCGGCCAAGTACTCGGCGTATAGCAAGGTACGTTTTTGGTCGCAGGAAGGACATAGGTGGAAAACCTTGCACGAGAAGGGTCTGAAGTTGGAATGGCCACAATCTTCACAGCGAATTCGTGCAACGCCCTTAGACCAGTCAGCACAGCCCGTGAACTGCTCCAATCGGTCCAAAATTGTTTCTGAAGGACTGGCATAGGCTTGGTAAGGGCTTAAAGAATTACGGACGATAGTCTGGATTAATCCCTCCCGATGAGGAATGTAGGTTCCCATACCTAATACATACGCAGGAAAACAATAATTTGCTTGCTATTGGGAAGAAAAAAGCGAGGATGTGGACTGGCACCACCTAACAACCGGTTCGAGCGGACTCGCGGGACAAGCCCGCTCGCAGCTCAACCGAATGTTAGTTGGACCCTTCGGGCGGAGGAAATAAATATGAATGATATCCCTTCATTGATAGATAACTGCGCATTGTTTTATCAAACTGAACTGAAAAGACATAA
>JAKQJQ010000180.1 GCA_029561105.1 Bacteroidota bacterium
GATTTCGGTTCGTTAGAAGATTTTTTACCCTCGAAACGGTAAATCTTTGCGCTACCCGTTAAAGTAAGCCCTTCGATTAAGTTAGGGTAAGAAGCATTTTCGGTAATAGTTGCTATATCTGCCCAGTTGAACAAATAAAGCATATCACTCACGCCCGGTAAAAGGGGCTTAGTACAGTCTAGGAAGGCATTTGTATTAATGCCGGGACAAGTTACAGAAGGCATAGCTTATTTTCTTTTTTAGTGTGAAAAAATAGGGGAGTTTTTACGCTCCCCAGTTAGTTTAGTAAGCCACTTGAATCATGTAGTCCTGCAATACTTTTGCATCAACACGATACTTGCCTTTGAAGTTGTTTAATTCAGTATCTTCAGAATACCAAACTCGGAAATCCCCTACTGCATTTGCAGCATCGTAACCAACTGCAAGGTTTTCTTTTACAGTCAACACGGCACGGTGCGGTAAATCGTACTTAGTGCCGTTTTGCATATCCGCTTGGATTGTTCTATCCCAGAAATCGAAACCGAATACAGGAATACCACGGTAACGAAGCATCACATATCCGTTTTCAATACGCTCAAATGATGTGCTGTTACCTTGAGATTCAAGATAAGCGGCGTAGTTCTCAACAAGTGAACGAGTTGCAATGAAGAACTTGTTAGGGGCGGCATTCAAACGCGGGTCTGAAGCCTCAATCATTTTGCGGAAAGTATCAAGCGCATCACTTGTACCTAAAGCCATTTGAAGGGCATAAGTAGAAAGTGCGTTTTTAGCGATTGCTGTTTTACGTGCGGCTGTTGTAGCTACGATTGCAAAGATTTGTTTCCACAAACCGTCAATGATAGTATAGTCAGCAAGTGAAACGCCGTTCTTAATAACACCTGAACCACTTACGTTATCATGCGCTGTGTCGTTAAACCAAATGATACGAAGCAAATCTTCTTGAGCTGCTGAACTCATACGGTCAACAACGAAACGAGCGATATCAGTTCCAGTTACATTGTCGCGGTCAACACCTGTATTTTGAGCAAATACCCAAAATGAATCGTCGACCTCAGAACCGCACATAGTAAGCCAAATCTTAACAGCTTCAGGTTCCCAAAACTTTTCAGTCATTGGGATGTTCTTAGCTGTTTGCCCTTGACCACAACCAGCATCGGCTTTAGTGATTTTGGAAAGTATTCCTAAAAACGGAATTTGTTTTTTAGCAACGATGCCATCATAGACGGTCATCAAATCAGTTACTGCGGGATTCTCGAATATTGTTTCGATAACCGCATCAGACATGGAGCGTGCTTCTTCGCCATTGAAGGTCAAATCGGCTGGATCAATTAATGCCATTTCTTTTCAGTTGTTTTTATTGTTAGTGATTGCGGTTATTTCTTTTCAGCGTTAAGACGTTGGTTCGGCTTCAATTCCGCTTTAGAGGGCATCTTGAAACCTTTGTCTTTAGTTTGAGCGTTGATAGTGCGCGGCTTTGTTTGTGCTGAAGCTGGCGAAAATGCTCCCGTCTTAGCTTGCAATGCTTTTACTTGTTCAAGTATCGGCTCTGCTACTTCGAGGGCTGCTTTCATTGTCGCGTTTTCAGCTTCCAATGCTGCGATTTTAGCCTCTAAGTCCGCGCTTGCGTTGGCTTGTGCTACTGGTGTGATTACGGTAATTGCGCCGGAAACAACTTCGATAGTTGTACCGTCTGACATTACGTAAGAACCATCAGCAACTGCTTCACCTGTTTCGGTTAACGTAACCATATCACCAACAACTGGCGTTTCTGATTCCGATTCGATAGAGATTGCAGTACCATCCTCCAATGTCGCATCGAAGGCTTTGATTTCGCCTGTTAAGGCTTTTAATGCGCGTTTTGCCTTTTCGACAAACCCTTGCACATTGAATGAAGGTTTACTCATTTTAGGTTTATTGTTAGTGTGAAATTTTGAAATTAATGCGACTGCCTTCATATCTTGGTAGTCGGCTTT
>JAKQJQ010000198.1 GCA_029561105.1 Bacteroidota bacterium
AAAATGGCGAGTTTGTCGCCTTCGTAATTCTTGATGCCGTAATTCCCGGCGCTGGCAATATCCGAGTATTTGGCCCAGATGTTCTTGATGGGGCTCGACCGGCGTTGGTTTTTATGCTGCATCAATGGGATTTCATACGGACGTCCTTTGGCGACATCCAGGAACAGTTGGCGCGAAATATTGGTGACGACATTCCCGAAATGGTCAATATAGACTACGTAACCTTTGATAGCGCTCTTGTCGGCCGAAACCACTGGCTGCAATTCGGTCATCTGCCTGATGGCGGTGATTTCCTTTCCGATGACGTTGAGCAGTCCACCTTTGGCGATGTGGCAGGCTACGGTAACAAAGACGTCGAGATCGGTGGCATCTACAGGCAAGCGGTCGTGTATGTTGATCGCCACCATTTTCTGCGGGACGATTTTTTGCGTGAGCATGCCCAGGATCCCGTTATCGGCGCAAATGAAATAATGGTCGTTCCATTGGATGGCGATGTGCTGGTTTTCGGCATTGCGTTCGGCGTCTACGCCAATGAGGTGCACGGTTCCTTTGGGGAAACTCTTGTAAGCCGCACCGATGATGTAGCTCGCCTCGGCGGTATTGAACGGGTCGATGTCGTGGGAAATGTCAATTATAGAGGCTTCAGCGTACTCTGAAACTATTTTCCCTTTTAAGGCACCGACAAAGTGGTCTTTGAGTCCGTAGTCTGTCGTCAGGGTAATTATTGACATAAAATTGTTTATAAATAAAAAGGAAACCGAAACAAAAACGCTGTAAATTTGGAACAAAGCTACTAATTATAAAGCATTTTTTACCAATTAAAATCATTGCCTTTTGAACGAAAGAATCATAGAACTTGAAGATATCGCACCCAAAGATTTCTGGGGCGCACAGGATACTCACCTTGAGACCATTAAGAAATATTACCCCAAACTCAAGATCGTGGCGCGCGGCACGACCATCAAGGCTTTTGGCGAAAAAGAGGTGCTCGATGAATTCGAAGTTCGGTTTAACCGGCTCATGCAGCATTTCAATCGCTACAACCGCATCGATGACAATGTGATTGAACGTGTCATCCAAAGCAATTCACAGGACGAACAGCGCATGCCCGACCACGAGAAAATCCTTGTGCACGGTATCGGCGGAAAGATCATCAAGGCGATGACCCCAAACCAGCAGCTGCTCGTTGACAACATCAACAAAAACGACATGGTTTTCGCCGTGGGCCCAGCCGGAACGGGTAAAACCTACACCGGTGTAGCGCTGGCAGTCAAAGCACTCAAGGAAAAACAAGTCAAGCGCATCATCCTCACCCGTCCCGCGGTAGAAGCTGGTGAAAATCTGGGTTTTCTTCCCGGCGATATGAAAGAAAAACTGGATCCGTATATGCAACCATTGTATGACGCTTTACGCGACATGATTCCGCCGCAATCGCTTGAAGATTACATCCTGAAAGGAATTATCCAGATTGCGCCGCTTGCTTTTATGCGCGGACGTACGCTCGACAATGCCTTTGTAATCCTCGACGAGGCCCAGAATACAACCCATTCGCAGATGAAAATGTTCCTCACCAGGATGGGGAAAAACGCTAAATTCATCATCACCGGCGATCCCGGACAGGTGGATTTGCCCAGAAGGACAATCTCTGGCTTGAAAGAAGCGATTTTGGTGTTGAAGGATATTGAAGGTATCGGCATCATTTATCTGGATGACAAGGACATCGTACGCCACCGTTTGGTGAAGAAAGTCATCGATGCATACAAGCAAATCGAGAATACCGACTAAGATTAGATCACAATGATTGCCTTGAGCGAGAAACCAGTTGTGCCATTCTGGTTTTTCGCTTTTTGTTTTAAAAGCGGTATAGGTCCGGGTTCGTTTTTTACAATTGTTTTCATTTAGCGAAAGTTATAGTTTTTCTGCATTTCGGTTGGTTGGGAAATTTGTACATTACTTTCAGGGAAGGGGCCGATGCGTTCCCTAAAAAAAAATAGCCAAATCCTGAATGCAGAAATTCTTCATCCTTTGTTAAACGTCAGTCATCAGATTTTCTAAAACTACCGTTTAGAATTCTCTGATTAAAAAGGATAGCCAATCGCCAGGTTAAAAAT
>JAKQJQ010000215.1 GCA_029561105.1 Bacteroidota bacterium
GATTTCGCCGCGCTACCCGCTTGATCAGTCTCAATAAATTCGCATGCAAGACCCGTTTCGAGAAGGGCAATGCGACAGTGGCGAACAAAGGGTGATGTGTAACTACCGTAAAGTTTCATAGATTATCTGCAATAAAATTAATGAGTTTTAAAGGCTTGCCGAGCAAGCAATTTCCACTTCCCGTGTTGCTTTTGCCAAATCAACATGACGCCTATATCTACCGCTCCGGGTTTGCCCTGATTGCTGGTGGTGCCCACTAAGTTATGGCGAACTATGGCGATGTCTTTAACAATTTGTATCGTCTGATCTTTGAGTTCAATGGTGACAAAGTCAGATCGGCCACTTACGATTTTCTCAATAAACTCTGCTTGATTTTCAACGTGACCGCCGGAGTTGATCCCCTCCACCAATATCGGACACCTTAGAAACTGAGTAAACTTACTCCAGAGGTGATCCATGAGCAAGAAACCAACCCCGCAAATGAACAAAAGATATACAACCGAGTTTAAAGCAGAGGCATTGAAGCTGGCCGAGCGACTTAGCGTAGCAGAAGCCGCCGAAAAGTTGGGCATCTACCCCAGTCAAATCTACAGCTGGCGCAGCGCGCTAAACAATAGCCGTACCGGTGTCGAAAGAGAGTCACTCCTAGCAACCGAAAACGCTCGCCTTAAACGCCAACTGGCAGAGCAAGCAGAGGAGCTAGAAATCCTAAAAAAGGCGGCTACCTACTTCGCGAAGCATCAAAAATAAATCGCTATGAATTTATGCTGACATATTGCGCGCTATTTTCAATCTCAATGATGGCGCGCGTGCTGTTGGTTTCTCGAAGTGGGTATTACAGCTGGCTCGATAACCGAGAGGTGATCAGTTGGCGCATGCAACAAAGAGAAGCGATTGACGCGCTGGTAAAGACAGCGTTTGTTGCCGGAAAAGGTCGCTATGGCGCCGAGCGAATTTTTCATGATTTGGTGGAGCAAGATAATCCGCTCGACATCAAAACGATTAATAAAAGCCTGAAAAGACAGGGTTTAATTGCTAAGGCGGCCAAACTATTTAAAGTGACTACTGACAGCAATCACGCACTGCCAGTTGCGCAAAATTTGTTGGAAAGAAATTTTTCAGCGCATCAACCCAATGAAAAATGGGTAACGGATATTACTTACATTCAAACGACAGAAGGTTGGTTATATTTGGCTGTGATGATTGATTTGTATTCGCGTAAAATTGTTGGCTGGTCGATGAGTAAAAATATTGATGCTCAACTGGTTTGTGATGCATTAACGATGGCGCTGTGGCGACGAAAATTCCCGCAGGGCGTTATTGTTCATAGCGACCGAGGCAGCCAATATGCATCGCATGCATTTAGAGATTTACTGAAAAAATATTCGCTCACACAGAGCATGAGTCGCAAGGGAGATTGCTGGGATAATGCGTGTGCAGAAAGCTTTTTTCATTCGCTTAAGGTTGAGCTGATTCACGGTGAACCACTACAGAATGGAAAACAAACACGCGAATCTATTTTTGAATATATCGAAGTAGATTACAATCGGTACCGCCGCCACAGCGCTATTGGCTTTATTAGCCCTGAACGCTTTGAGGCAAGAAATGTATGTTAGTTAACTGTCCGATGTTGGCGGTGGGGATCAAACAAACCTAATTGATCGACATTAACGAATTCATTGCGTGGGCCAAATTGCCGCCGTAAAGACAATCGCAATTGTTCTTTTAAGGTCTCAATCATGTGTTGCTGTTCCAGCACAAGTTGCTGAAGAGCGGGGACATGAG
>JAKQJQ010000223.1 GCA_029561105.1 Bacteroidota bacterium
AATTTCGCACGGCCTTTGATGCCAAAGTGAAATTGAATCAGCCCTTGCTGGATTTGCCTTTCTGCGAGAAAAACGGCAGTGTCGTCATTTTGAAAACGGATGAGGATAAAATCATCCTCAATTTTTATTTCTTCCTGAGAACCCATAGCGATATTTTTTCGTATCTATTTTTGAAACCATGCGTCAAAGTTATTTAGAATTGTTCTATATAACACAAATCGAAGTGCTTGATTTCAGTACAAATTTAAAAGAAATTACGGGGTTTCCCTGAAATTAGATTAAAAAATCGCACAGCGTTACAAAAAGTCCTTTAAGCGTTACTTTTATAATAGCTATAATGATAATTTTGTTTCGCTTTCTAGAAAGTACACTATGGAAAAAACAATCGCTCCCAAACACCAATACTTCTACGCTGTTGGCTTAAGCTATAAAAAAGCAGATGCCGAAACCCGAGGAAAATTCAGTCTCGATGCGGCAGCCAAAACCAAAGTATTGCAACAGGCAAAGGCGGCAGGTATAGAAAGCCTGATAGTGACCTCTACTTGCAACCGCACAGAAATCTACGGATTTGCCGAGCATCCTTTTCAACTCATCACTTTAATTTGCGAACACAGCCAAGGCACGGTAGAATCGTTCCAGAATGTGGGCTACGTATACAAAAACCAAGAGGCGGTTAACCACATGTTTCGTGTTGGTACCGGGCTCGACAGCCAAATCCTCGGCGATTTTGAAATCATTAGCCAACTTAAAAACAGCTTTAACGAATCCAAATCTTATGGGCTCGTGAATACTTTTATCGACAGGCTGATCAATGCGGTGATCCAGGCGAGTAAAAAAATCAAGAACGAGACAGAAATCAGTACCGGCGCCACGTCGGTTTCTTTTGCATCGGTGCAGTACATCATCCGCAATGTTGAAAATATCGGATCCAAAAATATCCTGCTTTTCGGGACCGGGAAAATCGGGCGAAACACCTGCGAGAATCTCGTCAAACATACCAAGAATGAACACATCACCTTGATCAATCGCACCAAGGACAAGGCCGAAAGACTCGCCGGAAAACTCAACCTGATTGTCAAAGATTATTCGGAGCTGCACATTGAATTGCAGAAAGCCGATGTGGTAATTGTGGCCACCGGCGCGCAAAATCCCACCATCGACAAGGCGATATTGAACCTCAAAAAGCCGTTGCTTATCCTGGATTTGTCTATCCCTAAAAACGTCAATGAAAACGTCAAGGAACTTAACGGCGTGACCTTGATCCACATGGACCACTTGTCACAAATGACAGACGAAACCCTCGAGAACCGCAAAAGGCACATTCCCGCAGCCGAAGCCATTATTGAGGAAATCAAGGACGAATTCTTTGCCTGGACCAAAGCGCGCAAATTTGCACCGACCATCCATGCACTCAAGGAAAAACTCAACGCCATCAAGGTTTCTGAGCTCGATTTCCAAAGCAAGAAAATAGCCGACTTCAACGAAGCACAGGCCGAAATCATCAGCAACCGCATCATCCAGAAAATCACGACGCATTTCGCCAACCACCTTAAAGATGACAGCACGATTGTGGACGAAAGCATCGAATGGATCGAGAAGGTATTCCAAATCGAACCTTCTATCAAATAATAAAGACCTATCTTGGCCTTACAAGCAAACGCCTAACGAATTATAAGCTGTGGCAAACAAAACCATACGTATAGGAACCCGCGACAGTGAATTGGCGCTTTGGCAAGCACATACCGTCGAAAAAAAGCTCAATGACTTGGGCTATCAGACACAAATTGTCGCCGTCAAATCGCAAGGCGATATCATTCTCGACAAGCCGCTTTACGAACTCGGGATCACCGGAATCTTTACCAAAACCCTCGACATCGCCATGATCAACGGCCAGGTCGATATCGCCGTTCACTCGTTAAAAGACGTACCCACCGCTTTACCTAAAGGTATCGTGCAGGCGGCTGTTTTAGAACGGGCCGATGTACGCGATATTTTGGTACACAAAGGCAACCTTGATTTCTTGTCTGATGCAGCTACTATCGCCACGGGAAGCCTCAGAAGGCAAGCACAATGGCTTCACCAATACCCAAGCCATAGTGTGGTTGATTTGCGCGGCAACGTAAACACCCGATTGCAAAAACTTGCCGACAGCGATTGGAACGGCGCCGTTTTCGCCGCAGCAGGGCTCGAGCGCATCAACATCACGCCAGAAAACCATATTGCGCTAGACTGGATGATTCCTGCGCCCGCGCAAGGCGCCATGGTCGTCGTGGCGATGGCCGAAGATGAATTCTGCCGCGAAGCTGCCAGCGAACTCAACGACATCGAAGCCGAGATCGCCACGTATATAGAAAGGCAATTCCTCAAAACCCTCGAAGGCGGCTGTACGGCACCAATAGGCGCTTTGGCCCAATTCATTGAAGACGACATCCTGTTCAAAGGCGCCCTATTTTCACTCGACGGAAAAGAAAAAATCTACGTAGAGAAACGCGTTCCCATCCAGGATTGGAAAAAACTCGGTTTCCATCTCGCGCATGAAATCCTGCAAAACGGTGGCGATGCGATCATGAAGGTGTTGCGCAGCGAACTTAGACCCAAAACCTGATGGAGAATCCAATCCGCATTTATTCGACCAAAAAACTATTGCCCAACCAACGGCAATATTTGCTCAATGCGGGTTTTGAAGTCACCGAAGCCGATTTCATCACCGTATCGGCCAAATCATTTGTCTACAAAAACACCAACGACTATTTGATTTTTACCAGCCAGAACGCCGTAGAAAGTGTACTCAAAAACAAGAAACTCGACCAGATCAAAGCCATCAAGGCCTTTTGCGTAGGCGAGAAAACCAAACAGTTGCTCGAGCAAAACGGTTTTGAAGTGGTAGCGTCATCTGATTATGCGGCCGAACTGGCCTCCATCCTCTGCAACCAATACGCCAAAAGCAGCTTTACGTTTTTTAGTGGCAATTTGCGCCGCGACATTTTACCCGACGCCATGCAGCTCGCCCAAATCAAGAACGACGAAATTGAGGTGTACCAAACCCTGCTCACACCGCATAAAAACGACACCTATTCAGACGGTATTTTGTTCTTTAGCCCATCGGCTGTCGAGAGTTACCTTAAAAAAAACAAGATTACGCAGGAAACCTGTTTCTGCATCGGCAAGGCTACAGCCGAACTCGCCGAACACGTCACCGAGAACATCCGCATCGCCAACCAGCCCACTATAGAAAATGTCATCATACAAACGATTAATTATTACAGTCAAAAGGCGAAAGGCGAAAGAGAAAAGACCGATGACTGACAATTCAACGATAACAATACAAAAATTAATAAACCAATAGAACAGATCGTCATCGCAAAGCAAGCCTTTGACTTTTGACCTTCGACTTTCGACTATGAAAAACGACCTATTCCTAAAAGCCTTAAGAGGAGAAACCGTAGAGCGACCACCGGTGTGGATGATGCGCCAAGCCGGACGCTACCTGCCAGAATTCATCGCCCTACGCGACAAATACGATTTTTTCACGCGTTGCCAAACGCCCGAACTCGCCGCCGAAATCACCGTGCAGCCCATCCGCCGTATAGCGCCCGACGCAGCGATTTTATTCTCAGACATCCTAGTGGTGCCACAGGCGATGGGTATAGAAGTGCTCATGAAAGAAAGTGTCGGGCCATTTTTACCCAACCCAATCCGTACACCGCAGGACGTTGAAAAAGTCATCGTTCCCAACATTGACGAAACTTTGGGTTATGTCATGGACGCCATCAAACTCACCAAGCAAATGCTCAATGATGAGGTGCCGCTGATTGGTTTTGCAGGTTCGCCCTGGACGATTTTCTGTTACGCCGTAGAAGGCAAAGGCTCTAAAAGTTTTGATACCGCCAAAGGTTTCTGTTTTACGCATCCCGAAGCCGCACACGCGCTGCTCCAAAAAATCACCGATACGACGATCGCTTACCTCAAAAAGAAAGTAGAGGCCGGCGTGAATGCCGTGCAAATTTTCGATTCATGGGGCGGCATGTTATCGCCGGTGGATTATCAGGAATTTTCCTGGAAATATATCAACCAGATTGTCGAGGCACTCGCGCCGCATACCCATGTGATCGTGTTTGGTAAAGGCTGTTGGTTTGCGCTGGGTGAAATGGGCAAATCCAAAGCGTCGGCGCTGGGTGTTGATTGGACTTGTTCGCCACGAAACGCACGTTATTTGTCGGGCGGGAACATTACTTTGCAGGGTAATTTTGATCCGTCAAGGTTGTTGTCACCAATCCCAACCATCAAAAAAATGGTGCACCAGATGATCGACGAATTCGGCAAAGACAAATACATCGTAAACCTCGGGCATGGCATTTTGCCTAATATTCCCGTAGATCATGCTAAGGCATTCATTGATGCGGTGAAAGAATATAACAGTTGATAATTAACAATTCATAATTGGGCGTGCCCCTGCGGGTCAGGCTGTACGCGGTGCACGGCACCTTGCTGCCATCCTTCACGCAAACCCTTGTAAACTGGAGCTTATCGCTTTAACAAGGGATTTTTCTGGGGAGTCACCAAATAAATCGCAAAGGCCAAAGAATCGACGATGACTTTTAAGAACTTCAACATAGAAACCATACAAAGCATCCAACCCGAGGAATTCCACGCGTTGGTACAGCAAAATAAGGAGCATATCCAAAAGACTTTTCCTGTAACTTTAACCAGTTGCAGCAATCTTGAAAATACAACTGATTTTATCGCCAGAAATATTGAGAAAGAACAAAATCGCGATGGGCACCATTTTTACTTGCGCCACAATGAAACCGGGAACCTGATCGGTTATGTGTGCATCAAGAACGTGAACAAAACGATCCAAAAGTGTGAGCTCGCCTATTTCATCGATAAGGATTTTGAAGGCCAGGGCATTATTTCTGGCGCCGTATCGCAGACCCTCGATTTTTGTTTCAACGACCTGGCTATGAATAAAGTGTTCATCTGTACCTCGAAAGTAAACACCGCGAGCCAGCGTATTGCCACCAAGCACGGTTTCCGTAAGGAAGGCTTACTACGCGAGGAATTTAAAAACGGCGACGCCATCCTTGAAGACATTGTTTACTTTGGCTTGCTCAAATCAGAATACCAACCATGAAAGATCAATTTTACGACTACATCCAGCAGTTACAAGACCAAATCTGTAAAGGTTTAGAAGCCGCCGATGGCCACGCCCAATTTCGCGAAGACCTTTGGCAACGCCCCGAAGGCGGCGGTGGTCGAACCCGCGTAATCGAGAATGGCCACGTAATCGAGAAAGGCGGCGTCAATATTTCTGCCGTCCATGGGAAATTACCCGAGGCCATGCAGAAAATGTTCAACGTGGGTGAAGCCGATTTCTTCGCGTGCGGACTCAGCCTGGTGATCCATCCCAAAAACCCGATGGCGCCCACCGTGCATGCCAACTGGCGTTATTTTGAGATGTATGATGCAAACGGGAATATCATCAACCAATGGTTTGGCGGCGGGCAAGATTTGACGCCGTATTACTTGTTTGAGGATGACGCCACGCATTTCCACCAAACCTGTAAAACCGCCTGCGACCAACACAATCCCGAGTTTTATCCCAAATACAAAAAGCAATGTGATGACTATTTCTGGAACGCGCACCGCCACGAAGCGCGCGGCATCGGCGGGTTGTTTTTTGACTATTGCAAAGCGACCGATACGATGACCATGCAGGACTGGTACCATTTCGTAACCCAGGTGGGTGACAGTTTCCTCGACGCATATCTGCCAATACTAAACAAAAGGAAACAATTGCCCTATACCGCCGCCCAACGCACCTGGCAGGAAATCCGTCGTGGGCGTTATGTAGAGTTCAACCTCGTACACGACAAAGGCACCTTGTTCGGCCTTAAAACCAACGGCCGCATTGAAAGTATTTTAATGAGCTTGCCGCCGCATGTACAATGGGTTTACGATCACCATCCCGAAAAGGGCAGTGAAGAAGAGCGGTTAATAGCGGTCTTACAAACACCAAAACCATGGATCTAAGGCACTTTATTCCCGTTATTTTGTTCGTAAGTATTCCTGCTTTTGCACAGGATTCAACTTATGTACGCAATATCGACGGCAAGTTATCGGTACAGGTATTCGCATTGAACACCTCAAACGATTTTGTTTTCGATTATGCCAATGACGGTTTGCAAGTCAACTTGATTCCCAATCAGAAAACCACTGTCAACATTGGCGTACAGTATGATATTGTCGCTTTCAGTTTTGGATTCGCGCCGCAGATTTTTGCCGACAATCGCGACAATAAAGGATCTAAGATGATGTCTTTTGCTACGGCTTTGTATCCGGGCCGGCTCATGCAAAAGCTGGAGTTTTTCTACCAACGCGGCATGACGCTCGAAAATGCGAACAACACAGCCGCCGCTATTTATCTGCCCAAACTCAAATCGATGAAGATTGGCGGAAGCACGTCGTACGTACTTAACCGCAATTTTTCATTTCGGGCCGTTACGCTACAGAACGCCAAGCAACTGCGCAGCCAGGGCAGTTTTGCACCCGGATTGTCGTACTATTATACCAACCTCGATGGCCGAGGTGAACCTTTACTGGGCAGCCGTGCCTATTTCATAGATGTGGCCGCAGAGATGGCCTACCATTACAATTGGGTAATCGGCAGGAATTTCCTGCTGGCCTCGGGGATTTCATTGGGAGGAGGCGTAAGCTGGACCGTGGATGACGGCAACCGATATACCGCTGCCATGTATACCGGCGGTTTGATGCTCGCGCCCGGATACAACGCCGAACGTTGGTTTGCCGGCGCGCAAATCAGGGTGCATTACAACGGGCACGACTCCGAATCGGCCGTAACGGTTGGCGATGCGGTAGGTTATACCACGGCATTCGTAGGCTATCGTTTTGATGCGCCCACTCTTTTAGAGCAACAGAAAAACAAAATCAAAGACAAAATCAAAAATAAAATTAAGTCATAATGTTCCCACTACACAGAAATAGAAGATTAAGAACCAACGAATCGATCCGTTCATTGGTGCGCGAAACCTCTTTGTCACCACAAGATTTCATGCTACCTATGTTTGTCGCCGAAGGAAAAGATGTTAAAGTAGCCATCCCGTCTATGCCGGGCATTTACCGTCACTCGCTCGATCATACCATCCGCGAGGTTAAGGAAGCTTGGGATTTGGGCATCCGCGCTGTAAATATTTATGTTAAAGTGTCGGAAAATCTCAAGGATAATACGGGGAAAGAAGCCTGGAATAAAGACGGGCTCATGCAGCAAACCATAAAAGCGATCAAGGACGCCGTACCCGAAATGATTGTCATGCCAGACGTGGCGCTCGATCCTTATTCTGTATACGGACACGACGGCATCATTGAAAAAGGCTATGTCATTAACGACGCCACGGTAGACGCGCTCACCAGAATGAGTCTTTCTCATGCTGAGGCGGGAGCCGATTTTGTCGCACCATCCGATATGATGGACGGACGCGTCTATGCCATCCGCAAAGCGCTCGAAGAAAACGGCCACCACAACGTGGGCATCATGAGTTACGCTGCCAAATACGCGTCGGCTTTTTACGGGCCGTTTCGCGATGCGCTCGATTCGGCACCGGTGGATGCGACCAATATTCCCAAGGACAAAAAAACCTACCAGATGGATTACGCGAACCGAATAGAAGCCATCCGCGAAGCCTTAGACGATGTGGCCGAAGGCGCCGATATCGTTATGGTCAAACCCGGAATTGCGTATTTAGACATCGTGCGCGAGGTAAAAAATGCAGTAAATGTCCCGGTCTCAGTGTACCATGTTTCGGGAGAATATGCCATGATTAAGGCGGCTGCCGAACGCGGTTGGCTCGACCACGATCGCATTATGATTGAACAATTAATGTGTATCAAACGCGCAGGCGCCAGCATTATTTCTACCTATTTTGCCAAAGAGGCTTCGGTGTTTTTGAACAAATAGTTTTTTTTGAAGATTTTCTGCAGCGGAGGTATCGGATGGAATGTTAACTTGCCTCTGGGGAGGGGAGGCTGTGGTCCCTAACAAATTTAATCCGAATCGATATGCAGAATTTCTGGAATATTTATTAAAAAATTTCAATACCAAATTCAAATGAAACCACTGGTGATAATATTATTGTTGGTAATTTTTTCTGCATCCTGCGGGAAGTCAGAAAAAAAAGAATCTAATCCACCCGGTCCCGTGAGCCAAAAGCAAACACCCGAAAATCTTGGCAAGGAAATTTTTGAAGGGAAAGGCAATTGCGTGGCCTGCCACCAACCCAACCAAAAAGTAGTGGGTCCTTCGATCCAACAGATTGCCAGCGTGTACAAAGAACAAAAGGGCAATCTGGTCGCATTTCTTAAGGAAGAGAGCGAACCAATTGTGGATCCGTCACAATATACTGTGATGAAGGCTAATTTTGCCATCACCAAAGCCATGTCAGGTGAGGAACTCGAAGCATTGGAATCCTACATTTACAGTTTCAAAAAATAATCGGCTAATTATTGGCTTTATTGAGCGTATACACGCCACCCCCGAAAAGCACGACGGCTAACCCGATATACAAGAAACCTTTCATTTTGCCGGATTCGTTCGACACATCGAATTTCATACCGAGGAAATTAAACGATTCGGTGTTGGCCATTACAGTGTTGATCCCGATGTATGCAATTGCCAGCGCGGCAACAATCAAAACGATAGCGATAATTTTTGAAGTATTCATATTGTGTTTTGTTTTTATCTAAATTAAGCAAAGCGCGGTGCCGGCTTTTACGGGAATTCGAGATTTTCTATGAATATATCCGCACACTTGTTTGCTGCTTTTTTGCCGAATCGCTACATTTATCCCATGGAAACCGCCTATATTACAACTCCGCTTGGAACCGCCAGAATTACCGGAGATGCCAATGGCATCAGCGAAATCTCTATTCTCACCGAAGGCAACCTTTCCGAAAAAATCCCGGCTACCTTAAAAGAACCGGCGCAACAACTGCAGGAATATTTCGATGGCAATCGCACCCAATTCGATTTTAAGATCAACCCGCAAGGCACCGATTTCCAACAGAAAGTATGGCAGGAATTGCTACAAATCCCTTTCGGAAAAACGGTCTCTTACATGGACATCACCAAAAAACTCGGCGATGTCAAGGCCATTCGTGCCGTGGCTTCGGCCAACGGTAAAAACCCATTGTGGATTGTGGTTCCCTGCCATCGTGTCATCGGCACCGACGGTTCGCTCACCGGATATGCCGGCGGTTTGTGGCGCAAGAAATGGCTGCTCGAACACGAAAGCCCGACGGCGCAGCAAAGCCTTTTCTGAGAAATCGAATCGGGATGATTTTTCACTAAATTCGTATTCCACAAACAGACAATATGAAAGTCCTTAAAAAAATCCTGATTTGGTTCGTTGCCATTTTCGCGGTACTTATCGCGTTGCTCTACCTTTTCAAAGTCGATTACCTCATTACCGCAGTGCGCAAGATTTATTTCAACGGTCATGTCACCGCTTTCCTTGACGATTACAAGGAGTTCGAAAACCGCACGATTCCCAAAAGCCACACGCCCCAGCCTTGGCCGCTCGCTACCACTTACAATAAGGTCAAACCTACCGAAACCCTTGAAAAATGGCATAAGGATTTAGGCACTGTGGCATTCCTGGTGATTAAAAATGACAGTCTTTGGAGCGAGAGTTATTATGACGGCTATGACAAAGATTCTAAATCCAATTCGTTTTCTATGGCCAAGAGCGTGGTTTCGGCAGCGCTCGGCAAAGCCATTTCACAAGGCAAGATCAAAAGCCTGGATCAGTTGGTGTCTGATTTTTATCCGCAGTTCAAGCAGGGAAAGTCGGCAGCGATGGCTGTGGGTGATTTGTCTTCTATGGCTTCGGGCCTGGATTGGGATGAGTCTTACTACAGCCCGTTTTCGATTACCACCCGCGCCTACTTTGATGAACACCTCGACCAGGTAATCCTGAGCCAGAAAGGCATAGAAGATCCGGGAAAATCATATAAATATTTGAGCGGCAATACCCAACTGCTGGCCATGGTCATTGAAAAAGCCACAGGAAAAAGCCTTGCCGACTACGTTTGGGAAAATTTCTGGCAACCCATGGGGGCCGAAAATCCAGCGCTCTGGCAAACCGACCGCAAAGATGGCGTCGTGAAGGCGTATTGCTGCATTGCCAGCAACGCCCGTGATTTTGCGCGTTTTGGGAAACTCTATGAGCATTATGGCAACTGGAACGGGCAGCAGATTCTGGACAGTGCCTTTGTCGCCAAATCTATTGTACCGCGGTTTACCGATTCTCCGCAATACGGTTATGGATTCTGGCTATCTGAGTACCAAGGCAAAAAGGTGTTTTACATGCGCGGCCACTTGGGGCAGTACGTCATTGTGATTCCGCAGGACAAACTTATCATTGTAAGGCTTGGCGCGATGAAAAGCGTAGGCGGAAAACCACACAGCGATGACTTTTTTGTGTGGATAGACGAAGCCTACAAGATGCTAACACCAACCCATTTGTAATGATTCGGGCAGCCAAATACAGACACCTATTTTGGTACGGTCTCGGCCTTTCTGCCTTATTGTTTTTGTTGCGTTGGCTGCAATGGAAGCTGATTATCGTAACCTATGCCATCGATATTTACATCGCACTCATTGCCTGCCTGTTTACCGGACTGGGCATCTGGATTGCGCTCAAGATCACCAACCCCAAAACGCTGGTCGTAGAAAAGCAGGTTTACATCTCGGAATTCTCCATCAATCAATTGGCGCTAGAAAAATTAAGCCTCCGTCCGCGCGAATTCGAGGTGCTGCAACTGCTTTCGCAAGGACTCAGCAATGCAGAAATCGGCGAACGCCTGTTCATTTCGTTAAGTACTGTAAAAACCCATATTTCTGGGTTGTTCGATAAGCTCGAAGTCAAGAGCCGGACACAAGCCATTGACAAAGCAAAAAAACTCGGGATTATCGCGTAGTACCATAGTATGATTGCAGCGGGTGGGCTCAAATTCATACTAAAGTATGACCGGTTTTAGACATTCGCCGGTTTAAATTTGTGTCATCAACCTTAAAAAACCTTGACATGAAAAAAAGCATCCTTACCTACGGACTCATTATGGGCGCCATTATCGCCATTGAAATGGTCATCGGAATTTCTATCTGTTACAAAAACCAGAACTACGAGCCCAGCGAAATTATAGGCTACCTGTCTATGATTGTGGTGTCTTCCCTGATATTTATCGGGGTACGCAATTACCGCAACAAATACCAGGACGGCGTGATCACGTTTGCAACCGCTTTCAAACTCGGCGTGGGGATTGCCTTTGTGGCGGCGACGGTCTACGTGGTCACCTGGCTCATTTACTACTATTGCTTCATTCCTGATTTTATGGAGAAATACACCGCGCACATGCTCGAACTTGCGGCCAAACACGGTGACAGTGCAGCAGAAATTGCCGAGAAAACCAGCCAGATGAAAAGCATGGCCGATATGTACAAAAATCCGTTGTTCGTGGTTTTGTTTACCTATGCCGAGATTTTCCCCATCGGACTCGTGGTGTCACTAATTACTGCGTTGATCTTAAAGCGCAAATCCAATACGCCAGACCAATCTGCAACGGCAATTTAGATTTTTATCATTTTTCACGCGATTCGGAAGAAATAACAACATTTCATCGATTACAATCGGAGATGCGTCACGAGACGCTTACTTTTGCATCCAAACATATATACCATGCAAAAAAAAGAAGTATTATTCAAACCGCCTGCGCGGAGGTAAATGGTTTTTCTGAACTGTACCACAAGCTGCAGCGTAAAGTCTCATTAACCGGAAAGAGCCAAAGCACCTCAATCAATTATGCGCGGCATCTGGCCAAAGCGGCCATCCATTTCAATGCGCTGCCCACGGCGCTAGACGAAGAACAAGTCAACGCTTACTTGTATTACCTGCAGCAAACCCACAAATCGGCATCTGATTCTTATTTTAAATTTACCGTCTACGGATTTCGGTTTATGTATCGGATGGAAGGCCTTGAGGACCAATATTTGCAACTTCCTTCGATCAAACGCGAAAAAAAACTTCCCGTTGTCTTGAGTCGCGAAGAAACCAGGCGCTTGCTTGCTGCTCCCAAGTTGCTCAAACACCGCGTGCTGTTCGGGCTGCTTTATGGCTGCGGTTTGCGTTGTTTTGAGGCGCGCAATATTCAATTGCCGGACATTGACTTTGATCGAAAAATGCTCCATGTACGCCAAGGAAAAGGCAAGAAGGATCGTTACGTACCCATAGGCCGGGCACTATGCCAATGGCTCAACGACTATATCGGCGTTAAAAGCAATAACGTTTGGCTTTTTAATGGTCGGCCGAATGGTCGGGCAGGTGGAGATTTTGATGCGCGTTACTCTCAACGGGGAATCCAATGGGTTGTGAAACACGCTGCCAAACAAGCTGGGATTGTTAAAAATGTGTCAGCACACACCTTGCGACACTCCTTTGCCACACATTTGCTCGAGGACGGACTCGATATCGTGAGCATTAAGGAATTATTGGGCCATTCCCGCATCGAGACTACATTGATTTACCTACATGTCGCGCATTACGATAGGGTTAAAACCTACAGCCCGCTAGACACACTTTACAGCGGAGTGGTGTCGGGGCGCGCAGTCAGAAGCACGATGATTCCCCATGCTATTGAATTGCCATCGCCGCCAATGAGACTTAATCCGGTTCTTGATTCCGAAAATGCCGCTGCCCAAACTCCCTGTGATTGTGTGGCACAATGGGTTTGCTGTAATAAAACATTCACGATTTACTGTGAGACAACGCCAACAGAACAGCTGCCGTAATTTTTGATTGTCCTCCAAAAGCGACCGATTGAAAAAAATGCTAACTTGCAGCCAATAAAAGCCAGTATTCATTTAATTTAAACGCCATGATTGAAAAAATCCAACTGGGGAATATCCTTTTCCTCGACATTGAAACCGTCCCCGAACAAGAAAACTACGCCGGGCTTGATGCTGAAACCCAATCACTTTGGGAAGCCAAAACCCAATACCAGCGTCGTGACGAGTACACTCCCGAAGATTTTTACGAGCGCGCCGGCATCTGGGCCGAGTTTGGTAAGATTGTGTGTATTTCTGCCGGTTATTTTACGCTCAAGGGCGATATCCGGCACTTTCGCGTAACCTCTTTTTTTGGTGCCGAAAAGCAAATCCTACAAGATTTCTCGAATCTTTTAAACAACCACTTTGGCCAAGCACAACACCTCTTGTGCGGTCACAACGCCAAGGAGTTCGATATCCCGTTTATTGCCAGGCGGATGATTATCCACAACTTGCCATTACCTGGAAAGCTCAATCTTTTTGGGAAAAAGCCTTGGGAAGTCCCACATCTCGACACGCTTGAGCTCTGGAAATTTGGAGATTACAAACACTACACCTCACTTAAGTTACTCACCAAAATCCTTGGCATTCCATCCTCCAAAGGCGATATAGATGGCGGCCAGGTGGCCCATGTTTTTTACATAGAGAAAGACATAGACCGCATTGTAACCTATTGCGAGAAAGACGTCATCGCTACGGCACAGATTTTCCTTCGCTTGCGTCGTGAGGATTTGCTCGACGAGGCCGAGATTATTCATATTTAAAAAAAGCCTCCCAAATAAGGAGGCTTTTGTCTGTTGGTTATTTTTGCAGTACAATCTTTTGCACCGTCTGTTCCTTGCCGTTGTTTGTAGAAAGGAAATATACGCCGTCCTGCAAATGATCTAACAACAAACTTTCATTGACAGCAGCTGCGGTTTTTGATAGGATTTCCCTGCCTTGCATATCGTTTAAGGAAAGCACCGTGTTGGCTGGCGGAGGGTTTGAAAACCGTATTTCCAACAAGCCTTTAGTAGGGTTAGGGCTTACGCTGAACCCTGATTTTTGCACCGACTCAGTACCCAAAGGTTGCACCGTACACACATCGAGCCTTACGAAATTGACCACACCGTTATCGGTGCCCACCACGTTGTCTCGTACATACACCGACCAATAGCCAATGGCTGGCTTGTTGTTGAAATAGGTCATGGACTGGAAAGGCTTAATCACTCCTGTAATCGCGGGTGCCGAGGCATTGCAAGTGAGGGCTGCGCCGGTATCATCTACTGTGTAATTCAAGTCTGCGATTCCCTGGCAAGCGCCGTCAAATAATGTAATTTGCGGAAAACCAAGTGAAAACGGTCCCTCTAGGATTATTTTCAAATCGGCCACGTTGGTGTGTGACACATTGAGCGCTACATTGAGGTCGCCCACGGTAATGTCGTCGGTCACTTCAATCTGCAGGATGGCATTTGCCGTGGTAAACTGACTGTCGAGTGCGGCATTGAGGTAATCGTCGGGCTCATAATGGAAATTGCAGTTGAGCTGTCCGGTTTCGAATGTGAAAACCGTGGCGTTTGTACCTTCGCCACAATTATTCTTCGGGAAAACCCTCCAATAGTATGTCGAGGCTTCATTGAGGTTGGTCAATGAATAGTCGGCAAAGTCTGTGTAGGCATCTGCGATAAGGTCTGTAAAATTGGCATCAGTGGCTACCTGGATATGAAAACCATCGGCATTGTCAATTGATTCCCAACTAAACTGCAGATTGGGTGAAACACCTTGCTGGTTGTTGGCTGGAGCTACGAGCGGCACATTGACAAAATCCACACTGGATATGGTCAGGTTTACGAATCGTGTTTCTGTTTCTGTTCCATTGTCTCCAGTAATGGCGATGGCATAGGTACCCGGAATCGCCGCGGCGAGGTTGGACACTGTAATCGAAAACTGCCCCGGACTGCTCAGTGATGGTGTGCTAAAATTAGCAATCGCACCATTGGGCAATCCGCTCGCGCTAAAGTTGACCGGCGTCGGGTTTGAACTGTTGAAATTGAATGTGTAGGTGGCGTTTTGGTCTAAACAAACCGTTTGGTCTTCAGAAGTAGGAACAATTGAAAAGGCAGATGAAAGACCGGTAACAATAAAAGCAAACGGTTGCGGCCCGCCTTGTAAAGTCCCTTTGTGCGATACAGTAATGGTATAAGTGCCTGCCGGAACGTCGATATTGATTCTTTCTACATTGTCTACCGCATTGTCTTCTGTACGTATGGCTACAAGATTGGCTGCGCTTTGCAACTTCCAGGGATAGTAAGTCGTGCCATCTTTGGAGATGCGGATGTCCAGGTCGTTGACCAAAGCCGGAGTAGTGCTGTTGAGCACGCCATCTACCCACGCGCCAGGCAAGTCGGTCCAGCAAATTGAAGCGAGCAACGGGGTTACACCGTCTGAAACCGCGGTAAAGGTAAAAGTCTCGCCCTGTGCTAAAGTTTTCTCAGAAATCCACGATTGCAACCCATTTCCAGAAATGGCCTGTGCTGCTTTTTTGGCATTGAGCACACCCCAACCCCAAATCGCATCAGGACCTGTTCGGCCACGATCATCGGCGGTATGGCAGGCCAACCCTTTTAAGGTGGCGGCGCGCATGAAATGATTGTTGACATTGTTGTAGTGCTGCTGTAAAAGCAATAGCGTTCCCATGACGTTGGGCGATGCCATTGAGGTTCCCGAAAGCGATCCGTAAGAAGTGTCGCTGTCGTCGGTAGTCGAGAACAATCCGCTGCCGTTTCCGGCAATATCTGGTTTGATGCGTCGGTCATCGGTTGGACCTTCGCTGCTGCCAGAATTGATAGACACGCTGACCAAATCGCCCGAAGCGTTGATATTGGCGTCCTGGCAATTGGCTACGACCAGATTGTTTTTGGCGCATTTGTTTCCGGTAAGTTTGTCATAACCCGCGGTAAGCGGCGCGGGATTGGTGCTGTTGCCGTCGTTTCCGGCCGATGCGACCATGAGGTAATACGGTACAGAATAAGACAATTGATCCCAGGAAAGGGCTTCGCCAGAATAGGCGCCCATGTACCAGTTGCCCGGCGCACTGTTTACAGGGATTCCGTAAGAATGATTGGAGAGCAAAAGCCCGTCGCGCGCTTCTTCAAGTACTTCAGACAGGTCAGCGTTCCAATCGAAGGTTTTCACCGTTGAAAGTGGCGCCATGCCTTTTGCATTGGCAGAAACGCCCGTAGCGCCTACAGTTCCACTTACGTGTGTGGCGTGGAAACTGTTGTTGTTGAGATTGGTGATTCCATCGCCGATAATCATGCGTCCGCCGAATTCCTGATGGGAAACCCTAACCGGGCCGCCGTCCCAAACGCCCGAAAACATATTTTGTCCGTCAAGGTTTAAGCCCAAAAGGCCTCCAGAATTCAAGGTGTTGGCGCGGGTGGTTTTGGCAGCGTTGACGTTGTCTAGTGCGTAGTAAATCGGTTTGCCGTCCTTAGAAACGGCCATAAGTTCGTCGAATCCTCCATTTGGATTGGGCCTGTAAACCGGCCAGTTGTTTTGTTTGGCTGCAGCAAGCGCAATGGCTTTTTCGGTCTTGGCTTTGGCCTTGAACTGCTGGCTTAGCTTTTCTATTTTGGCCTGGTCGTAGGTTTTGGCAATCTGCATTCTTTGTTTTTCGGTCTGTGCCGAAGCGGTAAAAATCGCCAACGAGAAAAATGCGGCGAATACCAATGGTAAAGCAGGAGTAGGTTTCGATTTCACGAATCTGGGTTTTAAAAAATTTTTCAAATATAAACAATTGGTTGTCACTAAATAATAAACAACTGTGAAAGTCTGAGCCCGAAATTGCCGGTGTAGTTGGGATTTGAAATTTTAGTATGGGAAATTATCTTATTTTTACAAAAACATCCTCTTATGGTATTAAGCAGATTCTGGCTCGCAATTTTCGTTTCTTCGATTGTTTTTATCGTCGTGAGTTTATTTACTTCCAAGGCTTATTCTGTCGATTATGTCCTTAACGGAAAAAAAGATGATCCTGTACTGGTCTCCGAGAAATACCTCCACCAAATGCCTGTGTTCATCAAAGACAGTATCGATAAGGCACCCGAAAAAACGATTGTAATCAACAAGGACCAGACCAATCCCGACACTACTTACGTCTATAAAAACCAAACCGTCAAAGTGTACAGCGGCGTGCAGAAAGCCGATGGGCTATTGCCTACTTGCAAAAGCACACTGTTAGATCTGATCCTGCCGCTTATTGCATATTTGACTTTCTTTTGCGGGCTCATGCAGCTCATGATCGACTCGGGCGCGTCAGAGAAACTCGCCAGGAAATTGAGTCCGGTATTCACCAAAGTGTTTCCCACGGTACCCAAGGGCCATGAATCGATTTCGTATATGACCTTGAATTTTGCTGCCAATTTCCTCGGGCTCGATTCGGCTGCCACGCCATTTGGGCTTAAGGCGATGCAGAGTTTGCAGGAAATCAACCCCGAGAAAGACCGCGCGAGTGATGCCCAAATTATGTTCATGTGTTTGCACGCAGCCGGTCTTACATTGATTCCAACGTCTATAATTGGTTATCGCGCCGCAGAAAACGCCACCAACCCGGCCGATGTGATGTTGCCCTGTATCATCACATCATTTATCGGGACGATTGCTGCCTTTATTGTGGTGGGTATCCGCCAACGCGTGAATTTTAAAAGTGCTTCACTAGTCGTGGCGCTCATGGCGATGGTTGGCGCGATATTCGGTTTGCTGTTTTACATCAACAGCCTGGATTTGATTGCCAAGAATTCGTTTACGGGGAACCTTTCGGGCTTGATGCTCATTGCCATCATTGCCACGACGCTGGTATTCTCGTTTATCAATGAAAAGAAATTTACAGCCAAAGACACGACCATATTTGATTCGTTCGTAACCGGCGCCAACAACGGTGCAAAAACCGGCGTGATGATTTTTCCTTATGTTTTGGGGATGCTGGTCGCGATTTCGTTTTTCCGCAACAGCGGGCTGTTCGAGATATTGAGCAACGGCATTTCGTTTGCCTTTTCTAATATTGGGGTGAGTAAGGAAATTACCGATTCGCTTCCCGTGGCCATGCTCAGGCCTTTCAGCTCAAGCGGTTCACGCGGTTTTATGATAGACGCGATGCGCAATTTTGGCCCCGATTCGTTAACCGCAAGATTGAGTTGTATTTTCCAGTGTAGTGCCGAAACCACGTTTTATGTGATTGCGGTGTATTTTGGATCGGTCAACATCAAGAACACCAGGTACACGTTAGGCGCTATGCTGCTCGTGGATTTGATCTGCGTGATTGCTGCGATTTTCGTAGCCGGTTGGTTTTTTTAATCGACGATTAATTTGGCGGATTTGACAAGCTGGCCGTCTTCAAAAAGCTCGGCGAGATACAATCCACGGCTGAGGTTTTCGCGATTGACAGTAAATAATTTTCCGTTGAGGTTATACATTTCTCTCACCAATTGACCCTGTAAATTGTAGAGTTTGAAGTTTCCGTTTTCGAGCGCCTTGGTCGCCTTGATTGTCAATTCGGTATTGACTGGATTTGGCGTGAATGTAATGTCGGGATTTGTGTAAGATTCGGTTGTAGTGGCGAGCATCTGGGCACAGTATTCTTCATTGCCAAGGATGTGCTTGTCGTTTTGGTATACGCAACCGGTACTGATCATGACGCCGCCGCTCGCCGACAAGAAACTGTACATATTATGGATCGGATTGAACGGATGCTTGTTCGTACCGACGCCTTCAATCCAGATTTGTTTTACGTTGTAGCGTTGGTTATACGGGCTCAGCAGGGTAATCATTTTTCGCGGGCCGTCATTGACCATTACTTCTCCAACCCTGGCTGTCCAGGTACGGCCATATTGAAAGATGGTATCGCCGGTTTCCAGGCTGTAGTCGTAGAGCAGCATGTCAACCCCGTCGACAATCTTATATACTTTTCTTTCGGCAACATCTTCGCGCAAGTAAACCATAGTTACGAATTGCGTGTTGTTGTCAAAACGCGGATCGATGTACGCGACATAGGTATGATTGCCGATCACTTGCTCGCCCTGTGATACGATGGTACGCGTAATGGTCGGCCTACAGCACGAAACGGTATTGCTAATCACCCAAGAGGTGTTGTTGAGTAGCGGATGGTATTCCTGTGCAGAAAGGGCCGTGAAGCAGTTACAAAAAAATGCGATACAGAAAAGTAGTTTTGTTCTCATCGTGGATGTCATAAAGGAAAAGGCGACTGGCCTTAGGTTGAACAATATTACGACACAGCGGTTTACGAACCTTTTTTTTGTCTGCAACAAACCCGAAAAAACGTTAAAACGCATTTTCGGGTTCAAGTCAAAAGGGTTTTTGTGTGATTCGAAGTTAGCTTAGTCGATGACGAGTTTAGCGGTTTTGAGGAGTTTGCCGTTTTCGAACAATTGGCCGAGATACAATCCGCTGCCTAGGTTTTCACGGTTGATCGTCGCTTTATTTCCATTGATGTTTTCTACTTTTTTTACCAAACGACCTTGTACATCAAATAGTTGGAAGCTGGCATTTTGCAACGCCGTTTCTGAAGAAATTGTCATTTCGGTTGCAAAAGGATTCGGCGCGAAAACAATTTGCTTAACCACTGCCGTTTGTGATTGGGTAGCCAAAGTACTCGTCGGTGTGCAATTGGCGTTGCCAAAAACATGTTCTCCATTCTGAAAACTGCAACGCGTACGGATTTGGTATCCGCCGCCGCTCGAAGCCACGGCACGCATGTTATAATCAGGGTAGAACGGGTGTGCGGTCGTGCCCACGCCTTCAATCCAAGTCATCTTCAAGGTTTCTTCGTGATACAATTCTACGCTGCGAAGTGTGATTCTTTTACGCATGCCCCCGTTTACGGCAATCTGGTCTATGGTCGCGGTAAACGTAAATCCGTATTGAGAAATGGTATCGTCGTTTTGAAGACTGAAATCATAAAGCAATACATCGATGCCATCAACCCATTTGTAAACTTTTTGCGTCGCAACGTCTTCACGCAAATAAACGGTGCTGATGTTGTTATTGGCCTCGGCAAACGGATCGTTGAATACAGTGTAAGTATAGGAACCGATTACCGTTGGTGTTCCTTCTTCAATGTTGCGCAATTCCGCTGGACGGCAGCAAGCAACTAAGTCATTGATGACCCACGAAGAATTATTTAAGAATGGATGGTAATCTTGAGCCGAAACAGTTCCGAAAAATGCCACGAGGAAAGTAGCCACAAGCAGAAATTTTGCTTTCATGATGGTAGGTTTTAAAGGTTTAAAATAGACTTGGGATCTAATAATGAAGCAATATTACAGTCACAGGAAATACCAACCGCATTTTTTCTGTAACTAACCTGAAAAAACGTTGAAAGGCATTTTTTTAATTTGCAAAGCCAAAAACGTGGCGCATTTTGCCATAATTCCTAACTTAGCTACAACCAAAAAAAGATATGGAAACCAATATTTTTAATGCAGCCGCCAACCAAAGCCTGCTCGAAAGATTCGAAAAACTCACTGCCGAGTCGCCGGCGTTATGGGGAAAAATGAACGCCGCACAAATGGTCTTGCATTGCCAAAAACCACTTGACGTGGCCCAAGGCAAGCTCATCATTAAAGGCGGTCTGCTAGGGTTCCTGTTCGGAAAATTGGCCAAGAACAGTTTTATAAAGAACAAAGGATTTGGTAAAAATTCGCCCACGGCACCCGAGTTCAAAATCACCGGTACGCCCGATTTCGAGCAAGAGAAACGAACCTTAACCGATACCATTGCAAAATTTGGCGAACTCGGTCCATCGGTCATCGCCAATAGAAAGCACCCTTTTTTTGGTGAAATGACCGATGCAGAATGGGGCACCTTGCATTACGTGCATCTCGACCACCATCTCAAACAATTTGGAGCATAAAAAAAGCCGCATCGTCTACCGATTGCGGCTTATTTTATAGGTTTTGCCTTTATCCGATTTTCATCTCCGGAATTTCTGCTTCAATAATCAACTCGGCTTCCGTAGATGCGATGATATGCTCCACCGAAACACCAGGTGCGCGTTCAAGCAGTTTGAAACCTTTGGGCGTCACTTCCATCACAGCAAGTTCGGTCACGACTTTTTTCACACAACCTACTCCGGTTAAAGGCAACGTACATCTTTTAAGGATTTTTGATTCGCCGGCCTTGTTCACGTGCATCATGGCCACAATGATATTTTCGGCCGAAGCTACCAAGTCCATTGCGCCGCCCATGCCTTTGACCATTTTTCCGGGGATTTTCCAATTGGCAATGTCGCCGTTTTCGGCTACTTCCATCGCGCCAAGAATGGTTAGGTCTACGTGTTGGCTGCGGATCATACCAAAACTAAAAGCCGAGTCAAAGAAACTCGCGCCGGGCAACGTGGTGATGGTTTGTTTTCCGGCGTTGATGATGTCGGCATCTTCTTCGCCCTCAAAAGGGAAAGGTCCCATGCCTAGTACGCCGTTTTCGCTCTGGAATTCCACCGAAATATCAGTCCTTACATAATTGGCCACGAGCGTGGGAATCCCGATGCCGAGATTTACATAATAGCCGTCCTTTACTTCTTTGGCGATGCGTTTTGCGATTTCTTCTTTTCCTAACATGGTTTATTGGATATTGCTGTAAGTGACAAGCTTTAAGCTAAAAACTTATGACTACTTTTTTCTAACTGTTCTCTGTTCAATTCGCTTCTCAAATTTCTCCCCTTTAAAAATCCGTTGCACCAAAATCCCCGGAATGTGGATTTGGTTTGGGTCGAGGCTACCTACGGGCAACAATTCCTCCACTTCGGCAATCGTGATTTTACCGGCTCCGGCCATCGGGGCGTTGAAATTACGCGCGGTTCCTTTAAAGATGAGGTTCCCGGCTTCATCGCCTTTCCAGGCTTTGACAATCGCAAAATCGGCTTTATAGGCGTGTTCTAAAATGTGCATCTTGCCATTGAATTCGCGCGACTCTTTACCTTCGGCCACTTCTGTACCAAAACCCGCAGGCGTAAAAAATGCTGGGATTCCGGCTTGTGCAGCGCGACATTTTTCGGCAAGTGTCCCTTGCGGGGTAAGTTCTACCTCGAGTTCGCCCGAGAGCATCTGGCGTTCAAATTCGGCATTCTCGCCCACATAAGACGAAATCATTTTCTTAATCTGGCGTTTTTGCAGGAGCAATCCAAGGCCAAAATCATCCACACCGGCGTTGTTGGAAATGCAGGTTAAATTGGTGACATCTTTTTTTACAAGTTCGGCAATCGAATTCTCGGGAATACCACAAAGCCCGAATCCACCGAGCATGATGGTCATGCCGTCTTCGATTCCGGCAAGCGCTTCCTGTACAGATTTTACTTTTTTGTTGATCATTTGTTCTGGTATGATTGGCCTAGCCCCGATAGTAGTGGAAATCCTTTTTATTGCGTTTTGTCATTCCGACGTAAGGAGGAATCTCGCAATAAAAAGATTGCAACGGATAGCGGGATTGGCTTCTAATTACAATTCAAATTCATCGGTGCTTTGCTCAAACTCGGTTTCGGTCGTGTCCTTCACCGGCACCCAGCAATCCACTTTTATCGACAGATTCTTTGGTCTTTCAAAATCCGATTTAGAAACGTTAAGCGTTTTATCGGCGTAACACTTTTTCATAAAGATTCCCCAGATGGGTAACGCTGCTGTCGCGCCCTGTCCATAAGTGATGCCCTTGAAACGCGACGAGCGGTCTTCGCAGCCCACCCAAACGCCGGTGCACAAATTAGGCACCATTCCCATGAACCAACCGTCTGATTGGTTTTGCGTCGTCCCGGTTTTGCCGGCAATCGGGTTGGTAAACATATACGGATAACCAGATACCCTGTTGTAGCCGTGTCCACCGCCTTGTGTACGCAAACGCGCACCTGAGCCACTTTCGGTAACGCCTTCAAGCAGTTTAATTACCGCAAAAGCGATGTCTTTGTTGAGTACGTCGTGTGATTCGGGCGACGGTTCGTAAATCACCACGCCGTTCTTGTCCTCAATCCTGGTGATGAATTGTGGCTTCATGTAAACCCCTTCGTTGGCAAAGGTGCTGTAAGCGGCTACCATATCCTGCACGGTGATTTCTACGGCACCTAGCGCGATAGAAGGTTGCGCAGGAATCTCAGACTTCACACCGAGTTTGTGCGTGAGTTCTACCACCGCTTCCGGCCCGGTCTTGTCTATGAGTTTGGCCGATACCGTATTGATCGACAAGGCAAGTGCTTTTTTGAGTGTCACCATGCCGCGGTATTCGCCGTTGGAGTTTTGTGGTGTCCAGGTTTCGGTGACGTTGTGTCGGCCTTTCGGGATTGTAAACGGCGAATCGATGATCGAATCACAGGGCGACATATTGAGCTGCTCAATCGCCGTGGCATAAACGAACGGCTTGAATGTCGAACCTACCTGACGCGCGCCTTGCCCCACGTGATCGTACTGGAAATATTTGTAATTGTCACCGCCCACCCAAACTTTGATGTGCCCGGTTGAGGGTTCCATAGCCATTACGCCCGATTGCAGGAATCCTTTGTAATACCTAATCGAATCGGTTGGGGTCATCACGGTGTCGCGTTCGCCTTTCCAGGTGAAAATTTTCATTTTGGTCTTGATGCCAAACGATTTGATGATGTCGCTTTCGCTTTTGTCCTGTGCGGCCATTTCTTTCCAGCGGCCAGAATTTTTCATGGCCTGCATCATGAGTTTTTGGGTTTCGGCCTCATTGAGCCTTACAAAAGGCGCATTCTTATTGGTTTTCTTTTCGCTGTCGAGCTCCTGTTGCAGGTTTTCAAGGTGTTGGGCCACGGCTTCTTCAGCATATTGTTGCATGCGCGAATCGATGGTCACATAGATTTTGAGCCCGTCCTTGTAAACGTCGTATTCTGAGCCGTCGGGTTTTTTATTGTCTTTGGTCCATTTCTTCATGAAGTCACGCAGGTATTCGCGAAAATAGGTGGCGATTCCGTCGGTGTGGCTTTCGGGGTGAAAGTTGAGCACGATGGGTTTTTTCTCGAGTGCGAGTTTGGTCTGCTCGTTGAGAAACCCGTTTTTCTCCATCTGTTTTAAAACCACGTTGCGGCGTTTGGTTACTTTCTCAAGCCTTTTTACGGGATTGAATAGCGACGGGTTTTTGAGCATGCCGACCAGCATCGCGCCTTCTTCTATGGTGAGATCTCTCGGTTCCTTGCCAAAATACACGTTTGCCGCCGAGCGGATGCCCACAGCCGTATTCACGAAATCGGCTTTGTTGAGGTACATGGCAATGATTTCATTTTTGGTGTATTGCCTTTCGAGTCGGATGGCGATGATCCATTCTTTTGCTTTTTGCACGATCCGCAACAGAAAGAATTTCGATCCTTCGCCATGGAATAGCAATTTGGCCAATTGTTGGGTGAGTGTACTCGCGCCACCACTGGTCCCAAGGCTTAGGGCGGCACGCATGGTTCCTCGTCCGTCAATACCAGAGTGTTCGTAGAACCGTTCGTCTTCTGTGGCAACCAAGGCATCTACCAAATGTTTTGGGAGATCCGAGTATTTGACCATCGTACGGTTCTCATTGTAGAATTTTCCGAGTGTCACACCATCTGAGGAAATGATCTCGGTGGCCAGGTTCGAATCGGGGTTCTCGAGGTCTTCAAACGAAGGCATCGCACCAAAAACGCCCCAGGAGGCCAGGATGAAAAAAAGAAAAATTCCGGCCATTCCGTAAAGGAAAATGCGCCAGAATTTATTGCGGTAATATTTGATGTCTTTCTCTGATTGATTTTTTTGAACTGCCATGGCTAATCTGTTTTTTCTATTCTAAAACCTACCTCGGTGATGCCGTCTAATTTTTGTACGCCCACGACCTTTCCGGTTTGGCGAACCGCTTGCCTGATGTGTACCTTGTAAAGGCCTTCCTTGAAACTGACTTTTTCCTTGTATATAAGTTTGTTGTCCTTGACATCGGTAAAACCGTCACCCAAAAGGCTGCCGTCGGGGTTGGCCATTTGGTATTCAAGTGTGTCTACTTTGGTCACTTTGTTGGGTTCTTCCATGGCCACAATCACAAACAAATTGTTGTACGGGTAATCACTATTGTCACGGATGTTTAAAAACAGGTTGTATTGTTTTTTGGTGTCCAGTTTTGGCAATTCAAAACTCACAACACTGTCTTTGTCCCAGCTTTTTCCCACGGCGTGGTATTCGTCAAAAACCCTTTTCTTGTCGCAGGACAATAGTGCCGCCGCGATTACCAAAAGGAGCAAACTACTTCTTAGGCTCATTTCTGTCTCTGTTGTTGTTTGGTCTGTTTCGGTTGCGGTTTCGGTTAGCGTTGTTGGGCTTACGATCTGGATTGGCAGCGTTGGGTTCACCACTGCGCGTTGCGGTCGCATTTGGTGTCGCGCCCGAATCGCCTCCGCCACGCGGGTTATTGTTCGCAGACTGGTTCTGGCTTTTGGGCTGAATCAGATTGGGATTGGGCCTTGCAGGCTGATTGCCACCCGCAGCTACACCTTCGCCTTGCGGTTTGCGTTTCTTTTTCTTGTTCTTTTTCTTAGGCTGGTCAAAACGCGTGAGGCTTTCCTGGCCCATGGCGTTGTTGAAATCCTTTTCGGGTTCGGCTAGGGTTTCTACGGCGTAATCCTCAAGTGCCGAGACCTTGTTTTTGAGTTTGTTCTCGGCTATAATTTCCTTGACCTGCTCTATCTTGAGCAAATGCCAATGCGCATAATTGTCTGTGTAGGCAAACCACATGAGACCTTTGAAGATGTCTTGCTTCTGGCAAACGGCGGTGCCTTTTTCTGTTTGCAACTTGGTGTCGAAATCGGGGAAACCCTGTAAGGCATCCATGTAAGTGTCGAGTTCGTAATTGAGGCAGCATTTGAGTTTGCCGCATTGTCCGGCCAATTTCTGCGGATTGAGCGACAACTGTTGGTAACGCGCCGCCGATGTGTTCACGCTCCTAAAGTCGGTAAGCCAGGTAGAGCAACACAATTCGCGTCCGCACGAGCCAATTCCGCCCAAGCGCGCCGCTTCCTGACGAAAACCAACCTGCTTCATTTCTATCCTCGTGGAGAATTCCTTTGCGAAATCCTTGATCAGTAAACGAAAATCGATACGGTCGTTGGCGGTATAGTAAAACGTAGCTTTCGATCCGTCGCCCTGGAATTCGATGTCCGAAATCTTCATTTCGAGCTTGTGGGCAATGGCGAGTTCACGCGCGCGCACTTTCATCGGCTCTTCTTTATCCCTCGCATTAGACCAGATGTCGATGTCTTTTTGCGAGGCTTTGCGATACACTTTGGCGATATCGTTCCCGTTTGGATTCGCTCCTTTTTTCTTCATTTGGATTTTGACGAGTTCACCGGTTAGGGTTACAATGCCAATGTCGTGTCCCGGAGAAGCTTCGGTGGCTACGATGTCGCCAATGCTCAAGGTGAGTTTCTCGACGTTGCGGTAAAACTCCTTGCGGCCGTTTTTAAATCGCACCTCAATACAATCAAAAGGCGCTTCTCCCGTAGGCAAGGCCATATTAGAAAGCCAGTCAAAAATCGTTAGTTTGTTGCAGCTGTCGGTGCCGCAGCTCCCATTATTCTTACAACCCTTAGGCGCACCGCCATCAGAAGTTGAGCAACTTGTACATGCCATGATATAGGTAGTGCCGCGTTGGCGGCTTAAGTTCTTAAAACGTTTTGTGCGTAAAGATAGTATAATAGTCGTAAAGTCAAAAGTCAAAAGCCGAAAGACTACGATAAGAAGAAAGCGGGTTTAAATTCGATGAAAAGGGGTTGTTTTAAGAGCAAGTGTACCGGCACAAAAGTCAGGTTTCTTTCACCGAAATGATTTTGACCGGACATGCTTTTGCGGCCAGTTCGGCGTTAGCGGTTAAGGTGTGATCATGCGATTTCAGCGTAAAAAAACCTTTGGCATCGCGCGATTGCAACAGTACCGATTTACCATCTTTCTTAGACATCCTAAACAGTTCAGGCGACATCTCAACGCAGTAATTGCAGCCGATACACTTGTCGCGTTGCAACGTAATGACTAGCATCAGGCTTCGACGATTTTGTAAAGTTTATCAGAAAGCCTGATGCGAAAAGGAAGTTTCAACGTACAATGGTCACCTTTGGTCGCTTTGTCAGCAATCTGGTCATTGACAAACATTTCATCGATGACCAACTCTTGCGCGCCGGTATTTGGTCCCGTGATCAGGATTTTGTCGCCGGCTTTGATGTCGTAGGCCTCAATCTTGAACTGTCCGATGTTGGCTTTGGGGAAATAATGCGTGCCTTTGCCCACATACACTTTTTTCTGTGTGGCCAACGAGCCGGGAACAGCGCTCCATTCACCAAGTTCTTGCCCGAGGTAGTAACCAGACCAGAATCCTCGGTTGTAAACGGTGGCGAGTGCTTCCATCCAAATGGCGACTTTTTCCTTAGAGAAAGTGCCGTCGTAATAACTGTCAATCGCGTCGCGGTAGGTTTTCACAACCGTCGCCACGTATTCGGGCGCTCGGCCACGGCCTTCTATTTTTAAGACCTGTATGCCCGAATCGATGACCTGGTCAAGGAAATCAAGTGTACACAAATCTTTGGGCGACATCAGGTATTCGTTGTCTACCTCAATCTCAAAGCCACTTTCCTGGTCTATGACGGTGTATTTCTTTCTGCAATTCTGCTTGCAGGCACCGCGGTTCGCCGACGAATTGTGCGAATGCAAACTCAGGTAACATTTGCCCGAAACGGCCATGCACAGCGCGCCGTGCCCAAAGATTTCAATCTCCACCAGATTCCCGTTTGGCCCTTTGATGTCCTCGCGGGCAATCTGCTCGGTAATGCTCTTGACTTGTCGAAGGCTGAGTTCGCGGCTCAAAACCATCGTGTCGGCAAACAGGCTGTAGAACCTAATGGTCTCGATGTTGGTGATGTTGAGCTGGGTAGAAATATGCACCTCGATCCCCAGTTGGCGCGCCATGGCGATAACCGCTTGATCTGACGCAATGACCGCGGTAATGTTGGCGTCTTTTGCTTTGGTGAGCAAGGTTTTGACCACAGAAAGGTCATGGTCGTAAATGATGGTATTGAGCGTGAGGTAGGTGCGGATGCTTTTGTTTCCGCAGCGACGGGCAATCTCTGGCAAATCGGCGATAGTGAAATTGACGGTCGAACGCGCGCGCATGTTGAGTTGCTCGACACCAAAATAAACCGAATCGGCACCATTGTCTATCGCGGCCTGAAGCGACTCAAAGTCACCCGCAGGTGCCATGAGCTCTATCTTGTTAGTGACTGTCATCAGGATATGATTTTGTAGAGTTTGTCTGAAAGGCGGATGCGGAATGGCAGTTTGAACGAAACCGTTTGGCCGGTTGTAGCGGTAGCCGACGGTGCATCATCGACAAAAAGCTCGTCCAATGTCATGGTTTGTTCGCCGGTCGTAACGCCTTTGATCAGGATTTGATCGCCGGTTTTGATCGCATCCGATTCGATATAAAACTGCCCGATTTGGGCTTTAGCAAAATAATGGATGGCTTTCCCAATCAACATTTTTTGGATTTTTGGCTCTTGCACTTTGGTTCTTTTTTCGAGCGTAGAAGTGGTTCTAACCGTTTGACTTTCGACTTTCGACTTTTGACTATTTGCCGCATTCTTATAAGTCAACACTTCAGACTTTCCTTTCTTAAATATTTTGTTGCCGTTTTTAATGCCGCGTCGGATGGCTTTCTGCTCTTCTTCGGGCAAGTGGATGATGTCGACACAAGCCGTAGAACAGCAGCCTTCCATTGCAGTGGCGCAGTTTTCACATTGGATGAACAGCAAATGGCAGCCTTCGTTGGCGCAATTGGTATGCAAATCGCAAGGTTGGCCGCATTGGTGGCAGTTCGAGACGATATCATCTGTGATGCGTTCGCCGAGTCGGTGGTCAAAAACGAAATTCTTGCCGATGAATTTGCTTTGCAATCCTTGCTCTTTGACCTGGCGCGTGTATTCTATGATGCCGCCTTCGAGCTGGTAGACGTTCTCGAAACCTTTGTGCTTGAAATAGGCGGACGCTTTCTCACAACGGATGCCGCCCGTACAATACATCAATAATTTTTTATCCTGTTTGTGCTCGGCAAGCTGCTCTTCGATGATGGGCAAGCTTTCGCGGAAAGTGTCCACGTCGGGTTTGATGGCGTTTGTAAAATGACCGATTTCACTTTCGTAGTGGTTGCGCATGTCTACGACAATCGTGTTGGGATCTTCGAGCAAATCATTGAATTCCTTGGCCTTTAAATGAATCCCGATATTGGTAGGATCGAAAGAATCATCGTTGAGCCCGTCGGCGACAATCTTATCGCGCACTTTTATGGTGAGTTTGAGGAACGAAAAATCATCGTGCTCTACGGCAATGTTGAGCCTGATGCCTCGCATAAAATCGTATTGCTCGATGGTGTCCTTGAACGCGTAGAAATGGTCGGCAGGCAAGGACAATTGCGCGTTGATGCCTTCGTGGGCCACGTAAATCCTACCCAAAACCTCAAGTGGGTTCCAGGCCAGGAATAATTCGTTTCTGAATTGGGTGGGATTTTGGATTTGCGCATAAGCATAGAAAGACAACGTAAGGCGTTGTTTTCCGGCGTCATCGATCATGACGGCTCTTTCTTCTGCGCTCAAAGTGTTGTACAGTTGCATGCTATAAACAGTTTAAGGTGAGGAGTATTTTACTTCATACGTTTGGCCTTCGCCTGACGTGGCGCAAAAGTAACGAAAAGGATGGAAATTGCAAATGTTTGACAGCTGCTATCGTAAAACGCAAAACCTAGCCCTGATGACAGTGGCGTCCTTTTGTTTTTTTCTTTAAAAAACAAAAGACACAACGCACAGCAGGATTGGCTCCCAATAAAAAAGCCACAACTTTCGATGTGGCTTGATTGGCATTTTATGCAGTTTAGCAAAAATCGTTGAATGCGTCTTTTAAGTTGTCGGCGATGAGCTCTGCCGGACGCCCTTCAATGTGATGGCGCTCGAGCATGTGTACCAATTCACCATCCTTGAACAACGCGATACACGGTGATGACGGCGGAAACGGGAACATTGATTGTCTCGCAGCATCTACGGCCTCTTTGTCTACACCGGCAAAAACCGTAGCCAAATGGTCTGGTTTTTTAAGGTTTTCTAAACTCATTCTGGCGCCCGGGCGTGCATTTCTGGCGGCGCAACCGCATACCGAATTCACAACCAGTAAGGTGGTGCCCGGTTTGGCAAGCGCATTTTCTACGGCACCGGCGCTGTATAATTCTTCGAAACCCGCATCAGCCAGTTCGGCACGCATGGGGATTACCATTTCTTCTGGATACATATTCTTTTGCTTTAGGTTAATTTTTGAGCGGTAAAGTTACAAAGAAAAATGGGCTGCCAAGTTGGGGCAATCATAAAGATTTGTTATCGCCAACTTTTTTTGGGCGATGGTTACGGCAACTTGTAACGCAGCCCCAAAAATCCACGGATTCCCTGGTTGGGTGCATAAATATACGTCGTGTCGAAAGTAAGTCCAAAAGGATTCAGAGGTGTTGCCAATACCTGGCCGTTTGCGCCGTAAGCAACGTTTTTGTCAAATGGGTCCTGGCTGCGCGCAATCAGGAATGGGTTGTTTTTCATGGGTGTAAAGTCGAGCAGGTTCTTCACGCCGGTAAACAGCTCGAAATCTCTAAAACCGTGATAGGTGAACTGTATGTTTTGCAGGCTGTACCATGGCGAATCCGGGCTGCGCGGATCAAGCGCTCCCAAAAGTGGCAACTTCATTGGGCTGTAGAGGTTTCCGGTGTAATCGATACTCAATTTGATGGCATCGATTTTATAGGAAACAGACCAGGTTCCGGTGAATTTTTCGGTGAGCAGTTGGCGTTCGCGGCGGCCGTTTTCTACGGTATAAACATCCATATAGGTGGCGCCTGCAATAACTTTAATACCATTGCGGAAGTTGACATCTAAGTTTGCTGTAATGCCCTGACTGATTGAATAGCCATCGAGGTTGTCGTAAATAATCTTATTGGGATCGCGGGTGTAATCGGCAATGATCTTGTTGCTGAAACGCGTATAAAAAAGCGAGGTCTCGAGATTGACGATTGTGCCGTTGCCTACATACATCTTGTTCAGGTAATTCAGGTTGGCATTTATCGTTTTTTCTGGCCGCAGCGCACTTTGGATCACCACTTCGCGCGATCCGGTGAGCGCCGCATGGTCTTCGGTAAAAAGATTCACCACACGAAAGCCCGTTCCCGCATTGAGCCGCAGGATATTGTTGTCATTAATTTTGTATTTGTGCGCGAGGCGAGGCGTTAGAATATTCCCGTGGATCGAATTGTAATCATACCGCAAACCCAAAAGCAGCAGGTGTTTTTTCCCCAGTCCGATTTCATCCTGGATGAAAATTCCGGGCAACCAAGTTTTTTTGGCGTGGTTGCGGTTTCCCGATGCAGTTGCGGGTGTATTGTCATCGTAATAAGTGTAACGCGACGCGAAGCCAGAAAGCAAATCGTGGCGTTTGATTTTTTTGTCCCAGGTAAGTTGCACGAAACCCACTTTTTGGTTGGCGAGGTAAGCCGTTGTGCCGTATCGGCTGTCCTGGAAATGGAGGTTGCCCGAAAACGACAGCATTAATTTTTCGTAGGTCGGCATTTGGTAATTCCCGAATATTTCGCCGCGTTTGGTGTAAATACTTTCCCCGTAAATGACATCGCCGCCGCGGTATTTTTTTCCCCAACGGATATCGCCGCCCCAACGGTCTTCGTACATGCCGCGCAGGCCGATGTTAAAAACCCTGTTGTTTTTCCTGTTGAAGCTCACTTTGTGGAAGATTGAAATCCGATCCTGTAAGCTAAGGTCGGTAAACCCATCCTTGTCATTATCGATGACCTCACTGTTCCTGAAATAGTTGACACCAATCAAGGCATCTCCGATTTTTCCCAAATGGTATTTCAGCCCCAAATCGGTGTTGGTCTCGAGCCAACTCGTCATAAGAAATTCGGCCGAAAGTTGTGGTGCGGTAAACGGCGTTTTGGTGATGATGTTGATGAGTCCGCCCATGGCTTCACTTCCGTATAAAGAAGACGCAGGGCCTTTTACGATTTCTATTCTTTCTACGAGCGAATTGGGTATGCCCGAAAGCCCGTAAACCGTAGAAAGACTACTCACTATGGGCATGCCGTCAATAAGCACAGCGGTATAAGGGCCTTCGAGCCCGTTGATGTGGATGTCACCCGTGTTGCATACGCCACAATTGAGTTGCGGCCTTACGCCGTTGACATTTTGCAGCGCATCGAAAATATTGGGAACCGGATTTTTTTTAAAGAATGTGGGGCTGTACACTTCTACCGGGACCGGACTTTCCATTCGCCTAACCGATTTTAAGGTTCCCGAAACCACGATTTCGTTGAGTGTGTTTGCGTTGGATTGAAGTTTCAGGTCGAGTACCACTGGGGTGTTTGCGATTCGTATGGTTCTTTCAATATTTTCGTATCCGGGCGCGTTGACAGCTAGTTGGTGGTTGCCCGTCGTTAAACTCGAAAAGGTATAATTGCCCAGGCTGTCTGTTTGGGTTTTGTATAGTCGGTCTATGACCACGAGGATTTGGCTTATCGGCCGACCATCGTGGGATATGATTCCTGAAAGCGAGATTTGGTTTTGCGAAAATCCCGTAGAGGACAGCATCATAAAATAAAAAACAAAACGATTTTTCATTAGAGTAAATAAAATTTTAGACAAAACTAAATTTTTTATTTCATTAATCAAATTTCAAATTTTATATTTGTTTAAAATTGGGACTATGAGCAAATCTTTAGAAGAGGTACACGAGTCGGTTGCTACCCAGAATAAAACCACGGTGTTCAGGAAAATTCTCGCCTTTTTTGGTCCGGCTTATCTGGTGAGCGTGGGCTATATGGACCCTGGAAACTGGGCCACCGATATCGCTGGCGGAAGCCAATTCGGTTACGCCTTATTGTGGGTGCTTTTGATGAGCAATATGATGGCGCTGCTGCTGCAAAGCCTCAGTGCGCGCTTGGGCATCGTTACGCAGCGTGATTTGGCGCAGGCTTCGCGCGAAACGTATTCTAAATTCATCAACTACATTTTGTATTTCCTGGCCGAAATTGCCATCGCCGCCTGTGACCTGGCCGAAGTCCTGGGAATGGCGATTGGGATCAACCTGTTGTTTGACATCCCGCTTATTGAAGGCGTGATGATTACCGTACTCGACACTTTTCTTTTATTGTTCCTGATCAACAAAGGCATCCGTAAGATGGAAGCTTTCATCATCACTTTAGTGAGCATCATTGGGATCTCCTTTATTTTCGAGATGATTTTTGCCGAACCCGAAATGGGCAAAGTCGTTGCCGGACTCATCCCGTCTATGCCCAACAGCGCGGCGCTGTACATCGCCATCGGAATCATCGGCGCCACGGTGATGCCACACAATTTATACCTGCATTCGTCGCTGGTGCAGACGCGCAAATTCGACCGCAGCAAAGCGGGTATCAAACAAGCGCTCAAATACAACCTCATTGACAGCACCATCGCCCTGAATCTCGCTTTTTTTGTCAACGCCGCCATCCTGATTTTGGCCGCCGCCACCTTTTACAAAAACGGAATGTTTGAAGTGGCCGAAATTCAGGATGCGCACCAGTTCCTACAACCGTTGCTGGGCACCAAATGGGCGCCCATACTATTTGCCGTGGCGCTGATTGCCGCAGGGCAAAGCTCTACAGTGACCGGTACGCTTGCCGGACAGATCATCATGGAAGGTTATCTCAACCTGCGCATCCAACCTTGGGTAAGGAGAATCTTAACCCGATTGATTGCGATTGTCCCTGCCGTGATCGTGATATCGTATTTCGGAGAAAGCGTCACGGGAAAACTCTTGATTTTGAGCCAGGTGATCCTTTCGCTGCAACTGGGTTTTGCCATTATCCCGCTAATCCACTTTGTGAGCGACAAATCCAAAATGGACGGGTTCGAGATTGGACGCCTTACCAGAATCGCTGCCTGGACCATCGCCTCGATTATCGTTACGCTCAATGCCAAGTTGGTTTTTGATGAAATCAACGGCTGGCTCGACACTTCAGAAAACCCGATGGTATTGTGGTTGACGGTCGTTCCGCTTGCGGGAGGATTCTTGATTTTATTGTTGTACATCGTATTCAAGCCATTTTTCACAGAGGAAAAACCATCCATAGCGAACCATTCACCACACCACTTTGCGCTCAAATTTTCAACCGGAAATTACCACAAGAAACACATTGCCGTCACGGTAGATTTTTCTGAGGCCGATGAAAAAGCGCTGCAACACGCCATCGATTTGGGAGGGAAAGACGCCCACTACACCCTGATTCATGTCGTGGAAACCGTGGGCGCGATTGTTTACGGCAGCAGTATCAAAGACCATGAAACCACGGTAGACGAGCAATTGCTTTATGAATATACCCGTTTGTTGTCAGACAAAGGCTTTTCGGTACAAACCCAACTCGGTTTTGGCAAACCCGGAAAGGCCATCGCAAAAATCATCAATGAAGGCCAGTTCGATCTGCTCATTATGGGCACACACGGTCACGGCAATTTCAAGGATTTGATTTTCGGAACCACTGTTGGCAGCGTACGTCACGCGGTTTCTATACCTTTGTTTATTATTAAGAATTAATTTTTAGGAGCTAATCCCGCTATACGTTGCAATCTTTTTTGCTCACATTCCCTTCCAGCACTTTTTGTCATTGCTTCGCCAGTTCGGCTAACGCCTCGGGTCCGACGCAGGAGGAATCTCATAGGGCAACAGCAAAAAAGGATTTCCACTGCTATCGGGGCTAGCTTTCACCCTGAACCTTTCACCCTTAAACCCTGTAACCTTTAAAATGACCCTCTCAGAAGAAAATTACCTCAAAACCGTCTACCATCTCACCGGCGTATCCGACGGCGAAGTGAGCACCAACGCCATTGCCGAGATGATCGAGACCAAAGCCTCGTCGGTGACCGATATGCTCAAGAAACTTGCCGAGAAAGGCCTGGTCAACTACAAGAAATACCAAGGCGTTTCACTCACCGATAGCGGCAGGTTGTCGGCCAAGATGATTGTGCGCAAACACCGGTTGTGGGAAGTGTTTCTTGTGGAGAAGCTCGATTTTGCCTGGGATGAGGTACATGACATCGCCGAGCAGCTCGAGCACATCAAATCAGAACAGCTCATCAACAAACTCGATGATTTCCTGGGAAATCCTACCCAGGATCCGCACGGAGACCCGATTCCCGACCGTCATGGCAAGATTGCCAAAACCGAGAAAATGCTGTTATCAGAACTCCTGAAGGACCAAAGCGGTTTGTGTGTGGGCGTCAAGGATTCGTCTGCCGAATTTTTAAAATACCTCGACAAGAACCAGATTGCGTTGGGCTCGCGGATTGAAGTGGTGTTAAAAGAAGATTTTGATGCGTCGATGAAAATCAGGGTAGGGACAAACGAGATTGTGATTTCGAGTAAAATCGCGGGCAATCTTTTTGTGAAGAAGGTTTGAGATGCGTAACTTTCGCTATGAAAAAATTATTCCCACTACTATTTTTGCTGCTAAGCCTGACGATTTCGGCACAAACTACGGCAGAAAAAATCCACTACAAAACCATCACCCAAACCGAATGTGTCAAAAAGAAAGGCTACCGTTTGGTCTTGAAACAAGTGGTTTCGGACTCGCGTTGCCCAGAAGGCGTGACTTGCGTTTGGGCAGGCGAAGTCAGTTTTGTAGTATCGGTATACAAGGATAAAAAATTTGTGGAAGATGTTACTTTCTCGTCTGCCAACCGCGAGCAAAACCTCGAACTGTTTTCAAAATATCTGGGAAAGAAAGTGACCTCAGTCGGTGTTTTACCTTACCCGAAACAGGGCGTTAGTGTAGACCCGAAAAGTTATGTTTTAAAAATCGGTTACACCCGATAGTTGGCAATCCCACTGATCAGTGGCAACCGCAATCGCCTTCTCCACAATTTTTTTCGTTCTTCTTTTTCCAAAGAAATTTGCGTACCAAAAAGAAAATGGCGGCCGCTAAAATAATATAAGCGAGAATTTCCTGTACCATTATTTTAGGATTTGATAAGTGACCAGCGCCACGAGATACGCCAAGCCGCTCATCAAAACCAACTGGGTGGCAGGCCATTTCCAGCTGTTGGTTTCTTTTTTGGTGATGGCCAAAGTACTGGCGCATTGCATCGCGAAAGCATAAAACAGCAAAAGGGAAATTCCGGTGGCGAAATTGAATACCTTTTGCCCAGTGTCGGGATGTATTTCTGTTTGCATCTTATTTTTGATGGTGTTTTCGTTGTCGGTATCGCCCACGCTGTAAATGGTAGCCAGAGTTCCTACAAATACTTCGCGCGCCGCAAACGAACTGATCAGCGCAATACCGATTTTCCAGTCGTAACCCAAAGGTGCAATCGCGGGCTCAATGGCTTTTCCCATGATTCCGATATAAGAGTTTTCTAGCTTTTGCGAGGCGACGGCATTTTCAAAATCGGTGGCCGACAAAGGCTCCGAAAGGTGCTGCGCAGCTACGATCTGATCGGCATGATGGAACGCATTTCCGGGGCCGCTCGACGCCAGAAACCACAATACGATCGAGATGGCAAGGATGATTTTACCCGCGCCCCAAACAAAGGCCTTTGTTTTCTCGAGCACATTGAGCGATACGTTCTTGAACATCGGCAATTTATAACCCGGCATTTCCACGACAAAATACGTCTTGCCATTGATTTTTAGGATTTTGTTGAGGAGGTAAGCCGCCACAATCGCCGTCCCAAAACCGATGAGGTAGAGCAGCATCAAGGTCAAACCCTGCAGGTTCAGGATGCCCAACACGCGTTTTTCGGGAATAACCAAGGCAATGATGATGGCGTACACGGGCAATCGGGCAGAGCAGGTCGTGAATGGCGTAACCAGTATGGTAATGAGACGCTCTTTCCAGTTTTCAATGTTTCGGGTGGCCATGATGGCCGGAATGGCGCAGGCCGTACCCGAAATCAGCGGCACCACACTTTTGCCTGACAGCCCAAAACGGCGCATGATTTTGTCCATGAGGAAAACCACGCGGCTCATGTAACCGCTTTCTTCGAGCATAGAAATGAACAGGAATAAAAACGCAATCTGCGGGATGAAAATGACAATACCTCCAATTCCCGGAATGATGCCCTGCGCAATCAAATCGGTGAGTACGCCGGCCGGCAAATGTTGTGCGGCCAGCGTACTCAGGGAAGCAAACGTACTGTCTATAAAATCCATGGGTACGGCAGACCATGAAAAGATCGATTGAAAAATCACAAACAGTATCGCAAAGAAAATGGCGTAGCCCCAAACTTTATGCGTGAGGATTCGGTCGAGTTGTATCCTAAAATCTTTGGCTGTCGCAAGGTTTATTTTTTGTCCGTCTTTCAAGACCTCATTGATGAATTGATACCGTTTGATGGTTTCCTTTTGCTGGATTTTTTTGAGTTCGGTCTGTGATCTGGTGTAGGAGTTCCTTATTTCGTTTCGGTCTAGTTGCGCGAAATTGACATCCTGGGTGATGACCAGCCAAAGTTTGTAGAGCAATTGGTTGGGAAAGGTTTTGCGAAGGCGGTTGAAATATTCGGGATCTATAATCGATGCGTTAAGACAGGGTTCGGTAGGTAGCGATTGATACGCGACAATAAGTTTCTTCAATTCGTCAATGCCGGTTCCCTTGCGCGAGCTAATTACCGCAATTTTGGTTTTGAGCTGCGCTTCGAGGTAAGGCACATCGAGCGAAATACCTTTGGCGCCCATACGGTCGGCCATATTGATGACCAATATCGTTGGGATCTCGAGGTCTTTGATTTGCGTGAAAAGCAATAAGTTGCGCTTGAGGTTTTCTACGTCGGCGACAACGAGAACGACATCGGGATAGAGTTTGTCGTTTTTATTGAGCAGCATTTCAATCACGACATTTTCATCGATTGAACTCGCATTGAGGCTGTAAGTTCCGGGTAAATCCAGGATGTTGGCCTTAATGTTATAGGGCAGTTTGCAAAATCCGATTTTTTTCTCGACGGTAATTCCCGGATAATTGCCCACCTGTTGGTTGAGCCCGGTCAATTGATTGAAAACAGAGGTCTTTCCCGTATTCGGGTTGCCAATCAATGCCACATTGATGTTCTTGGTGCTGGTCATTGAAGCGTGATGGTTAAGGGATCGATTGCTATTTCACGCGCGGTTTCTAAACGGATGGCCAAATGCGAGCCATTGATGTTGAGGTAAAGCGGATCGCCCAAAGGCGCAACCTGCAAGACTTCTACGAGGTTTCCCGGCAAACAACCCATCTCAAGCAATTTGAGTGGAATGGCCTCGACGTCAAAATCCCTGATGACGGCTTTCTCCCCTTTTTTTAAACTGGCAATGGTTTGGCGCAACGCTTATTTAGATTGAATTAAGATTACAAATCTAAGGATAAAAAAGCAATCTTACCGCGATTTATTGGTCTTCTTTACAAAGGAATTCAATATCGGCGATTAGCTTTTCAATTTCTTCTTTTTTGGTGCCGTCGTAAAATCCGCGCACGCGCCTTTTGGCATCTACAAGAACGAAATTTTCGGTGTGTACCATGTCGTACAATTCAGACGGTTTACCCATTTTTACGGCAAGGTAAGACTTTCTGGCAAGCGCGTAAATTTGTTTTTTATCACCGGTCACGAGGTTCCATTTGGCGTCATTTACGCCGTGTTTCAGGGCATAAGCTTTGAGTACCGGAACGCTGTCTATTTCTGGTGTCACCGAATGTGAAAGCAGCATTACCTTTGGATTGTTCACGATTGCCTTTTGCACCTCGACTAAATTCGTCGTCATTTTTGGGCAGATCGAGCCGCAGGTGGTAAAGAAAAAATCGGCCACATAAATTTTGCCTTCGTAATCTTTTTGCGTGATGGTTTTGCCGTTTTGGTTGACCAGTGAAAAGTTAGCAATTGTGTGGTATTTGCGCACGTATTGTACGGTGCTGTCTACGAGTTCGGGATTCACATCGGCAGGGTTAAAAATCGGAAGCGTCTTTTTTGGCTTGAGTACCGTATAAAACAGTGAAATGGCAACCGCAGCAATCACACCCATCGTAAGAAAGAAAATCCGGTATTTTTTAAAAAAGTGTAGCATTGTGTTGGCCTCTTTAGGCGCTGCAAAAATACGAAACCAGTCTGTTTTATTTTCTGTTTTACACAACTTTAATTGGCGCGAAAGTGTAACAAGTTTTAAAAGTATTTGTCTTAGTTTTGTCGCATCACCAAAAAAACTAAAAATGAAAATCGTAAAGAGAGAATGGCTCTTCGTGCTTGTGTTGCTCGTTGGATTCAACATGCAGGCGCAAGACATCAAAAAAGAACCGGGCATCAACATTGCCAATATGGATAAAAGCGCGAGCCCGAGGAATGACTTCTACAAGTTTGTCAACGGAAGCTGGCTCAACGAAACCAAAATCCCCGACGACAAAACCTCATGGGGAAGCGGCATGGAGCTCTTCGAGAAAACCAATAAGGACGTGATGGCTATCCTAAAAGACGCCGCACAAAAGCAAACCTACAAGCCAGGAACCGACCAAAGCAAAGCCATAAACCTGTTCAAGTCGGTGATCGATACCGTAGCGCGTGACCAACAAGGCATGCAGCCGCTAAAACC
>JAKQJQ010000252.1 GCA_029561105.1 Bacteroidota bacterium
GACCAGGAAGAAGTAGTTGAAGGAACTGTAGTACGCATCACAGACCGTGACGCTATTGTAGACATCAACGCGAAATCGGAAGGTGTGATCTCTTTGAACGAGTTCCGTTACAACCCAAACTTAAAAGTGGGTGACAAAGTAGAAGTATTGATCGACGTTCGTGAGGACAAAACCGGTCAATTGGTATTGTCACACAGAAAAGCAAGAACCATCAAATCATGGGATCGCGTGATCGCTGCCAATGAAAGTGGAGAAATCGTTCAAGGTTTCGTTAAATGCAGGACTAAAGGAGGTATGATCGTTGACGTTTTTGGAATCGAGGCTTTCTTGCCAGGTTCACAAATCGACGTGAAACCTATCCGTGACTACGATGTTTACGTTAATAAAATGATGGAATTCAAAGTGGTGAAAATTAACCACGAATTCAAAAACGTTGTCGTATCGCACAAAGCGCTTATCGAAGCGGATATCGAAGTACAGAAAAAAGAAATCATCGGACAATTGCAAAAAGGACAAGTACTGGAAGGTGTGGTGAAAAACATCACTTCTTACGGTGTATTTATTGACCTTGGAGGTGTTGACGGACTCATCCACATCACTGACCTTTCCTGGTCACGTATCAACCACCCAAGCGAAGTTTTGGAGTTGGATCAGAAATTGAACGTGGTAATCCTTGATTTCGATGATGAGAAAACAAGAATCCAATTGGGATTGAAGCAGCTTAACGCGCACCCATGGGATGCATTGGACAAAAACCTTGCGGTTGGCGACAAAGTGAAAGGTAAAGTAGTTGTAATCGCTGATTACGGTGCATTTATCGAAGTGGCCGAAGGTGTTGAAGGTTTGATCCACGTTTCTGAAATGTCATGGTCTACGCACTTGCGTTCTGCCCAGGATTTCGTAAAAGTAGGTGATGTCGTTGAGGCACAAATCCTTACTTTGGACCGTGAAGACCGCAAAATGTCTTTGGGTATCAAACAATTGAGCCAAGATCCTTGGACCGATATCACTTCTAAGTACCCTGTTGGTTCTAAACACACAGGAATCGTTAGAAACTTCACCAACTTTGGTGTTTTCGTTGAACTGGAAGAAGGAATCGACGGACTCATTTACATCTCTGACTTGTCATGGACTAAGAAAATCAAACACCCATCAGATTTCGTTGCCGTTGGTGAGAAGCTTGATGTAGTTGTTTTGGAATTGGATGTTGACGGACGCAAATTGTCTTTGGGTCACAAACAAACCACGCCAAACCCATGGGATCAGTATGAGGATTCTTTCGCTGTAGGAACCATCCACAACGGAACCATCGCTGAGATCGTTGACAAAGGCGCTACGGTAGAATTCGGTGACGATATCGTTGCTTTCATCCCAACCCGTCACCTTGAAAAAGAAGACGGCAAGAAGTTGAAAAAAGGCGAAGTGGCCGATTTCAAAGTAATCGAGTTCAACAAGGAGTTCAAAAGAGTAGTGGCGTCGCACACGGCTATCTTCCGTGAGGAAGAAGAGAAAAACGTACGCGCTAACAACGAGAGCAACACATCGTCGTCTAACAACGCACCAGCTGCGACTTTGGGAGACAACAATGACATCCTTGCTGGTTTGAAAGCTAAAATGGAGAAGAACGAGAAGAAGTAATTTTTTCTCACTCAATAATAAAGCCTCGTAGAAATACGGGGCTTTTTTCATGCAACTGTTTTTGCTTCAGTAATTTGTGTACATTTACGTAACAACCAAAGCAAAATCAGCCATGAAAAGACTATACACGATATTATTTGTCTTAGTTGTCGCTATTGCGCAAGCGCAGATTATTAACTTTCCGGATGCTAATTTTAAGGCGGCTTTGTTGCTCTCAGGTCCAAACGTCAACTATTGCCAGGACATTGCAGGTGCAAATATTGCCATTGATACCAATCAGGATAACGAAATTCAATTTAGCGAAGCCATGACTGTCGACCGGCTCAACTTAAATAATTTGGGTATTGCCGATCTGTCGGGATTGGAGCATTTTCAGAATTTGACTAAATTGTTCTGCGCTCACAATAATTTGACCTCACTTGATGTTAGCCTTTTGTCCCAACTAACTTATTTGACCTGTACAAATAATCAACTGATTTTGTTAAACGTCAGAAATTTGCCCGCGCTGGCCTCTGTGATGTGTGGCCACAACTTACTGACTACGCTGGATGTTTCGGGAGCACCCGTTAATGAAGGATTCGATTGCCGCTCGAATCAGCTTCAAAGCTTGTTCCTAAAAAATGGCACCACACCGCAATTTATGTTCGTAATCCAGGACAATCCCGGCCTGCAGTACATTTGCGCTGATGAATCGGAGGTGGATTATGTAAAAACCCATGTCGATGCGTTTGGATACAATTGCACCGTGAATTCTTATTGTTCCTTTAGCCCGGGCGGTGAATTTTATAACCTGCAAGGCACGGTACGTGCAGATAGTAATGCTGACGGATGTGACGCCACCGACCTTGCCATTCCTTTTGTCAAACTTAATGTATCAAACGGTGTGGCGACTGGCGACGTACGTTCGGATCAAAACGGGAATTTTAATCTCCCGTTGCAGGCTGGCAGTTATACCATTACCCCCAGCATTGAAAACCCTTCTTATTTCAATATCTTCCCAATAATGGCTGCTGTCAATTTTCCCGCGCAGGGCAACCCGCTTTTCCAGGATTTTTGTGTCATCCCAAACGGACTCCACAACGACCTTGAGGTTATAATTATTCCTAAAACAATCGCGCGTCCGGGCTTTGAATCCAGATACACCATTCTTTACAAAAACAAAGGAACGACCACACAGTCGGGCATGGTGAGTTTTAATTTTCCTGGTGCTCAAATGCAACTCTTATCATCCACAGTTCCGATTACTTCAGAAACTTTTAATACCATCAACTGGAGTTTTGAAAATCTGGTGACGTATGAAAGTCGCGAAATTACAGTCGTTTTACAGGCCAACACGCCTGCTCAGATACCGCCAGTAGTGGCGGGCGAGTATCTTGGTTTTGGTGCCGACGTCACACCGATTGCCAATGACGAATACCCATTAGACAATCATGCCGAGCTTAAGCAACTCGTCGTCAACTCATTCGATCCCAACGACAAAACCTGCCTCGAAGGCGCCTCAATCACACCAGAAATGGCGGGCAAATACGTACACTACCTGATCCGTTTTGAAAATACCGGAACCGCCAATGCCGAGAATATTGTCGTCAAAGACATGATCGACACCTCAAAATTCGATGTCGATTCGCTGATTCCGCTAAACGGCAGTCACGAATTTGTCACGAGAACAAGCGGTAACAAAGTCGAGTTCATTTTTGAAAACATCAACCTGCCGTTCGACGATGCCAACAATGACGGTTATGTAGCTTTCAAAATCAAAACCAAACCCACGCTCGTTTTGGGCGACACCTTTAGCAACACCGCCAGCATTTATTTCGATTACAACTTCCCGATTGTCACCGAGCCTGCTGTTACTGTGATTGCCGTTTTGGCCAAACAAGATTTTGTGTTTGATAGTTATTTCAGGATTTACCCGAATCCGGCGAGCGGTATTTTGAAAATCGAATCCAAACAAAA